>JAYSNJ010000109.1:0-43577 GCA_043723905.1 Holophagaceae bacterium
GCTTCTTCGGATCTCGGTGGGTTGCCACCTCCTTCGTTTCGTGGCCTCGACCCTGATGTCGCTCTCCCCGGTGATCCTCCTGCCGGTCTCCGTGTTCGCCTTCAAGGAGCGGATCACCCCCCTGGCCATCCTCGGCACGATCATCACTCTGGCGGGCGCCGCGGCCCTCTTCTTCCTGAAGTGAGAGCGGGGTCAGGCCGTCAAGACCCCATTTCCCGTATTACCGGCAGATGGACCTGGAAGGTGCTCCCCTGGCCCGGCCGGCTCTTCACCGTGACGGCTCCGCCGTGGGCCTGGACGATGCCCAGGACCATGGGCAGGCCCAGTCCCCGGCCGGAGAAGCGGGTGCTGAAGAAGGGATCGAAGAGCCTTTCGATGTCGGCGTCCGGGATCCCGCAGCCGGTGTCCGCCACTTCCAGACAGGCATAGTCGGGTTCCTGGGGCTCCCAGCCGACCGGATGGCGATGGGCCGTGGGAATGTCGGCCGCCCCGGAGGTCCTGAGGGCCAGACGGATGAGCCCCCCGCCCTCGCCCATGGCCTCCCAGGCATTGGTGACGAGGCTGGAGAGGACCTGCTGGATCTGTTCTGCGTCGACCAGAACGACGGGACCGGGACTTGGGAAATCGCACTCCAGGGTCACGGTGTCCGGCAGGGTGAGCTGGATCCGGGACAGGCTTCCCCGGCAGAGCTCGGACAGGAGTTGGGGGGCCCGGTCTCTGCAGGTCTGCCCCAGGTAGACCAGCATCATCCGGCTCACCTCAGCGGCCCGTTCGCAGGCCCGGGTGCCCAGGGCCAGATACTTGGCGGGGTCCGCACCCCGGGGCAGTTCCCCCAGCATCTCCAGGCTGGACATCACGCCCTGGATCTGGTTGTTGAAGTGGTGGGCGATGGCTCCGGCCATGCGCCCCAGGCTTTCGGCCTTCTGGAACTGGCGGTGGTCGGCCTCCATCCGCTTGCGCTGGGTGATATCGCTCATCACCAGACGGCACACCGGGCCGTCAACCTCCTGGGCGAGTGTGAATTCCAGCAGGGCCCAGAAGGTCTCGCCCCTCCCCTTTAGCATCTGCAGTTCGCACTCCTGGGGGGACCCCGTCTCCAGGAGCCGTTTGAGACTCAGGTAGTAGACGTCCTGGTCCTCGGGAAGGATGAACTGGGAGATGGGGCGCGTCACCAGGGCGCTGCGGACCACGCCCAGCAGTGTGGCCATCGTGAGATTGGCTTCCAGGATCAGATTGTGTCCATCGAGAGTGCAGTAGCCCACCGGGGCCCGGTCATAGAGATCGAAATAGCGCGACTTGGCAGTCGCCAGTTCCATCTGCGCCCGCCGGAGCTCCTCGTTCTGCATCTCCAGCTCGATCTGATGCACCCGCAGCTCGTGGAGGATCTGCTCCGTGGCTTCGGGCGACATGGCCTCGCAGAGATCCAGCAGCGCCTCGAGGCGGATGGCCTCCTCGGCCTGGCGGCGCAGCTTGGCGGCCTCGCCGAGGGCTTCCAGGGAGGTCTCCCCCCGGGGCCTGGCGCGAGGATCCTCGCCTCTTCTCGGAGGAAGGGTGTCCACGGGCTGGTAGAGCGCAGGAGGCTCGGGGGCCATGCCCCCCAGGTTCGTGAAAATGGCATTCGCGGCCGTGGCTGGGCCCTCGGCCTCGCCCCTGCGCCGGGCCTGCCCCAATCGCCGGCGCTCACTCACCCGCCTGCGCTCCCCCTGCCGCCGACGTTCCAGGAACTCGTCCTCGCGAGGAAAGTGGATCATGGCGTCCTCCGAACTGCCCTGACTCGCCGTCGACCTCGAACCACGCTGGAGGGGTGATTTGGGGCCCACATTATTGCCGAAAACATGGGCAGCTACAAAAATAAATTTTTCTCAGGCCAGTGCCATGGCAGCCCTCAGGATGGCCGGATGAGTCGGGGCCAGGGCCCCGGGACCCTCGAGCCGATCCACGGGCATCACACCGCGCAGGGCATTCGCCAGGAATACGCCTTCACTTCGTTCCAGGTCCCCCCATTCGAGGGTCGCCTCTCGGCACAGCCCCGCCTCCAGCAGCACCCGCCGGGCGATGCCGGGCAGGGCCCCGTCTCCCGCCGGGGGCGTGAGGACGCCCTCCGGGGTCACGACGAAGAGGGTGGTCCGGCCCCCATCGCTGAGGCGCCCCAGCTCGTTGAGGGCCACCACCTCGGTGAGGCCCCGCCGGGTGGCCTCCTGGGTGAGCCTCAGGTTCTCCAGGTAGGAAAGCGTCTTGAAACGGTTCAGAGGGTTCCCGGTGAACCGCGTGGTCCCGAGGCTGCGCCCCAGGCTCACCGGCCCTCCCACAGCCCCCTCGAGCGGTCCTGCGACGACACGCAGGGCCCCGTCCACGGCGAGGAGCCGCAGGACACCGCGCTCGAGGGAATGGCAGGCCGTCCGGGCATCGACAAACTGCCGCAGGACCCTGGCGGCGGGCGGCGGATCCAGTCCGAGAAATGCGCACCCCGCAGCCAGTCGCTCCAGGTGCAGCTCCATCCAGCGGGGCTCCCCGCGCTGGATCCGGATCGTCTCGAAGAGCCCCAGGCCGTGACGCGCGGAGCTTTGAGCCAAGTCCACGCGGGTTTCCAGGCTCAGCTCAAGCATCGGACCAGGCTCCTCCCCTTGTGCAGGGTCTCTTCGTATTCCTCCCTCGGGTCCGAATCCCAGACCACGCCCCCGCCCACGCCGAAGCGGAGGAGCCCCTGGGAGGCCCAGGCCGTGCGGATGGCCAGAGAAAATTCGCCCTGGCCCAGGTCCGCCCGGCACCAGCCCAGGGCGCCGGTGTAGATGCTCCGCGGCCTGGCTTCCAGGGCCCGGATGAGCCCCATGGCGGCCAGCTTGGGACACCCGGTGATGGAGCCCCCGGGAAAGGTGGCCTCCAGGATTTCGGCCAGCGTGACCCCTTCCTTCAGGTCGCCCGAGACCGCACCCACCAGGTGATGGACATTGGCGTAGCTCTCGAGAATCGGAAAGGCCTCCACCCGCACCGAGGGCACCCGGCAGATGCGGCTCAGGTCATTGCGCAGCAGATCCACGATCATCGCCAGCTCGCTGCGGTTCTTGGGGCTGGCCAGCAGCTCGGCGCCCAGGCGCCTGTCCTCCTCGGGTTCAGAGCCCCTGGGAGCCGTGCCCTTGATGGGGCGGGTCCACATCCGCCCATTCTCGAGGCGGAAGAATGACTCAGGCGAAGAGGAGATGACCGCCCATTCGGGATCGGCGATGAGTGCGGAATAGGGCGCGGGATTCGCTTCGAAGAGTCGTCTGGCGAAGGCGGAGAGATCCCCGCCATAGCCCCATTCCTCCTGGCGTGTGAGGTTCACCTGGTAGACGTTGCCCCGGGCGATCTCCTCGCGGATGCGGGCCACCTTGGCCTCGTAGCTCGCCGGACTCTCGCTGTCGCCCAGCTTCCGGGCCTCGAAGGGGCCCTGGCCCAGGCCGTGAGGACGGGGCTCCACTTCCCGGGTGCTCTCCCGCTCCGCCGTGTAGAGGATGCCCTTCCAGCGGTCATAGAGCCGGATCCTGCGGTAGAGGGTGAGGCGGAAATTCGGCAGGGGATCTTCGCGAGGGGGCGCCTTCGGCAGCGCGGGGTCCAGGCCATAGCCGTATTCATAGGAGATCTGCCCCAGGAGATCCGGCAGTATGGGCGGGAGCTGGCCCCGCCTCTCGAGGGAGAAGACCTCCGGACAGGGACTGTCCAAGGCCGCGAGAGGATCCTCCGCGAGCATCAGCCACCGACCCTCCCCATGGAGGAAGGCGAAGGGCTCCTGCGGCAGCTCGGCGAAGAAATCCGAGGTCTCCAGGGTGCGGGGCTCCGCCCGCCAGGTCTCAGAAACGGGCCGCGAGCGCATGGCGGAAGATCTGCGGCCCCAGGGGGGTGAGGAAGGAATCGGGATGGAACTGCAGGCCTCCCAGGGGCAGGCTGCGGTGGCGCAGGCCCATGACGAGGCCCTCTTCGCTCCAGGCCGTGGCCTCCAGGCATTCCGGCAGCCCCGTGACCGTAAGGCTGTGGTACCGGCCGGCCTCGAAGGGATCGGGAAGGCCCTGGAAGAGGCCCCGGCCCGCGTGATGGATGGCCGAGACCTTGCCGTGGACGGGCTGCGGGGCCCGACCCACCTGGCCACCGAAGGCCAGGGCGAGACACTGGTGGCCCAGGCAGATGCCCAGGATGGGCAGGCGCCCCGCAAAGGCCCGGATGGCCTCCAGGGCCAGGTGCGCCTCCTCGGGACGGCCCGGCCCGGGGCCGATCACCAGGAGATCCGGGGCCTCCCGCTCGATATCGGCCAAAGAAACCTGATCCTTCCTCTGCACGACAACGTTCGCCCCGGCCTCAACGAGGCCGGAGCGAACGTTGTGAGTGAAGGAATCGAGATTGTCCAGCAGCAGGACCCGCATCCCTTTGATGTACCGGCATGGCCCGGCCCCGTCAAAGGAAGTCTTGCGACCCCCGGTCCCGAACCTATGTTTGGGGCAACAGGCGAGCCCCGGCCTTCGGGCCATGAATGGAAGGTGGGAGTCCAGGACTCCCACCTTCCTTTTATGACCGCCGCTTCCGCTGCATCTCGGCGATATCTTGCACGCCCGTGATCGCTGCCTCGATATGGGCCTCGTTATTGAAGGCCCCGATGCCGAAACGCACGGCGCCGTGGAGCTTGTCGGTGCCCAGGTGCTCGTGGACCATGGGCGTGCAGTGGAGGCCCGTGCGACACGCGATGTTGTAGTCCACGTCCAGCATGGTGCCGGTGTCCATGGCCTCCAGTCCGTCCACATTGAAGGACAGCACGCTGATGCGGCCCTTGCCCGTGTCCTCCTGGCAGTACATCGTCACGCCCTCGATTCCGGCGATCCCTTCCCGCAGCCTTCGCCAGAGGGCCATCTCGTGGCGGTGGATGGCCTCGATGCCCAGGGCATTCACCCACTTCACGCCCGCGTTGAGCCCCGCGATGCCGGGCAGATTGGGCGTGCCGTACTCCATGCGGTAGGGATACTCGTCGAGGTGCGCCCGCTGCGCGCTCTTCACACCGGTGCCGCCGGCGCGGGTGAGCCTGATGTCCACCCCCTCCCGCACGTACATCCCGCCGATGCCCATGGGACCCATCAGACTCTTGTGGCCGGTGAAGCAGACGATATCGGCGTTCAACTCATCCATCTTGACGCTCACCATGCCCGCGGTCTGGCTCACGTCCAGGATGAGCAGGATGCCCCGCTCCCGGCAGACCTTCCCGATGGGGGCGATATCTTGCACGGTGCCGATAACATTGGAGCCGTGGTTCATCACCACGGCCTTCGTGTTGGCCTTGAGCCTGGAGATGATCAGCTCGGGATCCACGTAGCCCTGGGCATCGAAGTCCACCCAGTCCACCTCCACGCCCTCCTGCTCCAGCTTCCAGAGGGGCCGCAGGGTGGCGTTGTGCTCCAGGTGGGTCGTGACCACGTGATCGCCGGGCTCGATCGTGCCCCAGATGGCCAGATTCAGCGCGTCCGTGGAGTTGTAGCCGAAGACCAGGCGGTTGGAATCCGTGCCGCCAAAGAAGGCCGTCAGCAGCTTGCGGGTCTCGTCCACCAGGCTCCCGGCCTCCAGGCAGAGATCGAAGCCGCTCCGCCCCGGATTCACGCCCGCGCTGCGGTAGAAGGTGTCCATGTAGGCATAGACCTCCGGCGGCTTGGGGAAGGACGTGGCCCCGTTGTCCAGGTAGATCATCTTCACTTCGGGCGGAATGGCGAGGTTCAGGAAAGGGCTGGTGGAATTCATGGGTTAACTCCGGGTGGTGTACGGATTAGGGAAAAAAGGAATGAACCACAGAGGACACAGAGAAAAGACAAATCAGGTTTTGTTTCTTCTTTTTATCTGTGCGCTCCGTGGTTCTGCTTTTTGGCTCGCGCAGGAGTCGGCGGGAAGCGGGGGATCAGGGCACGAGCGCGTCAGCCACGATTTCGGCGACGGTCTTGATCTGGACCTTCAGCTTGTATTCCTTGTTCAGTTCCATGATCTGGTCCACGCAGTTGTGGCAGGGCGTGACGACGACCTCGGCCGCGGTATCTCGGATCTGCTGGGCCTTCATGCCCCCGGACTTCAGGCGGCGGTCCTTGTAGCGGCCCATGGCCAGCTGGCCGCCGCCCCCCCCGCAGCAGAAGTTGTGCTCCCGGTTGGGCGTCATCTCGATGAAATTCGAAGCGCTGGCCCGCAGCACGCGGCGCTGGGCCTCGCAGATGCCGCCGTGGCGCACCAGGTTGCAGGGATCGTGGAGTGTGACGGGTTTCGGATTCTTCGCCGGATCGACCTGGATCCGCCCCTCCCGGAGGTACTCGTCCATCAGTTCCAGGATGCTGACGACCTTGAAGGGATAGGTCTTCTGGAGCCACTCCGGGCCCTCCCACCGGGCGGACGCAAAGCCGTGGCCGCATTCGCCGATGACCAGGGTCTCGCAGCCCAGGCGCTCCATGGCGTCCACCAGGTTCTGGGTGAGCGCGCCGGCCTCCTTGTCGTTGCAGTTGAAGAGGCCGTAGTTCGTCAGATCCCAGCCAGTGTCCGCCGTGAGGGTCCAGTCCTCCTTGGCGGCCCAGAACACCTTGGCGCTGGCCTGGAGACTCAGCGGAAAGAACTTGGGTTCCCTTGGGTTCACGGTGAAGAGAATCTTGGCGCCCTGCTTGTCCAGGGGCAGCCGGGCCTCGGGATCACCGGTCTCCATCTGGAGTTCCTCCTCGATCCACTGCACCGTCTCCACCCAGTCCAGCTTGGGGATGGCCATGTTGTTGCCGTGCTGGAGGGCCGTGTCGACGGTGGCCTGCAGATCCGAGGGCACCAGCCCCATGGCCCCCAGGGCCGCCCGGGCCGCCCGGAAGAGGCGCGGCAGGGCGATGCCCACGGTGCAGTTGAGGCTGCAGCGCCCGCAGAGCGAGCAGCGGCCGAAGACGGCGTCCACCCAGGCCCGGGCCATGTTCTTGTCCATTTTCCGGGCGCCCACCAGTCCCGGCGCGAAGCGGCCCAGGGGGGTGAACTCGCCCTTGAACACGGCGGCGATCTTCTCCAGCTTGGCGGCGGGGATGTTCTCCAGCTCGGGGCTCATGCGGTAGTAGTGGCAGCTCTCGGCGCAGAGGCCGCAGTGGACGCAGGTATTGAGGTACGAGGCGTCGACAGCCAGAAGCTTCTGGCGAAAGACGGCCAGCCCTCGGGCGAAATCGGCCTGCGTCAGGGCCTCGAGGCGGGATTCCAGTTCATCGTGTTCCGACATGGTCATCCCCCTCAGGCCCGGTTCCGACCCGGAGGAAACACGCCCCGGCGGCCGAAGAAGGCGCCGGAGTGGTACCGGGTGGAGAAGAAGAAGACGCAGTGCCGGATCTTGCCCAGGGGCAGGTAGACCAGCAGCGCGATGGCCACCCCCATCCAGGCCGTCTCGAGGGCCGGTTCCAGGACGGCCGCCCCCGCCAGAGCCGCAAAGGCCGTGGCCAGGAGGTTGGAAAGATAGTCATCAGGACAGGAGAGCCCCCGGAGATGGGCCTTGAGCAGGCGCTTGGCGAGGAGCGCCAGGCCACCCAGAGCACCGGCGAGGGTGACGCAGGCGAGAATCCTCGACAGGTGCAGACCACCGAGGTTCAGCCCCATCAAGCGCAACGCGAGCAGCGCGAAGGCCGCGAAGACACCGCCGTGGTAGGCCATCCCGGCCGCGTACGAGAGCGGATTGTCCCTCACGCTCTCCTTGGCCTGGGGCGCCATGGCCCAGGTGAAGGCGTAGCGGACTCCCGCCGCGGCATCGCCCGCGGAAGGCGCAAAGAGGCGGCGAATGCCGAAGGCTCGGACCCGGCGGAATTCCACGACCAGAGCCGTGACGCACCAAGCGCCAGCCAGGACCACGCCCAGATGCAGCGGTGCCATGCCTAGACGCAGCCGTCGGGCTTGGGCAGTCCGGCGAGCTTGCAGGCGCCCTTGGCGGGGCCGCTGGGGAAGAGTTCATAGATGCGTTTGAGGGGCACGCCGGTGGTCTTGCAGATGGAGCGGACCATGGGCGCCGCCTGGCGCTCGAGGAAATGGGCGCGGATGAAGCGGAGGACGGCCCAGTGATCCTCGCTGAGCTGATCCAGGTTCTCTTCCTTCTGGGCGAGGAGGAGGGCCAGTTCCTCGGTCCAGCTTGAAGGGTCCACCAGGAATCCCTCTTCGTTGAGTTCCAGCTGCTTGCCGTTGAATTCGAGGACGGACATGGAGCCTCCACAATCGGACTTGGACGAGCGGGGAGCCCCCTGAGGGGAGGACTCCTATTCGCATATGCAGAATATTATTCCGACTATTCTGCCCCCGGAAGGGAATTCCCCCTCCCCCCTTCCCCTTGTGATCCCTGTCACCGGGCCCGACTTGCCAGTCCAGGTCCTCGGCTCAGAAGCGCGCGTCCAGGCTCAGCCCCAACCCCATGTCCGCGGTGTTTTCGTTGTGGGTGACGTTGTTGAGATAGCGGAAGGTGAGGGTGGCATTCCTCCCCAGCGGCCAGTGGAAGCCCAGATCGTGCTGGAGGCTGTACCGGTCGAGCTTCTGGTAGCGCTGGGGATGGAGGTAGCCGCTCTGGGCATAGAGCTGGAAGAAGGGGTGAATGTGCGACCACCGGCGGTATTCCCAGGTGCCGTGGGCTCCCCATCCGTCCCGCATGCCCCCGAAGGCGAGGGTGTTGTATTCCCTGCTGCCCGGAGGGCGCCCCACAAAGGCGCCCCCGAAATAGAAGACATGGCGAGACGCGGGCTGCCACCGCCCCGTCAGCCCCAGGGTGTAATCCCAGCCCGAGCGGTAGACATCGTAGGTGGTGGTCAGGGGGGGCTTGAGGGCACCGTAGGCCGAGAGGGCCCAGGTGGGTCCTCCCGCGAAGCGATGCAGGACCCCGAGGGTCGGATCCTGGGTCTTGCCTCGGATCGCCTGGTCGCTGAAGAATTTCAATTCCCCGTGGGTCATCACCACCAGGGTCAGCTGGTCCTGGATCACCCGGTCGCGGCCAAACTGCTCGAAGCCCAGGCTGTGGAAGCCCTCGATGACGCCGTCCAGGAACCCGCCACTGTGGCTCTGGAAGGGCAGTTCGGCCCAGAGATCCGTCCGCTCCGTGAGCCCGTACCTCAGCCGCAGCGTGGTGCGGCTGATCTCCTCGTCGAAGAAATACACCAGTGGGATGGAAGCGTACTCGGCGGCATGGGCCAGGACGAAGTCCCGGGTGATCGCCACCCTGCCCTGGGCGTCCCGGGGCGTCTGCTCCTTCAGGATGTCCGAGAACTCGAAGGTGTTCGCGCGGATGTGATCCAGGGACACCCGCCAGCGGCCCGCGCCCAGGGGCGTGGGATCCACGGGCTGGTAGGCCAGGGCGGGCAGGAAAAGGGGGAACATCTCCCGGGTCGGGAAGGGGCCGAATTCCATCGAATCCTGGGCCAGCAGACCCGCGGTGAACACTGACACGAACAGGACCGTGCGCAACCCGGAAAGGCACGCCTCCCGGGCATTCACGCGTGATCGCCGAGGCGAGTCCGGTTCAAAGATCTCTCCCTCAGAGCGTCCGCTGCCAGGGCCCGGCATTGTGCACATCGCTGTACCCGGCCTGCTGGAGGAATCGCAGGGCGTACATGCTGCGGGCCCCGCTGGCGCAGCAGAGGATGATCGGCTTGTCCCGATCCAGCTCACCGAGCCGCTGGGCCAGTTCATCCAGGGGGACGTTGAGGCTCCCCGGGGCGCTGCCCTGGGCGAATTCCCCGGAGGTCCGCACATCCACGACGAGAGCGCCCTGGGTCTTGAGTTCATTCATGTTTTCCACGCTGATGCCTCCTCGCACAAAGACTAGGATGCGCCGCAGCACGAAGAGTGCCGCGAAGGCGAGAGCCACAAAGAACATCAGGCGAAGGGGATTCACGAAATATCTCCTGCTACGAGTCTATCCGGCGGGAGCGCCCAGGACCCGGAGCCCTGCGGGAGAGGAGGGACAGTCAGCGCAGGGCGTGGTACGAGGCCTTCGCCCGCTCACTTACATGGCCGCAGACCAGTTCGCACAGCTCGGAAACCAGGGGCAGGACCGGCGTGAAAAAGACCGTATTGCCCTCGGGGCTGCGGGTCACGAGGCCCACCCGCACCAGGCAGGCGAGGTGCTTGCTGGCATTGGCCTGGGAGAGCCCCGCCGCCTCGGCCAGACTCCCCTGGTTCATGGGGTCCTTGGCATCCAGCAGGGCGCGGAGGATCTTCAGCCGGGAGGCGTCCCCCAGGGCACCGAAGAGGCCGCTCACCTCGTCGATCATCATGTTGCTGGCGAGATGGCCCTTCATGTCTACTCCACAACCAAACGGTAATATTCCGCGGCAGCCTTGTCAAGAACGACACAATCCTGGCGGCGTCCCCTCGGTAAACTGCCCAGCAGGAGTCCCCATGCCCACGCTCCAGGAACGCGCCCGAGCCATCCGCCTCGTCTGCACGGATGTGGACGGGGTCCTCACCACCGGCCAGCTGAATTTCGGCGGGGACGGCACCCACACCAAGGCCTTCCACGTGCGGGACGGCGCGGCCACGGTGTACCTCCAGCGCTGCGGCATCAGGGTGGCCTTCATCTCGGGGCTGGACAGTCCCTCCACCTGGGCCCGGGCCAGACAGCTGGGCGTGGAGGACTGTTTCGCCGGCGATCTCACCAAGGGCCCGATCCTGGCCCAGCTCTGCGCGAAGTACGCCCTGGCGCCCGAGCAGGTCGCTCACATAGGCGATGATCTGCCGGATCTGCCCATCCTGCGCCGGGTGGGTCTGGCGTGCTGCCCCGAAGACGCCGTGGAGGAGGTGAAGGACGTGTGCCATCTCATCATCCCGGTGCGGGGCGGCCAGGGTGTGCTGCGGCCCGTGGCGGAATTGATTTTGAAGGCCCAGGGGCAATGGGATAGCGTGATAGGGAGATACCAGGAATGAGCCCCATGCGCATCCGCCCCGCCCTCCTCTCGCTGCTCCTCGTCCTCCCCCTGGGGGCCCAGGTGCTGGAGCCCAGCATGCTCGGGCTTCAGGGACGCATCAGCATTCCCGAGGGGAGCTTTCGCGACGCCCTGGGGGGCTTGAGGATCCCCGGCTTCGGGGCGAGCCTGTTCGCCGAACTGGATCTCGGGGAGAGCCTGCACGGCCGCCTGGGCCTGGGTGCGGACCGCTGGCCCCAAGGCAAGGGCAACCTGGGCACGGAGGATCGCCAGATCCAGGCCTTCCATCTGGACGGCGAGGCCGTCTACTTCCTCCGGGATGAGGGCGAGAAGACCCTCCTGGGCCCCTATGTCACGGCGGGGCTGGCCGGCTACGCCTGGTCCCTGGGCAAGGACGTGACGGGCACGGGGCAGACGCGGCGCGTCCTCCATGCCGCCGTCACCCTGGGGTTCGGATGGCGCATGATGCGCCATCTGGATGCCGAGCTGAAGGTCCTCGGAGGCAAGATTGATCCCGGCATCGATGCCATCGCGCTGATGGGGTGCTTGAACTACCGGTTCTGATCCAGCGTCCCGAGCAGATGCTCCGCCACCCGGGCGGCGGCGCCGGGCTCGCCCAGGTGACTCCGCACTTCCGCCAGATCCTTCCGCACACGGGCCGCATGTCCAGGCTCCAGCAGTCTGGACAGTTCCTGTCCCAGTCTCCGGGGATTGACCTCGCCCTGGAGCAGCTCCGGCGCCACCTCGCGTCCCGCCACGACGTTGGCCAACCCGAAGTGGGGCACCTTCACGAAGCGCCGGGCCAGGGCCAGAGTGATGGGGTTCAAGCGGTAGAGAATGGCGAAGGGTGTGCCCAGCAGCGCGGTCTCCAGGGTGGCGGTGCCCGAACAGACCAACGCCGCGTCCGCGTAGGCGCGGGCGGCGTAGCTCCGTCCCTCGACGACCTTCACGGGCGCGCCCTCCAGGAGGGTCTTCAGGAATTCCCTGTCGAGGGTGGGGGCCATGGGCAGCACCCACTGGATCTCCGCTCGGGCTGGATCGGCCCGCCAGGCCGTGGCGAGGGCGGCCATGGGGGGCAGCAGGCGCTGCAGTTCCCCCCGGCGACTGCCCGGGAGCAGGGCTACCAGGGGCTTCGAGGCGTCCAGCCCCGTTTCCAGGAAGAAGGCGGCTCGGTCCACCTCGGGCTTCACCACTTCCACCAGCGGGTTCCCGATGAACCGGGCGTCCACGGGATAGCCCTGGAAGAGGGGCGGCTCGAAATCGAAGAGGCAGTAGAGCGTATCCAGCAGGCGGCCCAGCTTGGGGATGCGCCCCGGCTTCCAGGCCCACACCTGGGGGCAGACATAGTGGTGGAGGGCCACCTCGGGGAGGGCCTGGCGCATGGCCTGAGTGAGGCCCTGGATGCCCGCCGTCCCGAAATGGAAGCCCGGATAGTCGATGGTGAGCAGGGCGCCCACGCCCTCTTCCCGGGCGGCGGCCACCAGCGCACGGCGCAGGGCCAGTAGTCGGGGGATCTTGACCAGCGGCTCCACCAGGCCCACCACGCCCAGCTCGCGCACATCCG
Source organism: Holophagaceae bacterium (assembly GCA_043723905.1). Classification (GTDB taxonomy): domain Bacteria; phylum Acidobacteriota; class Holophagae; order Holophagales; family Holophagaceae; genus JAYREN01. The sequence goes on from JAYSNJ010000109.1 coordinate 12,466, forward strand.
CGAGCTTGCGGTCGAGGTAGGGCGTCATGCCCGCCCCCCCCACGCCGAGGACCCGCAGATCGGGCCGTCGGGCCTTCAGCTCGCGCAGCAGTTCGGCCCCATGGAGATCGCCGCTGGCCTCGCCTGCCACCACCAGCAGTGGCTTCATGGGGTCACCTCGGGGAAGAAGATCATGGGATGGGAGGCCTGGAGCCGCGCCACCGTGCGGGCCGCCTCCTGCGGATCCGTCGAGGGAAGGGCCAGGTTCCAACGATACCCCAGGCGCCGGAGGCCCGAGAGATCGCTCTCCCCGTCCCCCACGGCACAGAAGAGCCGGTCCGAGAGGACCTCCAGGTCCGCGCCCACGCCCGAGTCCCAGCAGTAGCCCACCGCGTCGCAGCGGAGCTCCTTCAGCAGGGCCACCAGCGCGGGAGCCACTCCTGGCGCGGGCCGCAGGGCGATCTTCACGCCCCGCCCCTGCAGGGCCTCCAGGAGGGCCTCCAGGGCGCCCAGGAACCGGGCCTGATCCGTCCTGCCGCCGGGTGCCCCGGCGGGGATCACCAGGAAATCGGCGCCCAGGTTCCCCCGAAGGGCCTCGAGGGCCTCCAGCACGAGCTTCTCCCCCCAGGGCTGGGGCCGCAGGTGCAGGGCGTGCACGCCCAGGCCCGCCCGCACCGCGACCTCCCAGCCCGGATGCAGGGCGCCCTCCCAGTTCAGTTCCACCTCCCGGAAGGGAATCCAGGGTTCCGGAGCCTGATGAGAGGACAAAAGGGGCAGGAAGCGCATCCAATGATTATGATGGAGCGCCGGAGGGCCGCATGACTCACGTTTTCACCCTGGACGAGGCCCAAGACCTGATGCCCCGAGTCAAGGCCATCACCAAACCCGTGTTCGAACTGGCCTCCAGTCTGAGCCAGGAGCTGCAGGAGATGGAGACGCAGCGGGACGAGGCCCGGGCCGACGAACTGCGCGAGCGGCTCCAGACCCTCGTCGCCACCTGGGCCGACGCCATCCGCGAGTTGGGCCCGGACGTGAAGGGCCTCTGGCTCGTGGATTTCGATTCCGGCGACGGCTACTGGTGCTGGGCCTACCCCGAGGAGGACCTGGGGCACTGGCACAGCTACGAGGGCGGCTTCGGGACCCGGGTCGGGGTGGAGCGCAAGCCCGATATCCGGGGATGAGGCCGCTACCCTTTCGCGAGGCCGTCCTGGCCTGGGTGGCACGGATCCCCGAAGGCCGCCTCGTCAGCTACGGCCAGATCGCACTGATGGCCGGCTACCCCCGCCGCCCCCGCCAGGTGGGCATTATCCTCAAGGGCCTGCCGGAGGGCACCGCACTGCCCTGGCATCGCGTGGTGAACACCCGCGGCTACGTGCCCAGCAAGGGGCGCTGGTGGGGCGCCCAGGTGCAGATCGTCCGCCTCCGGGAGGAAGGCATCGAGGTGGACGAGCTGGGGAACCTGGATCTGGAGCGGTACCGCTGGGACGGGAACGGCTGAGCCAGAAATACCCGAGGCGGATGAGCGACCACTCGCCGGATGGGTTACACCGGCGGACGGAGGGACGGGCCGATCCAGCGGGAGGCCTTGGGGGAGCTGCCGCCCCAGCGGACACTGGCCTCTTCCTTTGGAGGAATGATGAAACGCCTGCTCCTCGCCATCCTGGCCCTCCCCCTGGCGGCCCAGGAAGCCCCGATCTCCCAGCCCGCCTTCGTCCAGCTGAACCTGGAACAGCCCACCCAGGAGCTGAAGGACCAGGTGGATAACCGCATGGGTCTGGGCGGCAGCCTGGGCTACGTGTTCTACCAGAGCCGGAAGGGCCTGGGGGCCACCCTGGCGGTGAAGCTGGACACGGACGATTTCTCCAACGGCTCCACCCGCCGGGAGGCCCATGGCGTGGGCATCGGAGGGGAATTCACCGTCTATTTCCAGTCCGGGTTCCGGGGGGCCTACCTCAGCGCCGCCCCGACGCTCTACGTGTGGTCGCTCACGGACCGCTCGAACGGGCCTCTGGCCAACCAGCACTATGTGCGGGGGGGCGGCACCATCGCCCTGGGCTACCGCTTCGCCAAGGGCTACAGCGTGGAGGCCCACTGGAAGTCAGCTACCGTGGACCAGGACCTCCAGCTCTCGTCTCTCGGCCTGGGCCTGAAGGTCCACTTCTAGGAAAGCCCCCATGCGCCTCCAGGAAATCCAGCAATCGCTCCAGAGCCGGGCCCGGAACCCCGGCTACTGGGTGGTTCTTCTCAGCCTGGGGTTGTTGTCCATTTCATTCATGGCCATGGTCGTCCCCTGGCACGGGTGGGGGACCTTTCTCCGCTTCCTGGCCTTCGTGGCCCTGTGGCTTCCGGCCATCTTCCTCTGCCCGGCACCCTGGCAATGGACCGGGGATGACCGCACCCTGGCCCCCCTGGGCAGGGGGCTGTGCCAGGCCCTGGGCTACGCCCTTCTCGTGGGAACACTCCATGCCCTGCTGGTCCTGATCCTGCGGGGCAAGGGCGGCCAGGCCTTCTTCCTGGGCCTAGTCACCGGTCTCGCCATGTTCGCACTCGTCTTCCTGGCCCCCTTGGGGATCCTCATCGCCCGGGGCGAGCGCCTGTCCCGGGAGACCCGGGAGGCCCAGACCCGGGCCCGGCAGGCCCAGTGGATGAGCCACCGGGGCGCCTTCAGTCCCCGGCTGCTCTTCGGGAACCTGGACCATCTGGCGGATCTGGCCCCCGGGGATCCCCGGGCCACGGAAAAGGGTCTGGTGGACCTGGCGGCCCTCTACCGCCAATGGCTGGTGGAGGCGGAAAGGCCCGTGATCCCTCTCGGCGCCGAACTGCGGATGGCGGAGCAGTACCTGGCCCTGGAGGAGAACCGCTGGAAGGAGCGGCTCCGGGTCCAGACCCGCTTCGACCTGGAGCAGGACGGGCAGGCCGTGCCGCCCCTCCTCCTCCTCTCCTTCCTGGAGCAGGCCCTGACGGGTTTCCCCACCGACACTGCCGTGGAGCTGGACATCCAGGTCTCCGGAACGGCATCCTGGCTGGAGATCCGCCTGGGCATCCGTGGCCCCATCCCCCTGCCGTCCCCGGATTCGCTCCTCCAGTCCCGCCGACGGATCCTGGCGGCCCTGGACTCGGAAGGCTCGGCCACCCTCGTGCCCTCGGAATCGGGCTGGACCCTCGCCCTGAGAATTCCCAAACGGCCGGAGACCTTGCCATGCTCATGAAGGACGCCCTGGGGGCCATCCCCCGCCGCCTCCGCCAGCCCCTGATCCTGGGCCTGACGGTGGGGCTTTTCGCCCTCCAGACGGGCATGCTCTTCGTGACCCGGCTGATCCCCAAGGGACCGCTCGATTCCCCCCAGGTTCCAGAGCTTTCCCTCCACATGATCCTGGCGTACGCTGCAGGTGCGCTCTTCCTGTTCGGCCTCACCCCCCTCCCCTGGCAGTGGACCCGGGACGGCCGCCCCATGGCTCCCGTGCTCCGAGGTGCCCTCCAGGCCCTCGTCCTCGGGCTGATCTACTCCTTGATCTCCCTTGGCTTCAACTGGACCGAGATCCGGCGGGTAACCGAGCCTCTGCTGCAGAAGCTCCCGGGCTTCAGCCTGCCCCTGTTCCTGGTGGTGACCACTCTCTGGGGGGTCATCTTCCACGCCCTGATCGGTTTTGCCCTGGCCCTCTGGGAGACGCGACGCAGAGAGAAGACGCAGGCCCTGCGCCAGACGGAAGAAGCCCGCTGGAACCTGCTGAAGGCCCAGATGTCGCCCCATGTGCTGCTCAACAGTCTCAACGGGCTGGCCGAACTGGTGCGGGAGGACACGGAGGCCGCCGTCAAGGGCATGCGCGATCTGGCGGAGATCTACCGGCAGCTCCTCAGCCTCGGCGACGCGCCCAGGGTGCCCCTGGAGAAGGAGCGCCGCCTCCTGGAGAGCTACCTGGCCGTGGAACAGCTGCGCCTGGCGGAACAGCTTCAGGTGCAATGGGACTGGGATCCCCGCCTCGACGGCATCGAGACCATTCCCCTGCTGGTCCAACCCCTGGTGGAAAATGCCCTCAAGCACGGCATTGCCGCGGATCCCAAGGGGGGGCTCCTGCGGATCCAAGGCCGCATCGAGGGGTCGACGCTGCATCTGACGGTGGCCAATACGGGTCAGGCCAGTTCCCCCCGCACCAAGGGGACGGGTGTGGGGCTGGCCAACCTGAAATCCCGCCTGGAACTGGCCTATGGGGACAAGGCCCGGTTCCAGCTGCTCCGGGAAGCGCCCTGGACGCGAGCCGAGCTTCAGATCCCCTGGGAGGCGTGATGACCCTGCGCGCGGTGCTGGCCGACGATGAACCCCTGGCGAGGCGGCGCCTGGGGCGCCTGCTCCGGGAGGCGGGCTGCGAGGTGCTGGCGGAACTGCCCGGCGGCGCCGAAGTGCTGGGCTGGTTCGAATCGGGCCAGGAGGCCGATGTCCTCTTCCTGGATATCCAGATGCCAGGACTCTCGGGCCTGGAGGTGCTGGCGGAACTGGCAACGCCCCCTCCCGTGGTCTTCGTGACGGCCCATGTCCAGTATGCCGTCCAGGCCTTCGAGGCCGCGGCGGTGGACTATCTCCTGAAGCCCGTGACGGAGGATCGCCTGACCCGCACACTGGATCGCCTCCGCCAGCACCAGATTCCCCGACGGAAGGGCCCCGAACTCGCCGCCCTGCTGCCGGGCAGCGGCACCCGCTTCCCGGCCCGGGCAGGGGAAGGCTTCGTGTTCCTGGACCTGAAGAAGGTGACCCATTTCGAAGTGGAGGACGAGATCGTTTCGGCCTGGGCCGGGGATCGCTTCCGGACCTCCTGGAACACCCTGGGCGAGGTGGAGGAGGCCTTCCCCGAGGAGGACCTGCTCCGCATTCACCGCCACCTGCTGCTCCGCCCCGCCATGGTCCTGGGCTTCCGCCCCCTCCTGGGAGGCCGGGGCGAAGTCCGGGTGACGGGAGGGAAGACACTCGAAGTGAGCCGCAGCTCCGTGCCCAGGCTCAAGGCCGTGCTGGGGCTGGCGGGCAAGGCCAGCGAGGGGTGATGCAGGGCCTCATTCCGATTCGCATTCAACGATCAAGAATGTCGTCGGGCGTTCGAAGTCGCTCCGCATCGCAGCCTCGGCCCCCGTCACACCCCCTTCGGGGGCAGGCCGGTCTGCGCTGCTGCGCTTGACGCGCTCTGCTTCGCAGATAGCTTTCTTCGAACGCACCCTGGTATCACTCCAGAGCCGAAAACCCCGCCGGATCGGTCCCCAGGTCCTGCCACCGGCGTTCCGTGCGCAGGGTCATCCTCCGACCGGGGCGAAGAATACCGCTCAGCCAATCCCCCACAAGGGGTTGGGCAAAATAGCGCGGAGGCTGACCGGGCGCCTCGAAGCGCAGCACCACCAGATCCGCAGTGCGGCGGGGGATAGTGTCCTTCACCCAGCGACGGTAGGCCACGAGGAGGGGGAGGGCAACCAGGGTCACGGATTCAGCCACGATCCGGACCTCGGCGGCGACCCCCTGGTCCCGCCAGGCCGACCCCGGCCAGCCCCCCCGGGGCCCTGCCCATACCTTCACCTGGGTCCGGGCAGGGAGATTCTGGACCTGCAACTGCAGGGTGAACTGGGCCGTGCCCGTCAGCTTCGGCGTCTCCCAGAGCGCCAGGGCACCGAGGCTGGCCAGGAGGAGCACTCCCCAGAGCACATAGAACCAGCGGCGGCGGTAATGGATCGAGCCCGTTGCGTCCATGGCCCCCTCACAACTGCATCACATAGCCGGGCAGGGCCAGGAAGGCCTCCCGCAGGGGCCGCTCGGCGTGCTCATCGGGCAGGGCCACCCAGAAGGTGAAAGAGATGTAGGCGCCGATGGCGTTGGCGGTGGGCTCCCGGTCCGCCTCTGGTTGCGGTCCGAGGTGTTCCAGGATCAATTCGGCCACTCGCCCCGGATCCAGCACACCCTGCCTGCCGATGACCTTGAGGGGCACGCGGCAGGGATATTCGATTGAAGGGCGGGGGCAGGCATCCATGGGCCCAGTCTATGCAACCATGTATGGCATAGGCCAGCAATTCCGCCTAGATTGGCTAAGGCATCCCGGGAGTCTCCATGCGACGTTCACCTACCACCTCCGGTTTTTCCCTGATCGAACTGCTCCTCGTCCTCGGCATCATCGGCATCATCTCCGCCATCGCCATTCCTTCCTTCATGGGACAGCGGCGCCGTGCCCGCGTCATCGGCGACGCCATCACGAATTCCAAGATCCTGGCGATGATGCTGGAAAGCCAGAAAGCCGAAATTGGGATTTATGGTGCTGACGGCACGTATACCTGGACAAAACAATCCGACGGAACTTATGTTTCAAGCACCGCCATCCTGCCCGCGTTTTCCCCAAAGGGGAACACCAATATGAATTACTCCATAACGATTGGTAGCAGCGGTCTTATATACACGATCACCGTTTCGGACCCGTACTACAGCGGCACGCCCACAGCCTACCAGACGGACCAGACCGGAGCCGAACTGGCGCGCCTGAAATAGATCCTGGCAATCGATCAATACGATCTAGAAGAGCAGAGGGATCAGACTGTAGCGATCATCCATCCAGGGCCGTGCGTGACTGGAGGGTGCGCTGGGGGATTGAAGCAGAGGCTTGAACCGCTCGAGTTCCTGGCGCTCAAAAGACCCGCCCGGGTTCAGGACTGACACGGCTCCCGTAAGGATTTCGGGACGAAACACCTGCAGCGGGCCGCGAGATGCCAGCCAATAGATGGATGGCATCTCCACCATCAGCATTTTCCCCTCCTTGTCCCTTCCCAGGGTGCCTTCGTTGCGGACCTGCACCGAGGGCAGACCAAGGGCGTCCAACCCGTATCCTACCTGCCGGAACAGGGGGAGATTGTGGCTGACGTGGAGGGCGAGGACTCCCTCGGGTTCCAGACTCCGAAGGTAGAGCTGCAGGGATTCCTGGGTCAACAGATGGGCTGGGATGTTCCCCCCCGAGAAGGCATCCACCAGCAGCAGATCGAAACGCTTCCCGGCGGCCACATCCTTCCCCAGCAGGATGCGCCCGTCCCCTTCCTGGATCTCAACCTGGGCCGGTGTCGAACTGGCCACCTTGAAGATCTCCCCCTGCAGACCGGAGAGTCGAATCACCTTGGGGCTGATCTCATAGACCACAAAGTGGTCAGTGCTGCGCCCATAGGCCAGGGTATTCCCCACGCCCAGGCCGATGATTCCGACCTTGAGCCCGGGGCGCTCTGCCTGGAGGCACCGAATCACCCGCCCGATCCCCGAATTGAGCCCGAAGTAGGCGGCAGGGCGGAGGGGCTCCTTCGTGAACTGGATCCCGTGGATCGTATTCCCATGGGTCATCTGGATCAGGTTCCGATGAGGCTGGGAGATGCGCACGGTCCCGAAAAAATCCCGATAGTGGCGCTGGTCGGTCTCGGCCCATCCCCCCACAAGCAGGACGAGGGCTGCGGCGATGCCAGCGGAGGAAATCATCAAGCCAGTCCAGCTCGCATGGCGCCCGATTTTGCGGAAGCCCAGCAGGGCCATCCCGAACACACCCAGGATCGCCAAGGGCAACTCAAAGTTCTGGTTGAACAGGAGCGGCGCAACGACGCTCACCGCGACCCCCCCCAGGGCCCCCCCTCCGGCGATGGCCAGGAAATACACCGTGAGCCTGGAAGGGTGGGGGCGGAGTTCCGCCAGGCGCTGATGACAGAGAAGGCAGGCGGCCAGCATCGCAGCCAGGGAGAAAACCACGAGAAATAGGGTCTGACCGTGCATCCACTGCAATCCCCGGAGGAGGCCAGCCAGCAGCCCGGAGTCCCGGGAACTCAGGGTGGGGAAATAGATGTAAAGGAAGACAGGCAGGCTCAGGAACAGGGCGTAAAGCCCCAACACGCCGATGTTCAGCAGATTCACCCAGCGTCGGCAGAGGTTGAGGCGGCCATCGAACACCAGCACATAGGTCAGCAGGTACAGAGCGAGAGGCGGGATCCACATCAGGGGCAGGGAGGCCACATCCGTCGAGAGCTTCTCGGATATGGCCAGCAGCCACACGGTACCCAGAGCCGCGAGGCCGGACCAGACCGCCACAGCCCGGAAGGAGATATCAGCTGGAGCAGAGGCCTCCCCGGCGAGCGGCGCAGGCGACTTTTCGCCCGCCTTCACCGGGACCCGGTCCGGACTCTTCCAAAGGATGTGCAGACAGATGGCTCCATAGACCGTGAAGCCGGACAACACGAGCCACGATTGCGCCTTCAACCCCAGCAGGGGCTCCACCAGCAGGGGGTAGGACAGCAGCCCCAGAAAGGAGCCCCAGTTGGAATCCGCATAGAGACGGTAGGGTTCCCGGTCCCCGGTGGCACGGAAAAACCACATCTGCGCCAGGGGGGAGGTGGTGGAGAGCACCAGGAGCCCCAGGCCCGAACTCATGGCCAGCACGGCCAGGATGGCCAGGGCCGGAGGGTGGATGGTGCTCCCGGGAAGCCCCGGACCGGGGAGGAAGGGAGTCCCGCCCCAGAGAACGGAGACAAGGGCCGAAAGGATGGCCAGGGCGATCAGACTCCCCTGCACCCAGCGCAGGACCCGGAACTGCAGCCGAGCGGCCACGAAATGGGCGTAGGCATAGCCCGCCAGCAGCACGAGCTGGAAGAAGAGAAGGCAGACGACCCAGACCCCGGCCCCGCCCCCGAAATAGGGCAGGATCGCCTTCCCGATCATCGGCTCCAGGGCGAAGAGAAGAAATGCGCCGAGAAAGCACATCGCGCGATATTGCATCCGCCATCCATCAAGACAGAGCCCAGGCCCTGGTTAGGTCGAGGGGATCATCATTTCCCCCGGACATAAGAACCCCCCAGCGAGCTGGGGGGTGTTAGGCAAACCGACGATGGGACTAGTCGAGGGCGACGACCTTGACGGAGGATCCACTGGTATTGGTAGCGGAGTCCACGTAGTAGCCCGTGATCAGGACGGCTGCGTAGGTCCTGGAAGTGGCCGTATCCACATAAGCCTCATCGGAAATCAAGGATACCTCACCATTGGCGCCCGCTGCGGAACGATAAGGATGAGCCGTTCCACCATAGGGGTTCCGGGCGGCGGGGTACTGGAAGTTGCTGAGCGAGAGCGTCGAAGCGACGACGGTCGCGGCAGTGACCGCAGCAGTCGAGTTCTCCTTCAGGGTGTCATTGACGCGGGCGCACTCGCCCGTGACATTGGTGATCATGTTCAGAACCGCCTTCTGCTTGGCCCGGGCACGCTGCCCGAGCAGGGCGGGGATCGCGATCGCCGAGATGATGCCGATGATGGCCAGCACCAGCAGCAGTTCGATGAGGGTGAAGCCTGACTGCTTCTTCATGAGGGTCCTCCTTGGTGGATGGATATCCGACACCGTAGAAGCAAGTCTGATGCCATCCGGAGGCCATGATCTCTTCCCTGAACCCGCACGCCCGTCCACGGGAATATCGTTCTGCACCTTCGGAGAAGGGAGGCTCGGGTGACGTATCACGTCAGGCATGTCGACGCAAAACGGCACCCGCATAGCGAATGGTCAATCGATTCGGATCGGGGGATGATGGCTGGAAGACGGGAGCTTCCAGCCCTCGGGAGCGTGCTGTCCGATCCAGATCATCTCTCGCTAAACTCACTTACGAGGCCCCGATGTCCAGCTTTGGCACTGAGCGACCCGCGCAGCCTCCCGATCCGGCCCCGAGGACCTCGCCTCGCTGGCTGGATTCCCCCTGGCTCCTGTGCCTGATCCTGGCCCTGGCCGTAGGGCTGACCTATTCCAATAGCCTCAGGGGCGGGTTCCTATATGATGACTACGGCGACATCCTGGATAATTCTTCGATCCAGAGCCTTTGGCCCCTCAAGGATGTCTTCTTCGCACGCATCGGTGCGCGACTGTTACTCCTGGGCCGCCCCCTGGTCAATCTCACCTTTGCCATCAACCATGCCACCGGGGGCATGAACACCCTGCACTACCATCTGACGAATCTCGCCATCCACCTGCTCGCAGCCCTTTCTTTGCTGGGCGTTGCTCGGAGGACTCTTTCCTTACCGAGGCTCCGGAAGGAATTCCAGGGGGCGATCCCCCTCCTCTCCCTGCTAATTGCCCTCCTCTGGGCCCTTCACCCCCTCCAGACCGAGTCGGTTTCCTACATCACCCAACGCTACGAATCCCTCATGGGCCTCTTTGCCCTCTTGACCTTTTACTGTGTGATCCGAACCACGGATTCCCGGAGGCCCACCGGCTGGGCCCTGGGAGCAGCTCTTTCCTGCCTGCTGGCCCTGGCCTGCAAGGAAGTGGCCGTCTCCCTCCCCATCCTCATCCTGCTGTACGACCGCGCCTTCCTGGCCGGCTCCTTCCGCAACGCTTGGCGGCAGCGCCGCGTCCTCTACCTGGGCCTGGTCCTGGCCTGGGCCGGCTTCGCTTACCTTCAGACCCACACCGTTCCCCGCGGCTTCGCGGGCTTTGGCCTATCGATGCCCTGGTGGCGCTACGCCCTCAGCCAACCGGGGGTCATCCTCCACTACCTCCGCCTCACTGTCTGGCCCCACCCCCTCTGCCTGGATTACGATTGGCCCGAAGCCCGGACCTGGGGGCAGATCCTTCCGGGCATGGTGGTGGTGATCGGCCTCCTCCTGGCGAGCCTCGTGGCGCTCTTCCGGAGCCACAAGCTGGGTTTCTTCGGGGCCTTTTTCTTTCTTATTCTCGCCCCTACTTCCAGCATCATGCCGATCCTCGATCTGGCGGTGGAACACCGCATGTATCTTCCCCTGGCCCCCCTCATGGCCCTCGCCGTCATCGGGGGCTTCCGGGCGAGCCGGTGGCTCAAGCATCGTTTCGGCCTTTCCTCCTACGCTCACCGCATGGGCATGCTCGCCCTCGTGGCCTCCACCCTCGCCACCCTCGGTGTTCTGACCTACCTGCGGAACGAGGACTACCGCAGCCCCCTGGATATCTGGATGGACGCCGTGGCCAAGGCGCCCCACAACCCCCGCACCCATTTCAACTACGCCCACGCCTTGAACGAAGCCGGGTACCTGGAACCCGCCATCCAGGAGTATAAGAGAGCTAGCGCTCTGGCCCCAACAGCCCCCTACCCATACAACAACCTTGGCGTCCTGCTCGGCCAGCACGGACGCCTCCAGGAGTCTCTGGAGAACTTGCGCACCGCTATCAAGCTCAAACCCGATGAAGCAAAATTTTATGTCAATCTCGGGGTGACGCTTCTCAACAAGAAATCAGCCGATAATGCAATCATTTGCTTTCAACGCGCCATCGAGATTGATCCCAGAATATCTGCCGATGCGTTAAACAATATTGGCCAAGCCTTTCTGCAGAAAGGCCAAATAGACAAAGCCATCGAATACTATCGGATGGCAATTAATAGCAATTATAAGACCGCTGTATTCCATTGGAACCTTGCGACTTGCCTGCTCAAACTAGGACGAGAAGAAGAAGCTCGATCCTCCTTCCTGACCGCCATTCATCTGAATCCAGACCCTGTGGATGCAACATCGAAATTTGCCTGGGTTCTATTTAGCCATCGGCAAGACCGGGAGGCCACGCTTCAGCTGCGAGAAGCCCTGCGGCAGAAGCCCGAACACCTTCCAAGCCTGATGCGACTGGGGTGGATCCTGGCCACGAGCCCCGACGCATCCATTCGCAATGGGCCCGAGGCGATGAGGCTGGCAGAGACGGCCCTCCGAGTCTCCAAGTCGAGATCTCCCGAAATCCTGGATCTTCTCGGGGTCGCCTACGCCGAATGCGGAAAATTCCAGGAAGCCTCTGCCGTCACCCAAGAGGGACTTCAGAGTTCCCCCACCAGAAATGAACCTTGGTTTCATGCCATGCAGAAGCACCTCGATCATTATCAATCAGGGCAAGCCTTCCGGGATACAGAACGGATAAATTAAAATTATGTATATTTTTTAGAATTCCGCGAGTTTGGATTCTTCTAAATTCAATATTTGGAGATGAAATGCCTGAGCCAAATACTGTTTCCACTCCCTTGAACGAAGGGCCCTCGGTGGAAAAGGCGCAGGATGCCAAGACGCTAATCAGTGTGGTCGCCGCCTGCTTCAACGAAGAAGAGAACGTGGAAGCCCTTAGGGAGCAGATCGACGCAGTCTTCGAGGGACTGCCCCAGTACAGATACGAACTGATCTTCATCGACAACCACTCCAGTGATCACACCACGGAAAAGATCAAGGCCATGGCAGCGGCAGACCGGCGGGTGAAGCTGATCGTCAACGCCCGGAATTTCGGCCACATCCGTTCCCCCTTCCACGGATTCCTTCAAGCCAAGGGCGCTGCCGTCATCATCATGGCCTCGGACCTTCAGGACCCCCCGGAGCTGATCCGCGACTTCCTCCGGAGGTGGGAGGAGGGCCACAGGATCGTCGTGGCAGTCAAGAACCAGAGCCGCGAAACCCCCGTCATGTGGCTCATCCGCCGCTTCTACTACTTCCTGCTCTTCAAGATCGCGGATGTGCGCGTCATCCAGAACTTCACGGGCTACGGAATCTATGACCGACAAGTGGTGGAGATCATCCGGGACCTGGAGGATCCCTATCCCTACTTCCGGGGCATCATCGCCGAGATCGGATTCGAGCCGGTGGAGATCCCCTTCGTGCAACCCACCCGCCGACGGGGCATCACCAAGAACAACTTCTACACCCTGTACGATATGGCCATGCTGGGCATCACCAGCCACTCCAAGGTGCCCATTCGCCTGGCGACCATGGGCGGGTTCTTCCTGGGATTCGTCAGCCTGCTGATCTCCCTGGCCTACTTGGCCATGAAGCTGGTGTTCTGGAACAGCTTCAGCATGGGCATGGCCCCCATGGTCATCGGCGTCTTCTTCTTCGGGTCCGTCCAGCTCTTCTTTATTGGGCTCCTGGGGGAATATGTCGCCGCCATCCACACCCAGGTGATGAAGCGCCCTTTGGTTATCGAGCAGGAGCGCGTAAACTTTGACGATTGAGGCGAATACCTCCGCCGCGGACTGGCGCTCTCGCCTGGGCCATCGGTGGCAAAGCCATGAGAAATTTCGCTTCCTGGTGATCGGTGCCTGCAACACCGTCTTCGGCTACTTGGTCTTCGTCGGGGCTTTTGTGCTGCTGCGAAAACGCCTGCACTATCTGGTCATCCTCATACTGGCGCACTTCATTTCCGTTCTCTGCGCCTTCCTGGGGCACAAGTTCTTGACCTTCAAGGCTCAGGGCCACCTTATCGCGGATTTCCTCCGCTTCAACCTCACCTATCTGGGCGCCCTAGCCCTGGGAATGCTAGGCCTACCCTTCCTCGTGGAGGTTTGCCGAATTCATCCACTCATCAGTCAGGCCTTTTTGATCATCATCAGCACAGTCGGAACCTACGTAATGCACAAAAAAATATCTTTCCGACGCGTGTAGGAGTGGGCTGAGCCCCATGCGCATCAGGCGCCGCGCTTGGGGACCATCACTGCATACCCCGCCCCCACGCCAATGGGCCGATAGTGAGCCAGGATGTGTTTGGCCAGTTCCAGATCCGCCAGGTAGGGCTTCCGGGTTATGCGGTAGACCACTGGGTAGAGGAGCACCCGGCGCATGAGGTCTTCCTCCTGCCCCTCGACCTGTCGGCGAAAGCCCGGATTCAGCCAGAGATCGTCGATTTCCTGGGGTGACCGAAACTGAAGGAATTCGACCGGAATAAGCAGACTGTCCGCCTTCTCGAGATCCAGGATCTGCCGTGCGACATGGACTGGCGCCCCGATATTGAACGGATCGGGGTAGTACTGGGGGAGATAGAGACCCTTGGTGCGCAGTAGGACTTCCGTGGCTCGGTCCACACCGAGCGGAGTCGCGATCCGCGAAAAGCGTTCCAATCCCAGAATACTCACGACTGGGGAGGGGATTTCTGCCGGCCTCGATCTTCCCCTGAGGGTTGCCAGAACGGGTTTCAGGTAGTCCGCATAGAGCCAGAAAGAACTCATCTGGGCCGCGCCGCCGAAGATCACCAGCATGGCGACCATGAAGGTCCGCAGATGCCGTGGAGAGCGCTGGGCCAGCAGGGCGAAGGTGAGGATGAATGCACCGACCCCATTGACCATGAGGTGGCCCGGGTCGCTCCGGCCCAGGGCGGCGGGCAGTGCCAGCAGGGGATGGAGAGTCAGGAGCAGGAGCAGGGGACTCCGGGGATCCTCCGGATGGCTTCGCAGTTCGCTGAAGGCGATGGGGATGATGAAGAAGAGGGTTCCCAGGAAGAAAAGGGCGAACAGGGAGGGGACAAGGGGGAAGTTGGCGCCTCCCTTGGCGAACATGAACACAGTCGCGAGGTAGCCGGGTGTGAACACTGCAAGGCAAATCGGAAACGTAACCAGTGTGGCCAGAAGGCAAGGGAAGTAGGCACTGTCTCCACGGACCATCCGGAATACGAACCCAGCGCTTTGGCAAAACACATAGACGAGACCGACTTCCGGTGAAACGGAGAAGGCAGCGAGGCCCGCTAGGGTGCAAAGGCCCCATGGGGAGATGCGGCGAATCCAACTCTCCGATCCGAGAAGTCGAGGCAGTTGTCGATGCAATGCAATGAACAGGGCGAAGGGCAGAATGAAGCGGATCAGCAGGTACTGCATGCCCAGGGAAATGTTGAAAAAGGCTAGCGCCATGAGACAGAACAGCTGGACCCGACGGCGGACTGGAATCTCAACGCTGTCCACGACGAAGAAGAGCAGCCAAACGCCGACACAGCAAAGAAGGGCATAGCAGCCTAAGTAGCAGGCCGACAGGGAAAGGCCCAGGGGTTGCCCCAGCTTGGCGAACCAAACGGGGAGATAGATGAGCGCCGGACCGTATCCGAACTCGATATCCCGGTATGGCGTGAGCCCGTACTGCAGGATCAGACTGATTCGATGGAGGAAGTATCCAGCCTCCCCGTATCCATCAAGCACAGGCAATGTCCAGAAAAGCATCATAGCCGACCCGAGATAAGCGGCCAGGACAATAACCAACAGGTTCTTATGCATGGGAATGTGTAGGCTTATACCGCTCGGATCAGTCGCAAGGGGGAGGGCTGAGAGCAGTTCCCCAGAGGCACTGACAGTCCGGCCCCGCACGAAGACGAGAAGGGCGATCAGCCCAATTACGGACATCACGACCACACGGTTGTTGAACCCCATGTTTGTGGCAGTCGAGATCACGATCTGCTGGGGGGGGAACCAGTAAGGCAGCCGGAACAGGGCGAAGCCGGCCAGGAGCATAAACCCGAGCCACAACATGCCTCGAAATATGTCTGGAGCCAAAGGGCGCCCCGGCCAATGAGCGCGAGGAGCCTGGGGCTCACCTGCGGCGTTCGTGTCCATGCACACTCTAATGGGATGAGGGGCCGGTTCCATGTTTCGGCTCTTAACCCAGTTCTTCCAGCAGCCTCTTCGCCCCGGTGTGCTTGGCATCCAGCCTCAGCGCCGCCTCGGCTGCGGCCCTGGCTTCGCTCTTCCTTCCCAGGTAGTTCAGGATCTGCCCCCTTCGCCAGTGGGCGCCGGGGTATCCCGCCGAACCGCCTTCCAGGGGTTCGCGAATCACCTGGTCCAGGAGGGCGAGGCCCTCCAGCCGGTGCAGACCCGAGCGGGCGGCCAGCTTGCCGAGCTGGAGGCGCACCAGGCTGGGGGCGTCGGCCCGGGGCAGGGCTTCCTGGGCGATGCGCCAGGCCTCCTCGGCCTGCCCGGCGTCCAGCAGGGCGTCACAGATGGCTTCCAGCGCCCGGGCGCGGGTCTTCACCGGGGGCAGCAGGCGCCGGGCCTCCACGGCCAGGCGGCGCTGCTGCTCGGGGGCGCCCAGCTGCTTGCGGGTTTCCCGGCTGCCAAGGGAATCCAGATACCCGTATACGACCTCGGGATCCGCCGGAGCCAGGGCCAGGGCCCGAGCGAAGCAGGGCTCGGCGTCCCGCCAGCGGCCGTCCATGGAGAGGACCATGCCTCGGAGGAGCTCGCCCCGGGCGGGGGCCACCTTCCCCAGGCTGGAGGCGCAGGCCAGGGCCTTCCGCGTGGAGCCGCCCAGGAGGCCGGGAAGCTGCTGGTAGGCCAGCCCCAGGCTCATCCAGGCCGTCGCCAGGCGGGGATCGGCCTGGGTGGCGTCCTCGAGATCCTCCAGGGCCCCGGAGGCGTTGCGGAGGCTGGAAAAGTTCCGCTGCTGGACGGCCATCCCCGCCCGAGCCAGGCCCCGGGCCAGGAGGGCGTCGGCGAGGCGGGGGGAGAGGGCGAGAGCCCTCTCGGCGGCGTCGAAGCCTTCCCCGAAGCGCTGGAGGGCGGAGAAGGCCTCGGACTTGGCCGCCCAGGCGAGGGCGTTGCGGGGTTCACTCCTGAGCTGGGCCTCGGCCTCCCCCAGGGCCTTGAGATACCGCCCCTCCTCCAGATCCGGCCGGGGATCGTAGGTCCCGGCCACCAGGACCGGGACGGCGAGCAGGGGGAGGAGGAATCGGGAATACATGGGGTTGGGCGGCTTCCAAGGAGAGTATAGTCCGGGTTCTGCGTGGACTTTTTCCCCCCTGGACGATCTTTCATCCGAATTTCCCGGAGGTTCCCATGCTCATGAAGGGCAAGCGAGGTCTGGTCGTGGGCGTGGCCAACAAGTGGTCCATCGCCTGGGCCATCACCCAACGGCTGGTGGACGAGGGGGCCGAGGTCGCCCTCAGCTACCAGAACGAACGCCTGGGCAAGAACCTGCGGGAGCTGGCCACGGAGCTGGGCGACCCCATGCTCATCCCCCTGGATGTGACCTCAGACAAGCAGATCGTCATGTGCTTCGAACTCCTCAAGCGGGTCTGGGGCCACCTGGATTTCCTGGTCCACGCCGTGGCCTTCGCCCCCCGGCAGGCCCTGGAGGGCGCCTTCGTGGGCACCACCCGGGAGGACTTCCGCATCGCCCACGACATCAGCAGCTACTCGCTGACGGCCCTCACCCACTCCGCCCTGCCCCTCATGAGCGAGGGCGGCTCCGTCCTCACCCTCAGCTACCTGGGAGCCGAGCGGGCGATCCCCAACTACAACGTCATGGGCGTGGCCAAGGCCAGCCTGGAGGCCAGCGTGCGCTACCTGGCCGCCGATCTCGGCCCCACGGGCATCCGCGTGAATGCCGTGTCCGCGGGCCCCATCAAGACCCTGGCAGCGTCAGGCATCGCGGGCTTCGGCAGCAAGCAGCGCCACCACCGCAACCGCGCCCCCCTGCGCCGGGATACGGACGCAGAGGAGGTGGCGGACGCCTCGGTCTTCCTGCTGAGTTCCATGGGCCGAGGCATCACGGGCCAGGTGCTCTACGTGGATGGCGGCTACTGCATCATGGGCGACTGAGCCGAGGGATCGCCCGAAAGCGAACCACGCAGGACACCGAAGGCACGGGGAAAAGCCAGGGCGTGATGCCTCTCCAGCTTTTCTCCGTGCCCTCGACCGTTCCTCAGCGGTCTCCGGCGGGCTTCCTTTCATGAATGAAACGAAGCGCCATCCTTCAGGCCCTCAGCTTCGCCAGAGTCTCCAGCACTTCCGCCACGTGCCCCTTCACGCTGACCTTCGGCCAGACGTGGCGGATCACACCCTCCGGGTCGATCAGGAAGGTGCTGCGCAGGATGCCTTCCATCTCCTTGCCGTACATCACCTTCTTGCCGAAGGCGCCGAGGGCCTTCAGGAGCGTGGCCTCCGGGTCCGAGATCAGCGGGAAAGGCAGCTCCTGTTTCAGGATGAAGTTCTGGTGACTCTTCACACTGTCACGGCTGATGCCGTAGACCTTGGCGCCCAGGGCCTGGACCCGGGCCCAGTTGTCCCGGAAGTCGCAGGCCTCCGTGGTGCAGCCCGGCGTGCTGTCCTTCGGGTAGGCGTAGAGCACCGTCCAGCTCCCGGCCAGCCCCTGGGACGTGACGGGTGCGCCCTGGTCGTCCAGCAGCGAAAAGGGGGGTATCGAAGTGCCGAGCATGTTTCCTCCAGTGGACTCTTGGATGCCGACCGGGCCGCGGAGACTAGCGCTCAATCCTGCGACCCCTCTCCGGGATCGGGAGCAGGGGGCCGATGGGACCTATGCGCAGCGAGGGCAATCCATGTAGGATTTCGTTCCGACCGTTCTCACTCGCAGACCTTCACCCGACCGAGGATTGCCATGATTGATGCCATCGCTGATTCGGGTTCCAGCCGCCCTGCCCTGGGCGGTCTCCTGGCCCTGCTGCTGGGCCTGCACCCCCTGCAGGCCATGGCCCCGGCAAGGGCCTCCCTCCCGCAGAGCAGCCAGCAGGCCACGGTCAACGTGATCGTCGTGGACGGAGGGGGCCTGGACGCCCAGACGCTGCGCACGCTGCGGTCCCTCGCCATGAACGAGCTGCGGCGGCTGGGGTACGCGGTGAACGAGGACCCCAGCCTGGAAGGCGTGCAGCCCCTGACCCCCGACACGCGCAACCGCCAGGGACGCACCCTGGTGCTGCGCGTCGCAGGCCGCCTCGGCACCAAGATCCCCCTCGCCATGGAGGAACTCGGACAGGAAGGCGCCACCGGAGCCTCGACCTCCCTCACGGCCAGCTCCCTCGAGGAATGCGATATCGTCATCCCCCGGCTGGTGGAGGCGGTTCTCAGGCACAAGCCCGCGGAGGACACCGCCCGGATGGCCACGGTCACCGCCGACGAGGGCCGCGCCTTCAACAAGCGCTCCGGCGAGGGGCATTTCATCCTGGGCGTGCACAAGCCCCTGTTCACGGGTGAACAGAATGAGGATAGATCTGGGCTATCCCTCGGCTACCTCTACGAAGCGGAGCACTGGCAGATCGGCGTCGAGGGCCTTTTCATCCGATCCGACGATTCCTATCTCTTCTCCCCAGCCTTCCTCAGTGGCGCCTGGATACCCTTCAGCGGACAGTTCTCCCCCTACTTCGGGCTCGGCATCGGCTACCTCTTCATCTCGGAGCAGGATCACAGCGTCAGCGATGGCCTGGGGTACAAACTCTCGGCGGGTCTCGAGATGTTCCGCCTCCACCGGGTGCGGGTGCAGGTCGGCGTCGACCTCTATCTGCCTGGTGATTCCAAGAGCTCCACGCAGTATCGGTGGGAAAACGGCCAGTCCGTTCCCTTCCAGCTCAGCGCCCGCTCCACCTATCCCGTCATGCATGTGAAGGTGGCGTTCTAGCGAGGCGGCCTTCCCCGGGTCATCCTTCCTGGCAGGCTTTCCCGGATGCCGAGGCCACAGCCAGGGCGAGCACCAGGGCCAGGGAGGCCCAGCCCAGGGCCGTACCGTCCGTGGAGAGCCGAGGCAGTTCCTCGTTGAGGAGCAGGCCCAGGGAATCGAACTGGGGCCCCGGCCCCAGGCCCAGGAGGCGGAGCGTGGCCTCGCCCCAGAGGGCCCCCAGCCAGGCCGTGGGGAAGAGGGCGGCCGCCTGGCTTCCCACCCAGGGCGCCCAGATGCGCGCCCGGTGCAGGAGGCTTCCCCCCAGGACACGGTTCATGGCCCAGGCCGGCCCCCGGCGGAAGGGATCCAGCCGGGCCCGCAGGGCGGGTTCCAGTTGCAGGGCGAGCAGGGCGCCCAGCAGCAGCCCCAGGGCCGTCCAGCCCAGACCGCCCCGGGCCGCGGCCAGGGGCAGCAGGAAGAGCAGGGGCGGGATGGCCCTCAGGGCGGAGCGGGCCCCCCTGAACCGCTCGACCCCCAGGGCCGCCACCGCAGCCAGGAACAGGGCCAGGAGCGCCACCGCCGTGGCGAAGCCCAGGCTGCGTGATCCCGCCTGGAGGAGCCGCAGGCAGCCATCCCGGCCCAGGACGTCCGTGCCCAGGGGATGCCCCCAGGAGGGCCCCAGCTCCCCCCGGAAGGGATCCAGGGGCAGTTCCGGCAGCAGGAGGGCCAGGAGAAAGAGCAGGCGCCCCTTCATGCCTGGACCTCCCGCCCCTGGGCCAGTGTCCAGAGCAGGGCATAGGCGACAATCCAGATCCCCAGCCCCAGGCGATCCTGGACGGCCACCCGGGCCATCCAGTCCGAACCCAGGCCCCGCACCGCCAGGATGCGCTCCAGCACCAGCGTCGCCGTCAACCACAGCGGAAATCGCACCGCCATCCAGCGGAGTAGAAGGGCCTGAAGCGATAGGCCCCGGGACCGAAGGCGGACGCGCTCACCCCAGGCTGCCGGGAAGGGCCGCTCCCGGGGCAGGGCCTGGGCCAGCCAGCGCAGTTCCGTGGGCAGGGCGGCCAGCAGGAAGGCCAGGGCCCAGGCCCCCTTTCCTGGAGGTCCCCAGGTCCCGGGCCAGAGGGCCAGGGCCAACCCCCCCCAGAGCAGCTCCGGAGGGGCCTCCCAGAGGGCCAGGGCGCGACTGCGGGCCGCCGAGGATCCTAGGAGCCAGGCGAGGCTGAAGGCCAATATCACGAGGGAGCCCAGCAGCAGGGCGCAGAGGGGCAGAATCTCCCAGGGGAATTCCGGAGGTCGGGCTGTGCGCCAGGGTCTGCCAGGCAGGGCGAAGGCCGACGCCAGGGCCAGGCCCCAGAGGAACCAGCCCTGGGCTAAAAAGCCTGCCTTCCGGCCCAAACCACCTAAAAACGGAACCACAGAGAACACAGAGGAAGACAGAGGACGCAGAGAAAAAAACGAAGGAAAACCGTGCTTATCTTTTCTCTGTGTCCTCTCTTGTTCTTCTCTGTGCCCTCTGTGGTTCATCCTTTTGTCCCCCGTATCGCCGCATCGCCCGGATTCACGGTTTCCACCTCCACCCCGCCGCCCCCGGAGTGGTCCGATAGAGTCCCAGGGCGCTGGGCGCCACCTCCAGCCGCCGGTCCACCCACACGCCGCCCAGGAAATCCAGGAGCGGCAGCGAAGTCGGGTGCTCGGCCCAGAGCGTCTGCAGTTCCTCCCAGACCGGGCCCTTGGCTTCCCTGAGCCGGGGCAGCAGGGCCGTCAGCCCAGGGTGCCTCCAGCCCGAGAAGTTCATCCCGCCTTTTTCTGTGAGCAGATCCAGCACGGACCAGGGGTGGGGCTCGAAGACATTCACGGCGCAGGCCAGTTGGAAGTCCCCCTTGCCGAGCCGATCAAAGAGCAGCGCCGCCTCCACGGGACGGGGTTCCAGGAGAACTCCCTCCCGCCTGGCCCGCTCCCGCAGGGCCAGCATGAACTTTTCCACCGGTTCGTCCCCGGCCGTATAGAGGATCTCCCAGCGGGAACCCCGAGGCGGGGGGTCGATCCGGGCGGCCATCCGCCTCGCCGGAAAGCCCAGGCTCTCCGGGAGCAGCCCCCGACTGGGGCGGGCCTGCCCTCCAAAGAGACTCTCGGGAGCGGCCTCGCCTCGCCAGCGCTCCAGGCACGCCAGGGGGGTTGCCCCCACCCGGCTCCAGACCAGGAGCTGGGCGTGGAGGGGCTGATGGATCTCCCTGTGGCTGGCCGGAGGCTTCAGGCCCCGGCGGGGGGGCGGGACCCCGATGGACAGCCAGCCCTTCTGGAGGTTCAGGAGCAGGGCCTGCTCATCGGCCAGGAGCCGGAACCGCAGGCCGGTAATGCCGGGGTGGAGGAAGTGGGACCGGGCCGAGAGGTGCCATTCGCCGCCCTTCATCTGCAGGGAGAAGGGTCCGCACCCCTGGCCGGGGTGACCGGCCCTGGCGATGGGCACCTGGATCAACTCGCAGAGCAGGCGCTGCAGGGGCCGGTCTCCCCTCAGCTCGAGGGCGCCGTCCACGATCCGGGAGCGCAGGCCCGCCAGGAGGCCCCGCTTGGTGGGACTCGCCTGGGGATCGTCCTGGAGGGTCCGGAGCGTCCAGAGCGCATCCTCGGCTGTCACCGGACTGCCGTTCTCGAAGCGGGCGTCCCTGCGCAGATAGAGCCGGAGCGCGCCGCCCTTCCCCTCCCAGCGCTCGGCGAGCCGGGGCACCAGGCGCCCCTGGGCATCCATGCCCACCAGGGAGTCCCCCGTGAGGGATTGGAGGATGGCCTGTTCGAAGCCTTCCCCTCGAATGAAGTCCAGGGGGCCCGGATCCCGGGCGAAGGATTCCTCCACGATCTGGGCGGAGAGCGCCAGAGAAGCCAGCGCAAAGCCGAGCGCGAAAGAGAGGAGACGGGCCATGGGACCCCTCGAGCGGAGGCGGGTGACTCAAAGATGCGCGATCGGGGTGCCCTCCGCCAAGGGACCTGCCCGGTATTTCGCGATAGGCTGGCAGAGGAGGCTACGTGGCCAGGACGAGTTCAAGCCCCTTCTGGTGGTGGAAGCTGGTGGCGCCCCATCGCGGCACCCTGGTCGCGGGCCTGGGGGCGACCCTCCTCTGCAGCCTCTTCGCCGCCTGGGTGCCCTACTGGAGCGGCCGGGCCGTCCACGCCCTGGAACTCGCCCAGTACGGCCAGTCCCGCAGGATGCTCCTGGTCATGCTCGCCTTCACCCTGGCGGCCGGCATCGGCCGCTACCTGATGCGCAACACCCTCATCGGCCTCAGCCGCACCGTGGAGAAGGAACAGCGGGAGGAGCTCTACGGCTTCCTCCTCTCCAGGCCCTTCGCCTTCTTCGAACGCCAGCGGATCGGGGACCTCATGAGCCGCATCGGCGACGATGTGGGCTCGGTGCGCATGGCCACGGGTCCCGGACTCATGAGCTTCCTCCAGGCCTTCAGCCTGCTGCCCGTCACCCTGGCCCTGATGGTCCACGGCCACCCCCGCCTCACCGTGGCCGTCATGGCCCCCTTCCTCCTCCTGGGGGTGGGCTTCTACGTCATCGGCAAGGCTAGCCACCGCACCCAGCAGAGGCTCCAGCTGGTCACCTCCGAGCTCAACACCCTCAGCCACGAGACCATCTCGGGCGAGAAGGTGGTCCAGGCCTTCGGCCTCGAGGGCCAGCGCATCGAGGGCTTCCTGGAACTGAGCCGGAAGCAGGCGCGGCTCAGCATCCGGCAATCGGCCATCTTCAGCTCGTACGGCCCTCTCTCCATGCTCATGGGCGGACTGGCGGCCCTGATCCTCGTCTCCTTCGGCGGCAGCCTGGTGCTGAGCCACGCCCTCAGCCTGGGGGACCTCACGGCCTTCACGGGATATCTGGCGGCCCTCACCTGGCCCGTCATGTCCCTGGGCTGGGCCGCCAACCTCTTCCAGCGGGCCCGGGCGGGGCAGGAGCGCATCGACCAGGTCTTCGCCAGCCCCGAACCGGATCTGCCCCAACCCTCCAGCCGCCCCGCCGCCCTGCTTCCCGCCCACCCCGTGGCCCTTCGCCTGGAACACCTCAGCCACCGCTTCGAGAGCGGCCGGGGGCTGGGGCCCCTGGATCTCCAGATCCCGGCCGGGGGCAGCCTGGCCATCCTGGGCAGCATCGGCTCGGGCAAGACGATCCTCCTCCAGATCCTCGCGGGTCTGCGCGAAGCCCAGACCGGAACCCTGAGGATCGATGGAGAGCCGCTGAGGCCGGAAGGCCTGCGCCAGCACTGGGCGGGCCTCGGCTGGGTGCCCCAGGAGGCCTTCCTCTTCTCCACGACCCTGCGGGAAAATCTGGCCATGGGGAGGCCCGAGGCCACGGAGGAGGAGCTCTGGGAAGTGGCCCGGGCCGTGTGCCTGGACGATCTCATCCGCCGACTTCCGGGGGGACTTGAAACCGTCGTGGGCGAGCGGGGCATCGCCCTCTCGGGAGGGGAGCGCCAGCGCGCCGCCCTGGCCCGGGCCCTCCTGCGCCGTCCCCGGCTGATGCTGCTGGACGACGCGCTTTCCGCCGTGGACGCCGAAACCGAAAGCCGCATTCTCGAGAACCTGAAGGCCTTCCTGGGGCGCAGCACCCTGGTGCTCGCCACCCATCGCGTCTTCGTGGCCGAGCTCTGCGACCGGGTGATGGTGCTGGAGGAGGGCCTGCCCATCGAGTCCGGAAGCCCGGCCGAACTGGCGGCCCAGACCGGCACCTTCGCCCGCCTCAAGCGCCTTCAGAGCCTGGAGCGGGAGCTCTCGGGAGATCTGGCGGACTGAACCTGGGGCCAGCCCACCCATTCGGGGGTGGCCGGAGACCTTTGAGACCGAGCCCACTGCCATCCTGCTTGGGAGGTCCCCATGCGCGCACTGATCCTCGCCTCGGCGCTCTGCCCAATATTCGCCCAGACTCCGTCGGGACTGCCGAAGGGCGAAGTGGTGCCTAGGGTGGTGTGCACTGCGAATCCACGTTTCAGCTACGCCCTGTACCTGCCCAGCGGCTATCGCGAGGATCGGCCGTGGCCCGTGCTGTATGGATTTTCACCCATCGGCTCGGGGGAGGAGCCAGTGCAGCTCTTCCGGCAGGCCGCCGAGCGCTTCGGCTGGATCGTCGTGGGTTCCAATGATTCCCGGAACGGCCCACTGCGGCCCGCCCTGGAGGCCTCCGAGGCCGTGTGGAAGGATGTCCGCTCCCGCTTCCAGGTCGATCCCCGGCGCAGCTACGCCACGGGCCTTTCGGGTGGAGCTCGCATGGCCCTGCGCCTGGCCCTGAAGCATCCCAAGCAGTTCGCAGGCCTCGTCTCCTTCGGCGCCTTCGGCACGGGGGAAGGGCTGCTTACAGGACTCGGGCATCTGCGTTTCTATCTCGGTTGTGGTCTCGAGGACTTCAATCATTGGGAAGTCTTGGAGGGCCGACGGGAGCTCCAGTCCAGGGGCTGGGAGGCCCTGGCGGACCGCTTCGAGGGCGGGCATCAGCGCGCCCCCGAAGAGACGGCGATGGCTGCCCTGAGCTACCTCCAGCTGGGTGCCGCGCAAAGAGGCTTGGCCCCGAAGGAGCAAGCCCTCGAAGAGGAGTTCCGCCGCTGTCTGGAACTGAACGGCGAGAAGGCGGGGAGCTCCCTGCTGGCCCTGCGGCGCTGGCAGGAACTGGCGGCCCTGTTCCCGGATTCCCCCGAGGGCCAAAGGGCTGCGAAACGTGCCGCCACCCTGGAGAAAGACGCCTCCGTGCTCGAGGAGCGGAGGTTCGAGCAGGACTACGAGGCGGCCTCCAGGGAACTGCATGGGTCCGCCCATTACCGGGAGGACCTCACCCGCCATATCAACCGCCTGAAGAGCGCCTCCCCCGCGGAGCAGCTCATGATCCGCCGTCTCCTGGGCGCTCCGATCCTGAACTACCGGATGGCCCTGGGGGTGGCCCTGGAGAAGAAGTCCTGGGCTCAGCTCCTGACCTTGAGCACGACTCTCGCCGCCCTGGATGAACGGGAGGGCTGGCCCTGCATCTATGCGGCTGCAGCCCTCACGCAGTTGGGTCGGCCCAGCGAGGCCATCACCCACCTGAGAGCGGCCCAGATCCGCGGGTACCGGAAACCGGAGCGCATCCGGGCACTGGAGGAACTGAAGCCGCTGCACGGCCACGGGGAATTCGAAGCCATCCTGAAGGGCATGGGAGCGGAACCCTCCCGGTAGAGCAAGCGTCTTCCCCCGGCGATGTGGCGAGACCCTGCCCGGTATTTACAGAATCTCACGGATCCAGGTGGCTGCAGGGTCGCTGGCGGCCTCGGTTTCCTATCCTCAGCGCTGACCTTCGGTTCCGGGATTATCATGGGACCTTCCCGCAGCATGCCTCGCCCCCGGAGGTTCCCGATGGACGCTACTGTCTCGTTTGTCCTCAACGGCAAGCCCGTCACCGTCAAGAGCCCCCGTGACCGGAAGCTGGTATGGGTCCTGCGCGACGAACTGGGCCTCACGGGCACCAAGGTGGGCTGCGAGGCCGGGCTCTGCGGGGCCTGCACCGTGCTTGTGGACTTCGAGGCCGTGCCCTCCTGTTCCACGGCGCTGGGCGAGGTGGCCGGGAAGGCGGTGCTCACCATCGAGGGCCTGGCCCAAGGCGGGAAGCTGGACCCCGTCCAGAAGGCCTTCCAGAACCACCATGCCTTCCAGTGCGGCTACTGCACCTCCGGGATGATCCTGGCCGCCTGGGCCCTCCTGAAGAAGCAGCCCAGGGCCACCAGGGCCGAGATCGTCGAGGCCATGGAGGGGAACCTCTGCCGCTGCGGGGCCCACGTGAGGATCCTGGACGCGGTCGAATCGGCAGGCAAGGCCATGGGAGGTGTGCGATGAAAAGGCGGACCCTCCTCCAGAGCGTCGCCGCGGGCGCGCTTACCTTGTTCTTCAGGAGCCCTGTCGGTGCAGCGCCCGTCGAGCCGACTCGGCCCGGCGCCTACCCCGAGGATTTCAACGCCTACCTGAAGATCTCAGCCGACGGCCGCGTGGGCTGCTTCGTGGGGAAGACCGAACTGGGGCAGGGCGCCATGACGGTGCTGGCCATGCTCGTGGCCGAGGAGTTGGAGCTGAATCCGGCCCAAGTGGACATGCTCCTGGGCGACACGGACCTCTGCCCCTGGGACATGCCCACGGGCGGTTCTCTCACCCTGTGGCATACGGCCCCCGTCCTCCGGGGCGCCGCCGCAGAGGCGCGGGCGGTGCTCCTGGGAATGGCGTCCAAGGCCCTGAGCGCCCCGGCCGCGGACCTGGCCCTGAAGGACGGCGCCATCTGGGTGAAGGCGGCCCCCACGCGCCGCACCACCTTCGGCGAGCTGGTGAAGGGCCGGAAGATGGAGCGGCACCTGGGCAAGGTCAAGCCCAAGCCCCTTTCCGAATGCACCGTGATCGGGAGCCGCGTCCCCCGCAAGGACGCCCTCGCCAAGATCACCGGCGCCGCCAAGTACGCCGGCGACCTGCGCCTTCCCGGAACGCTCCACGCCTGCGTCCTGCGGCCCCCGGCCCACGGCCTGAACCTGGCCACCGCGGACACGGCGGCCGCCGAACGGGTTCCTGGCGTCCGCATCGTGCGGGACGGCACCCTCCTGGCCGTGCTCCATCCCCAGCCCGACACCGCCCGCAAGGCCCTCGCCCTCGTGAAGGGCACCTTCGAGGGGGCCGAACCCGACGTGGACGATGTGCGCATCTACCAGTACCTCGTGGACAAGGCGGCGCCCGGGCAGCGCGTGATGATCTCCCGCGGCGACCTGGCCGCCGGTGAGAAGCGGGCCGCCACCGTGGTGGAGGGGGAATACCGCAACGCCTACGAGAGCCACGCCACCCTCGAGCCCCACACCTCAGTCGCCAAATGGGAGGAGGGCCGCATGACGGTCTGGGCCTCCAGCCAGGCCCCCTGCGTCTTCCGCGAGGCCGTGGCCGAGGCCCTCAAGGTAGGCCAGGACAAGGTCCGCATCATCGCCCAGTTCGTGGGGGGCGGTTTCGGCGGCAAGCTCGTGGCCCCCGGGGCCGTCGAGGCCGCCCGCATCGCCCGTCAGGTCCCCGGCGTGCCCATTCAGCTGGCCTGGAACCGGGAGGAGGATCTCTTCCTGGACACCTACCGGCCGGCCGCCGTGGTGAAGATCCGCTCCGGCCTGGACGCCGGGCGCGGCGCCATCACCTTCTGGGACAACACCGTGGCCGGCGTCTCCCAGGGGGAGGCCGAGTTCCCGTACGACATGCAGACGAACCGATACCAGGCTCCGGCCGTCCCCGGCCTCCACCCCCTCAAGGTCGGTGCCTGGCGTGCCCCCAATGCCCACACCAACGCGTTCGCCCGGGAAAGCCAACTGGATGCCCTGGCGGCCAAGGCCGGCGTGGATCCCGTGACCCTGCGCCGCCGCCTCGCAAATGACGCCCGCCTCCTGCGCCTCCTGGACCTGGCGGTGGAGACCTTCGGCTGGGAGCCCGCACCCGGGCCCACGGGCCGAGGCATCGGACTCGCCTGCGGCGCCTGGCGTCAGGCCCTGGTGGTAGCCGTGGCCCAGGTCGCCGTGGACAAGGCCACCGGGAAAGTCCGGGTGGAGCGTTTCCTCGAGGCCGTGGACGTGGGCCTCGTGGTGAACCCCGACGGGGCCCGCCAGCAGGTCGAGGGCGCCATCACCATGTGCATCGGCCAGGCCCTCAGCGAGGAGATCCGCTTCAAGGGCGGCCGCATCCTCGACAAGAACTTCGACACCTACCTCCTGCCCCGCTTCTCGGCCATCCCCCGCATCCAGGTCGTCTTCGCGGACAACTCCGCCATGGCCACCCAGGGCATCGGCGAGCCCCCCGTGGTGCCGGTGGCCGCGGCCCTGGCCAACGCCGTCTTCGACGCCACCGGCGCCCGTGTGACCCACGTGCCCTTCACCCCCGAACGGGTCCTCGAGGCCCTGAAGCGCCTGCCTGCGAAGTAGCCTGGCCGTGGTTCCTCAACAGGCTGAAAGTGAAACAACAAGTCGGCTTGTTTTACGTATCGCCGTTTCCCTCAAAGATGGGACATCTGAGCACGGGAAAGCCCCCATCCCAGCAGTTCGGCGACTTCGGGTCGCCTGGTCGGCCCACAGGGGAACTTCAATAGGGTTTCGCCTCTTCGCTGACGGGACTCCCTTCGCGCCATTGGCGCGAAGGCCGCGCGAAATGCTAGGCCGACGCTGATCCGTTGCGGCTGTCCACCGGACAGTCGCGACGGGCGGCACCATCCGACCGCAGCGCAGCGAAGGGAGGATGGGACCGAATCCGCGCAGCGGATTGCGGCCCCGAAGGGGCGAGGACCGTAGGTCCGAGTCAGCCTGCCAGTGATTCAGCGATTTCGAGTCCCGCCAGCCGCCCCCCAGGATCAAGAAGGCCCCGCTGCGCGGGGCCTTTGATCTGGGGCGGCTGACGGAACTCGAACCCGCGACAACTGGAATCACAAGAAAGGTATCGAAACCTGGATAGTGAGTGGTGGCGAGGCTTTGCATAGAGTGATTGTAGGGAGCCCCACACATACACCACAACAATCCCGACCTGTCATGGTGGTGGTGTTAGCCCGGACCTCCTGTCATCAAGGAAGTGCCTCACCGATCGAGGGTGGGTCGTCGAACGGGAAATCCAGAGCAATTGACTCGTCGGCCTGATATCCCATGGCGCGGTATCCCTTCATCCGCTTCTCGAACATCTTCCGGAACACGGGCATGGACCCATCCAGGTAGTCGTAGACCTGGACCTCACGCTTGCCAGGATGCAGGCGATGGAGGCGCCCGGCGTATTGGATCAGCGTGCCCTTCCACGCGATGGGCATTGCCATGAAGAGCGTGTCCAATCGTGGATCATCGAAGCCTTCGCCGATATAGCGGCCCGTGGCCAGGATGAGGCGTGGCTCGTCCACCGGCACTTCGGCCAGCCGCGATAGGGCTGCCCTGCGTGCCTTGGCCTGGACACCGCCATGAAGCACCACCACGTGTGGAGCAGCTTCCTTCAAGGCCTCGACCAGCAGATCCAAGTGTTCCCGTCGTTCGGTAAGGACGATGGGGGATCGCCCTTCCGCGAGGGCCTTCTGAACATCACGGATGATCATGGTGTTCCGGTGAGGATCCACCACTACTGCTGCATAGAGATCCTGGATGTTGCCTTGTCCGATGAAGCGGGTCTCCCGGATGATGAGTCGATTTGCGAAGGGCTGCTCTGCGGCATTGGACTTTGCAGTCAACTGGAATTTCACAGGACCGCACTGGAAGTGCAGAAGACGCTGAAGGCCGTCCCTGCGATAGGGCGTGGCGGTGAGCCCGAGGACATACCGTGCGCGAACCTCTCGCATCACCCGCTCGAAGGACACAGCGGGAGCATGATGGCATTCATCCACAATCACCTGTCCGTAAGTGCCGACCAGATCGCTGACGCCTTTGCGGGTGGCGAGGCTCTGGATCATAGCCACATCGATGCGCCCCGTCGGTTTTTGCCTGCCGCCACCGATCTGTCCCACCTCCTTGCTACCGAGGCCCAGGAAGACCTGCAGCTGTGCACGCCATTGATCGAGAAGGGGCTTCCGGTGCACGAGCACCAAGGTATTTACGCCGCGCAACGCAGCCATGTAGGCCCCAAAGACCGTCTTTCCTGTGCCGGGTGGAGCAACGAAGATCCCCAGATCATGGGGGTGAATGGCCCCCACGGCGGCCTGCTGCATCTCCGTAAGTTGGCCATGGAAGGTCAGCCCGAGGGCCTCCCCAGGATTGCGTCGATCCTCAAGCTCCAGTCGACTCCCGTGCTCGGCCAGGAGTATCGCCAGTTCTTCCCGGCACCCGCGAGGCAGGGCGAGATGAACGGGATGCTCCTCGGCGGCGCAAATCACGCGGGGAACTCCGCTCGTGGAAAAGCGCATCGCCTGTTTCTGGTAGAACTCCGGGTTCTGAAAGGCCGCGAGACGCTTGATCTCCGCCAGCAAGCCGGAGGGCAGCCCAGTCTTTTCAACGAAAATCTGATGTGACAAGACGGCCTGGATCTTGGCGGGGACTGGCCCATCAATCTTGGCCTTTCTGGGCCGACCCGAGGGCAGGCGTTCCCAGGGCGTCGAATCCAACCCGTCCTCCAAGGGCTCGAAACGCACGCTCAGAACGCGGCCCTGGCGCGTGGCAGTCTCAACCATGGCTTCCACTTCAACAGGCGTCATCCGGCGGATCGCAGCCAGATGCGCCCAGGGGTCCGGGAAGGGCTCCAAGTGGTCATCGAGAAAGAGGGTGTTGCCGTCCTTGCGGGCTTCCTGCTGGAGCGGCAAGGCAATCAGATTGCCGAATCCCCCTTGTGGCATGGTGTCCTGGTTGGGGAATAGGCGGTCGTAGGAGGCCATGCTCAACTGATGCCTCCCGTTCATTGTCTCCGTGAGCAGGAAACAGCCCAGTTTCCGGGCCGTGGCGGCAAGGATGGGAGTCGAGAAGAAGATCCATAGGTGGGCACCCTGGCCTGAGCGTGAGCGCTCCAGGGCCGCGGGAACGCGGTGTTCTCGGCAGGTTCTCATGACGGCCGTGGCATCTTCGCGCCAGCCTTCACCGTCGAAATCGGCGGCCAGGAACCAGCACGTCTCATCCGGAAGCATCGGGTAGATGCCGACGACATGGCGCCCCTGGAGGTGATCCAGGACCACGCGGTTGTCCAGGGCTGCGAACCGGCGGCTCGGGCAGTCCCCACACTTGATCTTGAACTTGTCGCAGAGGGCCCTATTGCCATCGTTGAGACACACGGGTGAGTAGCCTTTTCGGTCCCTCTTCGCACTGAACCAAAGACGTGGATAGACATCCTCCCGCCCACGAAAAAGACTTCTGAACAATGCAACCTTCTCTTCGGGGGTTCTGGTTTCGCTATAGGGAAGCGCCAACTCCTTGGCTTCATCCACTATCAGGAGCTGCGCCTTGACCTGCTGGATCTGTGCCCGGGTCACCTCAACTTCGCGGATCTGTTCAGAGACCCTCGATTCCAAGATTTTCAGTGCATCCAGAAGGTTGGCACGGGAGGTCATGGCTGGTGGTGG
>JAYSNJ010000110.1:0-13058 GCA_043723905.1 Holophagaceae bacterium
CGTGGCCCTCGAAGAGATCGCAGAGGACGCCCATATTCAAGAGAACTTCGGCGCGTGTTCCCGCACCGGGGCAGGGCAGGGTGTTCTCCGCAGAGGCGGCGAGGCGCTGGCGCTTCTGGGCGGGTTCCAGGGAAGGATCGCGGAGGATACCGAGGACGGCTTGCATGGCGTGTCTCCGGATAGACGCGGAGGCCGCGGATGCGGCCCCCGGGCTGGGAATTCGAGAAGACCTAGGCGTGCTTCTGCTTGAGGCTGTCGTGCCGGGGGAACCACTTCTCCCAGTAGACGACCACGGGGCTGGCGATGTAGATGGAGCTGTAGGTGCCCGTGATGACGCCGATGACCAGGGGGAAGCTGAGATCTCGGAGAGCCGGGCCGCCCCAGACGAAGAGGCAGACCGCGACGAAGAGCACGGACATGGACGTGAGGATCGTCCGGCTCAGCGTCTGGTTGATGGAGTCGTTCACCAGCTGGCTGATGTTCGTCCTGCGGTATTCGGGCTTGTGGCTGTTCTCGCGGATGCGGTCGAAGACCACGATGGTGTCGGCCATGGAATACCCGATGAGGATGAGGAAGCTGGCCACCACCGGCACCGAGTACTCGAAGCCGAAGAGGGTGAAGATGCCCACGGCCATGAGGATGTCGTGGATGAGGGAGACGATGCCGCCCACGGCGAAGCTCCAGGTGAAGCGGAGCATCACGTAGAGCATGATGGCGCCCAGGGCCCACGCGACAGCGGTCAGTGTCTTGCGGGTCCACTCGCCGGAGATGCTGGGCGAGAAGGCCTCGCTCTTCTGGACGGAGAAGGATCCCAGGCGGAAGTTCGTCCTGAGCTGGTCCGTGATGACCTTGGGCAGATCCTTGGGGAGCTGATCGAAGCTGGTCATGGGCGCGAACTTCTCGCGGGTGTCCCCGATCTTCTTGACCAGCGGCTCGTAGGCCAGGCGGATGGTGGTCTCGTCGCCCGGGATATTGAGGGGATTGGTCTTGGCCCACTGCTCCGTGAGCGCGCCGGTGGCCTCGGTGTTGAGGTCAGGCCGGTGATCCTGGGCGGCGGTGGCGTCGAGGCCCCGCAGGATTTCCCGGATCTTGTTGATCTGGGTGGTGGAATCCTTCTCGTCCTGCCCCTTGCGGGCCTTCACCTTGATGGAGTAGTCGCTGAACCCCGCGGGCGCTCCGTATTTGACAACGGCGGCGTCCGCGAAGCCTCCGCGGCCAAGGGCCGAGCGAATGGCGTCCTGCTGCATATCGCCCTTGAAGCGCACCTGCATATCGATGCCGCCGGTGAACTGCATGCCGAGCTTGACATGGCTGTCCGAGCCCTTCCAGGGCTGGGCCGCCACCAGGCAGATAAGGATGAGGCCCCAGGAGATGGACAAGGCGATGGCCTTGTACTTCATGAAGTCGATGTGGGGGAGATTATCGAAAATACGCATGGGATCGGCCTATCAGATGGAAAGGGTCTTGGTTCCGGGATGGCGCTCCAGGATCCAGTCGTAGATGAAGCGGCTGATGTAGATGCTGGTGAAGAGCGAGGCCACGATGCCCACGGTAAGCGTCACGGCGAAGCCCTTCACGGGGCCGGTGCCGAAGATGAAGAGCAGCATGGCGGAAAACAGCTGGGTGACGTGGCTGTCCACGATGGTCCAGAACACCTTGTCGAAGCCCGTCTGGATGGCCCCTGCGACGCTCTTGCCGTTCTTCAGTTCCTCCCGGATGCGTTCGAAGATGAGGATATTGGCATCCACCGCCATGCCCAGGGTGAGGGCGAAGCCCGCGATGCCCGGCAGGGTGAGGACGGCGTTGAAGGAACCCAGGAGCCCCAGCATCACGATGAGGTTCACCGTGAGGGCCACGATGGCGTTGAGGCCCGACCATTTGTAGTAGAAGAGCATGAAGACGATGATCGTGCCGAAGCCCAGCACCGCCGCCAGCATGCCCGAACGGATGGAATCCTTGCCCAGGCTGGGGCCCATGGACTTCTCCTCCAGGAACTTCATGGAGGCCCGCATGGCGCCGCTCTTGAGCTTCAGGGCGAAATCGTCGGCCTCGTCCTTGGTGAAGCTGCCGCTCACTCGGACGCTGTCGCGAATCTTGTCCTTGCAGGAGAGATTGCTGACGACCTTGCGGTCCAGGACGATGGAGATGAGGCGGCCTTCCTCGGAGGCGATGCCCGTGAGGTTGTAGAAATCCTCACCGCCCTTCCGGTTCAGGGTGAAGTTGATCTCGCTGGCGTCCGTGTTGGGGTTGACGGCGCGGTGGGCGTCCGTGATATCGCCCCCGTCCACGTAGACCTTGGTCTCCACCAGATGCCAGGCCTTCATCTTCTCCTCGGCCTTGCCCTTGACGACCACCTCCTGGCCGGCGCGCCGGAGATCCCGGTCGCTCTCGGGCTCGGGGAGAAGTTCGGTGTTGGGCGGGATCTGGCCGTTGAAGTAGGCCATGGCGGCCTCCCGGGTGGGGAAGCCCTTGTAGCCCGTGGGATCGAGCTTGGCCTTGAGGCGCTGCTCCAGGCGGCCGGGGGTGGAGAGGAGCTTCTTGATGCGCTCCCGCTCGGCCTCGCCCACTCCGGGCAGTTCGACCACGATGCGGCTGCCATCGGCCCCGCTGGCGGTGATCTCCGGCTCGGCCACGCCGAACTGGTTGACACGGTTCTCGATGATCTGGAGCGCCCGCTTGCCGGCATCCTCCTTGAGCATCTTCTGGTAGGAGGCCTTCTGCACCATGCGGGCGGCCAGGGCGCCCTGGGCTCCCGGGGCGTCAAACGCCGTGTCGAAGCCGCTGAAGGTCCCGATCACTTTCTCGAGCACGGCCTTCTGTTCGGCGGGAATGCCCTCGATCCGCACGGACAGCCCGTCGAGGCGCACCGCTGCGCCCATGAGGCCCTTCTCCTTCAGGCGATCCTGCAGCCGGTCGGCGGTGTCCCGCAGATCGGCCTCCAGGGCCTCCTGGCTCTGGACTTCCAGCTCGAAGTGGACTCCGCCCTGGAGATCGAGGCCCAGGCGGACCTTCGATGTGGGGATGAAGAAGAAGGCACAGACGCCACAGATGAGAAGCGTCACGGCAAGGCGCCAAATACTCCGCTTGGTCACGGTTTGCTCCAACAGGGGAGGCGCGGGGGAGTCCCCCGCGCCGTTCCGGAGATAATTCGAATCAGTTCTGCTCGGGAGCGGGTTCGCCGGCCAGGGCCACGACGGCCTGACGGCGGGCCTTGACCACGGTGGTGCCGAGCTTCAGGTAGATGAACTTGTCCTCGACCCGGTCCACGGTGGCGTAGAAGCCGGATGCCAGCAGGACCTCGTCCCCGGCCTTCAGCTTGGAGAGGCGCGCTTCCATCTCCTTGCGGGCCTTGTTCTGGGGCCGGATCAGGAGGAAGTAGAAGAGGGCTCCCATGCCGCCGATGAGCAGCAGCTGCATGAGCATGGGGTTCCCGGCGGGGGATACGAGCAGGGCAAAGTGCATCAGGGCTCCTCGGTTTTCCAGTTGTCCCGCGTGCGCCGTGCGAAGTCCGGGAATCGGTTCTCCAGCAAGGCCAGCCTTGCGGCGCGGGTGAGCCCCACAGTGTAGCTCAGGTTGTGGATGCTGTTGAGCGTAGAAGCGAGAAGCTCCCCCACCCGGAACAGATGGTGCAGATAGGCCCGGGTGAAGGTCCTGCAGGTGTAGCAGGGACAGTCGGGATCCAGGGGCTCGGGGCTCTCCCGGTGCCGGGCATTCTTGATATTGATGCGGCCTCTGGATGTGAGGAGCCTCCCGTGTCGGGCCTCCCGTGTGGGCAGCACGCAGTCGAAGAGGTCCACGCCCTGCTCGATGCCGAAGAGCAGGTCCTCGGGGGTGCCGACGCCCATGAGGTAGCGCGGGCGGTCCTTCGGCAGAAAGTGCACGAATTCCGCCAGGGTGGCGTTCATTTCCTCCTTGGGCTCGCCGACGCTCAGGCCCCCCACGGCGAAGCCCTGGAAGGGGTGGCGGGCGTCCAGTGCGAGGATCTCCTCCAGGTGGTTCTTCCGCAGATCGAGGTGGGTGCCGCCCTGGTTGATGGCGAAGAGCCCCTGGTGCTCGTCCAGGGGGGTCTCGCGGCAGCGGTCCAGCCACCTGGTGGTGCGGGCCATGGAGGCCTCGAGCTGGGGGCGCTCCATGCGGCCCGCGGGGCATTCGTCCAGGGCCATGACGATATCGGAGCCGAGGTTGCGCTGGATCTCCATGCTCCGCTCGGGGCTGAGGAAGTGGCTGGAGCCGTCGATGTGGCTCCGGAAGTCCACGCCCTCCTCCGAGATGCGACGAAGGGATGACATGGAGAAGACCTGGAAGCCCCCCGAGTCTGTGAGGATCGGCCCCTGCCAGCCCATGAAGGCGTGGAGGCCGCCCAGTCTCGCCACCAGGGCATCGCCGGGGCGGAGGCCGAGGTGGTAGGTGTTGCCCAGGATGACCTGGGGGCCGATCGCTTCGAGCTGGGCAGGGGTGATGGCCTTCACCGTCCCCTGGGTGCCCACGGGCATGAAGGCCGGCGTGGTGACGGTCCCGTGGTGGGTGGCGAACCGGCCTGCCCGGGCGGCCAGGGAAGGGGAGGGGGGCTGGGATTCCCGGGTGTATTGAAAGAGTTGTGACATAGGCATGACGATTCCGGGAATTTGGGTTGCAGGGTCACGAAAAAAGGGCGGGGTGTGTGGCTGTGTCACGCATATGGAAAAAATGCGGGAAATGGCGTCAATTGTGGATCCCGGAGGGTGTCGGGGCTTGACGGGAGGAGGCCCGCTTGTCATCTTAGCCGCTGGGCCTGTCCCAGTTCTTTCCTTGTCAGTTCGTGAGCCGAACCCTTCTCCAGCGGGTTCGGCTCCACTTTTTTCCCACCATTCAGGATTTTCTACGGGAGTCGCATGAGCAAAGACCCCAACCCCAACCCTCCTCCGAAAGGGGGAACTCCGGTGGCGCTAGAGGATCAGGTCTATCGGGCTTCGATCTCGGAAGGGAATGCCTCCCTCCACCGCTCGAATCCCCTAGTGACCATCCCCCTGACCCTGGCCACCTACGCGTTGTTCGGCGGCCTGGCCTGGGTCCTGGCGACCCAGACCTCCGTGGGCAAGAAGGTGGTCAAGGCCACGGTGGGCATCGATCTCCAGGAGCAGGAAGACGCGCCGCCCCCTCCGCCGCCTCCTCCGCCCCCGCCGGCCCCCGCCGCGCGGCCCGCGGCGCCCAAGGTCGAGCAGAAGGACGCGCCTCCGCCGCCCCCCCTCACCAACCAGGATGTGGTGCCTGAGTACACGCCCCGGGAACTGCCCAAGCAGGATCTCTCCATGGCCTACCAGGGCAGCGGCCAGCCGGGCGGCAGCGGCCCCTCCGTGGCCGGTGGCGGCGTCGGCGGCACGGGCATGGCCGTGGGTGGCGCCAGCACCAGCAGGGTCGTGGACTTCGACTTCAGCCAGATCAAGGTGAAGCACACGCCCCCTCTGCCTCCCTATCCGCCCCTCGCCAAGATCGCCAAGATCCAAGGCAACGTGATGGTGGAGATCACCATCGGCGTCGATGGTGTGCCCGTGAAGGCCGTGGCCCTGGAGGGCCCTCCCCAGCTGCGTCCCATGGCCGAAGGCTACGCCATGCAGTGGCGCTTCGAGCCGGCCATGCTGAACGGCGTGCCCCAGACCGCCAAGTTCAAGCTGACCCTGCTCTTCAAGCTTCGGTAGTCGCAATTCTGGTCTGAATACCGTCTCCCGCATTCCCACAAGCTTCGTCCACCTTCTCCTTCCTCTTCCATAAGGAAACCCAAATGAACTTCCTCCTCGACACCTTCAACTTCGGTCTTCTGTCCGGTGGTGCCTTCGGGCCCGTGGATATCTGGCAGCAGTCCACGTCCTTCAACAAAGGCGTGATCAGCATCCTGCTCTTCCTCCTGGCCCTCCAGGTCTACATGTCCATCGAGCGCGGCATCATGTATGCCCAGAGCAACTCCGCCTCCCGCAAGTTCCTCAAGCTCTTCATGGACACGCTGCGCCGCGGTGATTTCGAAGCCGCCCGCCGCGCTGCCACCACTCACAACAAGAGCCACATCGCCCTCGTGCTCAAGCACGGCCTCGACATCTTCCAGTACGAGAAGCAGCTCAAGGCTCTCCACGAGAACCATGACGTCATCCAGCCCGTCGAGCGCGCCATCATCCGCGGCACCGCCGAAGTGACCGAGCTCCTCAAGAAGGGCATGGGCACCCTGGCCACCATCGCCTCCGCCTCCCCCTTCATCGGCCTGCTCGGCACCGTGGTTGGTATCATCGCCGTCTTCTCCACCCTGAAGGAAAAGGGCGCCGGCGACATCAACGCCCTGGCCGGCTCCATCGGTGAGGCCCTCGGCACCACCGCCCTCGGCCTCATCGTCGCCATCCCCGCGGTGTGGATCTTCAACTACTTCACGAACCTGCAGGACAAGACCATCACCAACATCAACAATGCCGCCTCCCAGATGATCGATGAGTTCATCCGTCGGGAGAGCCAGAACTAAGTTCCCTTCCACCCCGCGCGGGGGGTGAGCATGCCCCCCGCGCCCAACTCGAGGAGATACCTATGAGTATGGATGTTGGCGGTAAGGGCGGTGGCGTAAAGTCGGACATCAACGTTACGCCCCTTGTGGACATCGTGTTGGTGCTTCTGATCATCTTCATCGTGATCACGCCCGCTGTGAACGCTGCAGTGAAGCTTCCGCTTTCCAAGCACTCTTTAAAACAGCCCACGGAACAGGGTGTCAAGTACCTGAACCTGATGCTGGGCCGGGATAACGAAAAATCCAAGGATGGCGTCGTCGTCCCCGGTTTCGTCCAGCTGGACGACGAGGCCGCCAAGCGCGAAGGGAAAAGTGTCAAGGGCTGGGACATGGCCACGGACGAAGGTCGCGCTGCCCTGGTCAAGTACATCAAGCTCTCCACGGAAAACCTGTCGGACCGGCGCGTATTCGTCAAGGCGGATGCGGACCTGCCCTACAAGCACGTGGATAAGCTCTTCCAGATCTGCCGTGAGGGGGGGGCCGACGAGGCCTCCATCGTCACCAGTGAGGACAAGGGCAAAGAGGAGAAGAAATGAGCGGCCATGCGAAGTCCGATATCAACGTCACGCCGCTGATCGACATCGTTCTGGTGCTCCTCATCATCTTCATCGTGATGGTGCCCGGCATGTCCAAGTCCATGCCCGTGGTGGTGCCCCAGGTGATCAAGACGGAGAAGATTCCGGTGCCTGACAAGATCCCGCCCCTCGTGGTGGAAATCGATCCCACGGCGGACAACAAGGCCTATGTCTTCAAGTTCCAGGGCGAGGCCATGGAACTCGGCGATCTGTCCGGTCGGCTGACCCCCGTGGTCCAGTTGCAGCCCGCGGGCATGCGCAAGGTCTTCGTCAAGGTCGACGAGGAGACGCCCTACCAGGTGGCCGTGCAGGTGCTCGATCAGGTCCGCCGCGCCTCCGATCAGGCCAAGAAGGAGACCGCCGCGAAGCCCGAATGGGGCGGATTGGATGGCGGCGATATCAAGGTCGCCACCTCCGTGAAGTCGCGGAAGTAGTTCATTCCTAGAACCAAGATGGGAAGGGCCGGGGGGAGACCCCCGGCCCTTCCCTTTTCGCGTCGATCGGGGGGGATTCCGTGACGATGGGGGGGAGGGAGGGCCTGGAGCCCTCGCTCCGTGACCCAACGGTGATATCAGTGGGGGATTATCAGCGTCTCGTAACATTTCTTGGCCCGCCTTGACCAGCGAAGGCCGCGAACCGACAGTGGGTTCACACGATCTTTGCGAAACCCTTGAGAGGCCGGAACTTGTGAGTTCCGGCCTCCTGTTGCATGTCGGCCTGAACTGAAGCACGTGCGGACCCGAGGGACCTCGGGACGCCCTCGGCCTGCACGCGATCCTCAAGCTCTTTGATCCATTCCGCGAAGAAGGCTCCGGGGAGTTCCCGATGTTGCCACGCGGACCCCACCCACCTCGGAAGGAGGCCTCCCATGAGAAGCAGCAGCCCCAAGTCGGACATCAACATCACGCCGCTCATCGATATCGTGCTCGTCCTGCTGATCGTCTTCATCGTCCTGGTGCCATCCCTCGCCAAGGTCACCAATGCCGCGCTTCCGACCCTGGACGGGCCGAAGCCGACCGGCACTCCCACGCCCCTGGTGGTGAGCCTGGATGGGGAGGGGCAGTTGCTCCTGCAGCAGGAGGCGGTCCCCTGGGCGGAACTGTCCGAGCGACTCGCCCCCTCGCTCATGCTCCAGCCCCTGGGGGGGCGGCGGGTCTTTCTCAAGGTGGATGGTGCCCTGTCCCATGGGTACGCGGTGCGGGCCATGGACCTGATTCGCGTGGGATCGGATCTGGCCCGGGCGCGCACGGCCCTCCGAGGCGATCTGGGGGGCGAGGACGGGGGCGATGCGAAGGTGGTGGTGAGTCTCCGGAAGAGCTGAAGGAGGGAAGGGCCGTGAGGGGACTCACGGCCCTTCGGCTGCTTCAGGGCTGAGCTCTCATACCGATTCGCATTCGAAATTCCAGAATGTTGTCGGGCGTTCGAAGTCGCTCCGCCGCGCAGCCTCGGCCCCTGGCCAGTCTGCGCTGCTGCGCTTGACGCGCTCTGCTTCGCAGATCGCTATCTCCGAACACACCTTGGTATCAGAGCCGCTTGCCGATCTTCAACACGGTGTCCGAGAGGGTCACGCCCGAGGCCGCGATGTTGCCCATGTGCAGGTAGATCTGGGGCTTGCCGCCCTCCTCCACGATGGCGATGGCCCCCCCTGCGGGCAGCCACTCCAACCGGCCGCAGAGGACGAGCTTGCCGGCGGCCTTCAGGCTCTTCACTTCGCCTTCGCTGCCGGCCCAGGCCACCTTGGAGCCCGGGTCGGGGCTCACACCGACCTTGCCCAGTTCCCCGGCCACGGAGGAATCCTTGCAGGCCACCTTGCCGGGCGAACCTGCACTGGCTGCCAGGATCTTGATGAATTTGGCTTGGACCTCCGCGGGCAGTTCCCCGGCGGAAAGGCCGGCCGACATCCCAAGGATGATTCCGATGGAAGCCTGGCTCAGCTTCATGAACGCACCTCCTGGCTAGGGGAAAGCCCCGAATTCCTGATCGGAATTCGGGGCTCAGGAGGTTAAAAAAATCAATAAATCTATACCTTGAATCTCGAGACGAGGGCGTTGAGGTTCTCGGCCAGCTTGCTGAGTTCGTCCACGGTGCGGGTGGTCTCCCGGATGGTGGCGGCCATCTCCTCGGTGGCCGCGGCATTCTGCTCGGCGATGTTGGAGAGTTCGCCCATGACACCCACCACGGTGGAGCTGTCCTGGCTCTGGGTCTGGCTCTGGCTCCCGATGGCCTTCATGCGTTCGGCGCTGGCGGTGATCGCCTCCTGGATGCTCTGGAGGGCGGAACCCGCCGTGTTCACCATGCTGGTGCCGTCGTCGATGCTCTTGCCGCTGGTGTGGATGAGGGCCGTGATCTCCTTGGCCGCCTGGGCGCTGCGCTCGGCCAGCTTGCGGACTTCCTCGGCCACCACGGCGAAACCCTTCCCGTGTTCGCCGGCCTTGGCGGCCTCGATGGCGGCGTTGAGGGAGAGGAGGTTCGTCTGGTTGGCGATCTCGGTGATGACCGTGAGGATGTTGCCGATCTGCTTGGAGCTCTGGTTGATGGTCTGCATGCCCGTGATGGCGGCATCGACGGCGACGCCTCCCTTGGTGCCGGCATTCTGGGCCTGGTCGAAGACCTTGAGGGCGTCCGAGACGGTGGAGTAGATGACCTTGGAGGAGCTGGCGATGGTCCCGACGCTCTGGGTGGCCTGCTCGACGCTGGACTTCTGGTTCTCGGCGGTGTGGGCGATGGAGTCGGCGGTGGAGGCCATCTCGGACATGCCGGCCGTCATCTGGAGTGAACCCGAGGCGATGTTGCCGGAGATGGCGATCACCTGCTGGATGATGCTCTGGATGTTGCCCACGAAGTGATTGAAGTGCTTGGAGAGCTGGGCGATCTCGTCCTCGCCGTCGACTTCCAGGCGGGCGGTCATGTCGCCCTCGCCTTCGGAGATGTCACGCATGCTCTGCTGGATGATCTCGAGCGGCTTGACGATGGCATTGCCGAGGATGAGGGCGGCGACCAGGCCCAGGACCAGCATGAGGACACCCAGGCCGACCATCATGCCCACGCCCTTGGCGATTTCCTTGTCGATGGCGGAGGTGTTCATCACCACCACCTGGAACCACTTCTTGCCGGGGTCCATGGCGTTATCCACCTCGTTGGTCCCGTCCAGGAGGTGGGAAACGACCACCCGGAAGCCGTTCTTCTCGTATCGGAGGCTGCCCTCCCCCACGCCCTTGATGAAGTCCTTGGGATCGATGCCACTGTCCTTGCCGAACTTCTTCACGGCCTTGATGGAGACGACCTTCTTGTCGTCGACGCCCACGACCATGCCCATGGAGACATCGGGGTCCTTGCTGAGGCTCTCCATGCCCTTGACCATGGAGTCGCTCTGATCGATCTGGAGAAAGGCCTTGATGTTCTCGCCCGTCATGGAGGCCAGGCTGAGCCCCTTCTGCCACTGGGCGTCCGTCTGGACCGACTTCAGGGTCCAGCCGGAGAAGCTCCCTGCGGTCAGGGCCAGGAGCGCCGTCAGGACCAGGATGGAGTAGAGAAGCTTCTTGCGGATATTGAGACGCTTCCAGAAATCCATGGGGTGCTCCTCAAACAGGGAATAGGGAACTCAAGGATCCTATCGTCGGAAGACTTCCGGAGGCTGAATATTGGTCGACTCGCAGACCCGGGGGCAGGCCTGGAATCCGGGAGGGGGTCCTGGAGGCGGGTCGGGAACCTAGGAAGCCATGGGGCGGTATCCGAAAAATGCCGTGCCGATGCGCACCTGGTCGCTGCCGGCGGCGATGGCGGCCTCCAGATCGTCGCTCATGCCCATGCTGATGCGCAGGGGGAGGCCGAGGCGATCCTGCCACTCCTGTCGGAGCCGGGCCACCGCGGGGAAGGCCTCGCTCCGGCCCGGGGGGGGGATCGCCATGAACCCCTGCAGGGGCAGGCGCGGGTCGCCCCCGAGGGCGTCCAGCAGGGTCTGGAGGTCTCCCGGGGCGCAGCCCCCCTGCTTGGTGGCCTCATCCCAGAGATCCACCTGGATCCAGACCTTCCGGACCAGGTCCAGTTCGTCGGCGAGATGGCGCAGGCGGGTGGCGAGTTCGGGGCGGTCGAGGCTGTAGAGCTCGCGGAAGGTCTGGAGGGCCAGTCGGGCCTTGTTCCGCTGGAGCGGCCCGGTGAGGACGAACTCGAGCCGGGGGAGTTCCTGGGCCTTGGCGCTCCCCTCCTGGACGTAGTTCTCGCCGAAGCGCGAGTAGCCCAGATCGCTGGCCTCCCGGATGAGGGCCGAGGACTGCCGCTTGGAGATCGGGAGGAGCTCCACGGAATCGAGACGGCGGCCGCAGGCTTCGCAGGCCGCCTTCACGCGAGCCTCGACCTCGCGGACATGGGCGACGAGACCGTTCGCTGAGGTCATTGCTTGAGGGGGATGAAGAGGATCCGCTGGCAGAATTCGCAGGGGATGGTCCCCTGTTCCCGGAGCTGGGAGAGCAGCGGAATCCTGAGCTTGGTGCGGCAGCCTCCGCAGTTCCCGTTCTCCACGGGCACCACGGCCCGGCCCTGGCGCTGGACGATGAGCTTGTTGAACCGGGAGAGGGTGCTGGGCTCGAGGGTGGCCTCCAGCTCCGCGCGGCGGGTCTGGTGCAGATCCTTGGCCGCGACCTGGTTCTCGTGCTCGGAAAGAAATATCTGGTGAAGCTCGTCGAACTGGGCCTGGACCAGGAGTCGGCGGGCCTCGAGCCCCGCGGTCTCCTTCTCCAGGGTCGTGATCCGGGCGTGGGTGTCCTTGAGGGGCCGGGCCACCGAAGCCGTCTGGCGCTCCCGGTCATCCAGTTCCCGGATGGCGGTGGTGTACTGGAGCTTGTGGGTGGATTGCTTGACTGCGGTTTTCGCGTGGTCCTCGAGCTTCTGGGCCAGCTTCATGTCGCTGTCCAGGAATCCGGCCTTGGCCCTGGCTTCGGCCAGTTCCTTGGCGGCACTCTCCTGGCGCTTGGCGATGGCCTTGAGTTCGGCATCCAGCTTGGCGATATCCGGGGGAAAGGCCGTCAGATCGCGCTGGATGGTCCGGAGATTCTCGTGGAGGCCCTGCAGTTCCAGAAGGATGGGGAGCGGGTTCATGCTTCCAGGATAAACCCCCAAGGCCTATGCATAGGGTGCAAATCCCCTGTGAGATCATGATGGAACATCAGAATAAAATATGCGTGCATGTGACTAATGTCGTGACACCCTCGCGCAAAATGGGCTTGACAGGGGGGTGGGGTGCGCTAGATTAGCACTCGCTGGTAGTGAGTGCTAACAGCGGTCCCATTCGGGGACCCTTTCTCTGGAGGTCTTCATGA
Source organism: Holophagaceae bacterium (assembly GCA_043723905.1). Taxonomy (GTDB): domain Bacteria; phylum Acidobacteriota; class Holophagae; order Holophagales; family Holophagaceae; genus JAYREN01. The sequence continues at coordinate 12,411 of JAYSNJ010000110.1, forward strand.
ATATCACTCCTCTCTATGACCGCGTCGTCCTCAAGCGTGTCGAAGCTGCCGAAACCGTCAAGGGCGGCATCATCATCCCCGACACGGCCAAGGAAAAGCCCATGGAAGCGCTGGTCGTCGCCGCGGGCGAGGGCAAGTTCGATGACAACGGCAAGCGCATTCCCATGTCCGTCAAGGCCGGCGACAAGGTCCTGATCGGGAAGTACAGCGGCACCGAAGTCCGCATCGACGACATCGATCACGTCATCGTGCGCGAGGACGAGATCCTGGCCATCGTTAAGTAAGATCGGTTCAGTTCCGGGGGGACCGCCCGGCCGCGCTGTTTATTTAGCGAGCCGAAATCTGGCCTCTGCGTCCCCCCGGCCCCCACGCTGGACACGGGCAGAGCCCCCATCCAGCGTCACCTCAAACACCTTTACCAGGAGCATTCGAATGTCTGCAAAGTCCATTGTCTACGCTGAAGATGCACGCCAGGCCATCCTGCGCGGCGTGAACAAGCTCGCCGACGCCGTTCAGGTCACCCTCGGCCCCAAAGGCCGCAACGTCCTGATCGAGAAGAAGTTCGGCTCCCCGCTCATGACCAAGGACGGCGTCACCGTCGCCAAGGAGATCGAGCTCAAGGACCGCCACGAGAACATGGGCGCCCAG
>JAYSNJ010000111.1:0-7876 GCA_043723905.1 Holophagaceae bacterium
ATCGCCCGCTGGGCCACCCGGGAGGTAATCCCATAAGAGACCACCACCACCTCGGCGTCTTCGAGCGACTCGGTTTCGAAGATCGCGTCGGGGCCCGCCAGCGGCTCCATTTTGTTAGCCAGACGGCGCACCAGCTTGTCCTGGGTAGCTACGGTCATGGAGGGGTAGCCGCGCTCGTCGTGGGTGAGGCCGGTGACGTGGAAATTGTAGCCTTCACCGGCGTGGGCCATCTCGGGAATGCCGTCCGGGCCCGGCTCGTACAGGCGAAACTCCCCGGGCGGCCGGGTGGTCTTGCGGCGCGGGTAAATGTCGATCTCGCCGGCGGGCGGGATCACCACCTTCTCGGTCATGTGCCCCACTACCTCGTCCATCATGAGCATGACCGGGGTGCGGAAGCGTTCCGAGAAGTTGAAGGCGCGGATGGTGAGGTCGAAGCACTCCTGGGGAGAGTTGGGGCAGAGTGCGATCGTGCCGTAGTCGCCGTGGGAGCCCCAGCGGGCCTGCATCATGTCGGCCTGGGCGGGCAGGGTGGGCAGACCGGTGGAGGGCCCCCCGCGCTGCACGTCCACCCAGACGCTGGGCGTCTCCGTCATGGCCGCGTAGCCCAGGTGCTCCATCATCAGGCTGAGGCCCGGCCCCGAGGTCACGCTCATGACCTTCTGGCCGCCCCACACGCCGCCCTGGATGGCGATGGAGGCCGCGAGTTCATCCTCCATCTGGATGAATACGCCGCCCACGAGGGGGATGCGGGCGGCGAAGCGCTCCACGATCTCCGTGCTGGGGGTGATGGGGTATCCGGCCACGAAGCGGCAACCTGCCGCCAGCGCGCCTTCACAGGCGGCGTGATCGCCGTCGATGAAGTGGACACCCGTGAGTACGCCCTTGGGATCCGCTTTCAAGATCGCCTCCGTCCGTCGTGATCGTTCATCTGGTTCAGGGCTTGGCCGGGGCGGAGGCCGCCTGGCGCTTTTCGTCGAGATCCTTCCATCGGGCCCCGAAGATGGCGAAGTCGGGGCAGTAGAGCCCGCAGAGGTCGCAGCCTGTGCAGTCCTCGGCTCGGCCCAGCACCGGGAAGTGGTAGCCCTTGGGGTTGAACTCCCGGCTGAATTCGAGGGCGTGGCTGGGGCAGAAATCGATGCAGTAGGAGCAGCCCTTGCAGACCTCCACGCGCACGAATACCGTTCCCTTGCCCTTTCTGGCCGTGTCTTCAGCGCTCATGGTCCGCTCCCCCATTGCCTTCGTGTTTGATGCTACAGTCCGCGCCAAGGGCCCACAACCCAGCGTTGAGCCGAGTGGAGGGATCCCCTTCGGCGGGGATGAAAAAAAACTTAAACCCGATTCTCGTGGTGCCCAGGCGAGTCTGCATTTCGCACCTCCGGCAGGAGCAGGGCTAGGCCCCCTCGGGCCGTCTCCCGGAACTCCTCCGGCAGGCGCCGGCCCACCCGGCCCATGGTCTCGATCACGGCGTCGGCCCTGAACAGGGAGGGAATCCCCGCCAGCGCCATCTCGGCGGCGGCCGTCGCGTTGAGGGCCCCCAGGGCGTTGCGCCGCACGCAGGGCTCCTCCACCAGTCCCATCACCGGGTCGCAGATCAGGCCCATGACATTGGCCAGGGCGAAGGAAACGGCGTGGCAGACCTGCTCGCTGGAACCGCCCAGCATCTCCACCAGGCCTCCGGCGGCCATGGCTGAGGCGGAACCCACCTCCGCCTGGCAGCCCCCTTCCGCGCCCGAGAGGCTGGCGAGTTTCTCGATCACCAGGCCGATGCCCCCGGCGGTGAAGAAGGCTCTGATGAGGGCCTCTTCGGGCACGCTGCGCTCGGAGGCCACCGTGAAGAGCGCCGCGGGCAGCACACCGCAGGATCCGGCCGTGGGGGCGGCCACGATGCGCCCCATGCAGGCGTTGACTTCCGCCACCGCCAGGGCGGAGGCCAGCATCCGGGAGAAGGCAGGGCCCAGGAGCGAATGGCCCTCCGAGGCCCACTGGGCCACCTTGAAGGCCCCGCCGTCCACCAGGCCGCTGCGGGAGCGCTGGGGCGCGGCCAGCCCCCGCTGGAGGGAATGCCGCATCACGGCGATGCGGGTGCGCATCAGTTCCCAGAGCTCGGCCCGGGGCCGGCCCGTGGATTGGACCTCCCGGTCGATGAAATGTTCGGAGAGGGGCACCTGACGCGCATTGGCAGCTGCCAGGTGGAATGCCAGGGTGCCTTCCCGGGGTGCCTGTGCGTTCATGTCAGCCTCCAAATTCCAGGGCCGGGATGAAGCGGACCTGCTCGAAATGGGGCAGGTGTCGCAGGCTCTCCAGGACGCTCGGAGGCGGGACCTCGTCGAGCTGGACGGCCATGAGGGCCTGGCCCCCGCGCTCGGTCCGGTGAGCCTTGAGGGTGGCGATATTGATGGCGGCATTGGCCAGGATGGCGCTGACGATGGCCACGGCTCCCGGCCGGTCGGGGTAGGCCAGGAGGAGCGTGGGGTATTCCCCATCGAGACTCACCTTGAACCCGTCGATGTTCCAGATCCGGATGCGGCCCCCTCCCACGCTGCTGGCGGAGATCTCCAGGGAGGAATTCCCCCCCTTCAGCCGCAGCCGGACGGAATTGGGATGCACGTCCCCCAGATCCAGGGTTTCGAAGCGGGTGTCCAGTCCGCGTTCGCTGGCCAGGTCCGCGGCCACTGGGATCCGCTCATCGTCCGGCGCCAGTCCCAGCAGTCCCGCCAGCAGTGCCAGGGGTGTCCCGTGGCCCTCGCCCGTGGCGGCGAAGGAGCCGTGCAGGCCAATTTCGGCCCGAAGCGGCTCCTCCCCCAGGAGGCGCCGGGCGAAGAGGCCGATGCGCACCGCACCCGCCGTATGGGAACTGCTGGGCCCCACCATCACGGGGCCGATCACATCGAAGATGCCCATGGATCGCCTCCCGGGAAGAGGCCACGGGCCCCCGCACTCCTCATCCTACCTGCGCTGAACGAGGCAATGCGTCACGGGGCGGAGGCCTTGACCCGAAGCATTATCTCCTGGGCGAAGGTCGGCAGGCGATCGCGGTGAAAGGCGAGGGCTGCCTCGAATTCTTCCAGCCGCTTCGCGCGCCGGCAGATTTGCGCCAGGTCCAGCCACCAATCCACGCGCATGGGCCGGTGCGCGAGGGCAATTCGAAGGTGGTGGATGGCGGCATCCAGTTGTCCCAGTTTCTCTTCGCAGAAGCCCAGGCGTGCCCAGGAGGGAGCCTCGTCGGGGATCAGAGCCAGACCCCGGCGGAAGGCCTGGGCGGCATCCCTGTAGTTTCGGGTGTTGATGCAGGCGCTTCCCAGATTGAGCCAGGCGAGGCCGTAGTCGTCCTTCAATCGCACAGCCATTCTGAAGGAAGCGGCTCCGGCTTCGCTCTCGCCCAGTTCATCCTGGAGGACGCCCAGGTTGTTCCAGGCCCGGACAAAGCTAGGGTTCAATTCCAGGGCCTTCGTGTAGGCTTGCCGGGCCGCCTCGCGGATGGAGGCAGGGGCGCTTCCGGCCAGATCTCCTTCGGCGGCGCGCCGGGAAAGGGTGTAGCCCAGGCTGTACCAGGCCTCCGGGTCCCTGGGGCGGGAGGCGGTCCAGGCCCGGCTGAAGGCCTCCCAGGCTGTCCGGTTCGCAGGATCCTCATTGATCCCTTCAAGGAAATCCAGAAGCACGAGTTCCCTGGAACGGCAGAGGGCGATCCTCCCGCCAGTCTGCCAGGGGCGGCGGAGCAGTTCCGGGATCCAGGAGGCCGGGACGCAGAGGTTCAACCCTTCGTAGGTAAGAAGGACGAAGGTCGTGATCCCGAGGAGGTGGCCATCCTCGGTGAAGAGCCCTCCACCGCTGTTTCCTGGGCGGACCGGGGCGTTCGATTGGAGGAGCTGGGAACCCCGGAACCGCCATCGTTCTGTCAACACTCCAGATGTGCTGGTGAGGCCCAGGCCTCCCGGGAATCCAATGGCCTGTACCTTGGCGTCTACCTGGAGGGCGCCCTCCCCTGCCAGGGGGACCGGTGGACAGGGCAGGGCGGGCACGCGCAGCAGACAGAGATCGAGTTCGGGAGCTAGGATGTGTGCCGAGGCGTAGAAGGCTTTTCCGTTCAGGAGCACCTTCACTTCTTCGGTGCCCTGGACGACATGGGCGCTGGTGAGGACGATGCCGGGTCCCACGACGACTCCGCTGCCCTGGTAGGTCGTGGAGCATTCGGAATGGGCCATCACCTGCACCACCGATTGGGCGGGTGGGGTGTGAGGCTGCTGGGCTGAGAGCGGAAGATGGAGAGCTGCCAGGAAGAGGAGGGTTCGGGAAGACATGTGCTGATGATAGGTGAGAGCTCCGATTCCCGGGAGGGTTGGCGCTACAATCCGCCCATGGAGACGCAGCCGAAATCCCCCGTTCCTCCCGAGGTGGAATTCTGTCTGGAGCTGGGGCGCTGTCTTCAGGCCTTCGGCACGCCCGCCCACCGCTTCGAGGCGACTCTTTCCCGGATCTGCCGCCGCTTCGGGTTGCAGGGGCAGTTCTTCGCCTTCCCCACGGGTTTCCTCGCCTCCATCTCCGGGGAGAATTTCCACCGCGCCGCCGTGGAGCGCGCCCCCAACGGGGACATGGACCTGGAGAAGCTCACCAAGCTCCAGTGGATCACCGAGGCCGTCCTCGAGGGCCGCATGGATGTGGCCCAGGCCTCCGAGGCCCTGCGGCTGCTGGTGAATTCCCGCCCCCGCTACGGGGCGGCCACCCGGATCCTGGCCTATGGTGCGGCCTCCGCCAGCGCCGTGTGGTTCTTCGGGGGTGCCTGGCGCGAGGCCTTCCTGGCCCTGGCGCTGGGCCTCCTAACGGGCCTGCTGGAGGCCCGGGCCCGGCAGAAGCGCACCCTCGGCTATCTCTTCCATCTGCTGGCGGCGGGCTTTGTGGCCTTCCTTTCGCTCCTGGCGGCGCGGTGGGTGCCGACCCTTTCGGCCTCCGTGCCCACCCTGGCGGGCCTCATCGTGCTGGTGCCGGGCTTGGGCTTCCTCATCGCCATGAACGAACTCGCCACCAACAACCTGGTGGCGGGCACGGCCCGGCTGGCGGGGGTGAGCATGATCTTTCTCCAGCTGGCCTTCGGTGTGGCCCTGGGCCAGCGCCTGGCCCAAATCTGGACAGGGTCCCTGGTGGCGCCCGCCCTGGTTCTCACGCCCTGGTGGGTGCTCATCCCGGCCCTGGCGGTCTGGGCCGTGGCCTTCCTGGTGATCTTCCAGGCCATGCCCGACGATGGGATCTGGATCGTGGTGGCCTGCGCGGTGGGTTTCGGCGCCGCTCGGTTGGGCACCCATTTCCTGGGCGGGGCCTTCGGGGCCGGCCTGGGGGCCTGGGTCCTGGGCTCGGGAAGCAATCTGTTGGCCAAGCTGCGGGGGCGTCCCCCCTGGGTGACGCTCCTGCCGGGGATCATGCTCCTGGTGCCGGGAAGCGTGGGTTTCCGCAGCCTCGACTACGTGGTGAACAAGCAGATGCTCACGGGCCTGGATACGGCCTTCCAGATGGTCTTCCTGGCCGTGGCCATGCTGATGGGACTGCTCCTGGCCAACCTGACGGTGCGATCCAAGGATCTGCTGTAGCCCTGATTTATGCTTCACTCCCCAAACCAAAAATCGAACCACGGAGGGCAGGGAGGAAAGACCGAGGGCCCAGAGGAAAAGGGCAACTCCTTTCCTCTGTGCTCTCTTCTTTATTTCTCTGTGTCCTCTGTGGTTCCGCCTTTTTCTTTCTCGAGGCTAGAGCACCCGGAGCACGGGCAGCAGGGGTTCCATTTCGGGATCTCCGGAATAGCGCACCCGCTCCAGGAAGAGGCCCGCCGCAGGGGCGGCCTTGTCGGCCCAGTAGAGGGTGGCCTCCTCGGTGGGGTGTTTCAGGTCGCGGCGGATGTGTTCCACCTTCTCCTTGCCCAGGCCGCAGAGGACCGCCGCGCCCACCATGCGGCGCACCTGGCGGCGGAGGAAGAAGCCCGCCGTGAGCCGCAGCAGCACGAGGGAGCCGTCGACCTTCAGCTCGCAGCCCCTGATCTGGACATGGGGATCCTCGCCAGGCTCCAGGTCGGTGAAGGCCGAGGCGTCGTGGTTTCCCGCGAAGAGGCCCCAGGCCTCCTCCAGTCGCGCCAGCTCCAGCTGCCCCTTGACCCACCAGAGCATGGATTTCCCGAAGGCGCTGCGCCGCTGGCTGATCTGGTAGAGGTAGCTCCGCTCGATGGCGTCATGGCGGGAATGGAAGGAGGTGAGGCAGGGTTCGATGGAGGCGACGGCCAGATCCGAGGGCAGCCCCTCGTCGAAGATCCGCTGGAGTTCCCGGGGGCGGGTCGCCTGGCTGGCAGCGAGATGGAGGTGGGCGATCTGCCCGAGGGCGTGGACGCCTGCGTCCGTGCGACCGGACCCACCGAGGGCGATCACGCGCTGGCCCGCCTGGGTGAGGACGCGCTCGAGTGCGCCCGTGACGGTGCGGATGCCCTGGGCGGTCTGGGCCTCGCCCTGCTTCTGCCACCCGTGGTAGCGGGAGCCGTCATATTCGACCCTCAGCCGGAAGGCGACCCGGCCATCGTCACCGGCACCGACCCGAGCCCCGTCCCGACCGCTCACACGGGTTCCGGGGCGGTTGCCAACACGGCCGCCTTCGTGGTTGCCGTCGCGGCCTCCGGCAGGGCGGCCCTTCGGGCCACCTGTCCGATTTGGGTCCCAGCCCCCGGGCTTGCTGCCGTCCCGGCGCGTCATGATGCGGGGAGGACCTTGCGGACCTCGGCGAGGAAGAGATCCGGATCGTGGATCGGCTTGGCGATGTAATGCTCCGCGCCGGTCTCGGCGAGAAAGCGTTCCCGGTCGCCGAACATGGCGTGGGCGGTGGCGAGGATCACGGGCACCTGCGAAGTCTCGGGGTTCTGCTTCAGGAGTTTGGTGATGAAGACGCCGTCGACCTTGTGTCCGTCGTAGGTGGAGCGGGTGAGGCTGATGTCCATGACGATGGCATCCACCTCGCCAGAACTGACCAGGTGGAGGATCTCATCCACATCCTCGCTGACGAGCACCTCGTAGCCGCCCTTCCTGGTGAGGACGACCTTCATGAACTTCACGTTTATCGCATCGTCCTCGACGATGAGGATCTTCTGGGCCATCCGACTTCCCCTGGAACAGTCCCCATCATACCCCCTGGGAATCCAGTCAGGCCGGTCGGCCTGGCCGACAATTTTCCAGGGAAACCAGGACGGAATCGGGGATCCTCAGATTCCCGCGACCGCGGCCCAGTTCCAGGCCGGGCTTCATGGCCCCGTGATAGTCACTGCCTCCGCTGGGGACCATGTCCAGCCGCTCGGCGAGTTCCAGGAAGCGCCGCTGCTCCTCGGGCCCATATTCGCCGTAGTAGGCCTCGAAGCCATCGACGCCCATCCCCCGGAGATCGGCCATGGCCTCGTCCCAGATGAAGCGGCCCCCGTTGAAGCGGCCCGGATGGGCCACGATGGCCACTCCCCCGGCCTCATGGATCCACTGGGAGGCGTCCAGGGGGCTCAGTTCCTGGAAGGGCACGAAGGCGGGGCCCCCCTCGCCGATGAGCTTCCGGTGGGCATCCAGGGCGGTGGGCACCACGCCCATGGCTGCCAGCAGCTTGGCGAAGTGGGTGCGGGAGATGAGATCCGTGGGGGCGCAGGCCTGGACATCCGCCAGACTGATGGGGATGCCCAGGGACTGGAGTCGGGCGATGAGGGAATCGTTCCGCCGGCACCGGCGCTCCCGGATCTCCTGGATGCGGGCCCGGAAGCCCGCGTCTTCGGCGTCGAAGAGGAGGCCCAGGAGGTGCAGTTCCCTCCCCATGAACCGGCAGCTCAGCTCGATGCCCGGGAGGAGACGGGTCTGCACGCGAGACTGGGTGGCGA
>JAYSNJ010000112.1:0-24050 GCA_043723905.1 Holophagaceae bacterium
AGGGCCAGGAGCGGGGCCGCAGGTGGGTGGATGAATGGAATGGCGAATGATGATCCTGGGCGGTTCTCTCGCGCCTTTCAGGGAACTCGAGGAAGCGACGGGCCAGGGACGGGGAGACTCGGCGGCCTTCGAAGCTGAAGACATGTGGGTGCTGCCATGAGCACACCCATCCAGATCGTCATTCTCGGGGCCAGCGGGGACCTCACGGCCCGCAAGCTGGTGCCCGCCCTCCTGGGCCTGGTGCAGAAGGGGGACTTGGACCTCCGCCTCATCGGTGTGGCCCGGCGGCCCCTCACGGAGGAATCCTTCCGGGCCCAGCTCCTTGAGCAGCTGACCGGGGAGGAGCGGGCGGTCCTGGGCGACTTCCAGGACCGGATCCACTACGTCCAGGGGGATGCGGAAGGAGACCTCCAGGCCCTGGCCGAGTACCTGGACCGCCTGCCCCAGGGGACGTCTGCAGGGCGCCTCTTCTACCTCTCCCTGAAGCCCGACCTCTTCATCCCTGCCGTGGAGCACCTGGCCCAGGCCGGACTATTGCACCAGGAGCCCGGGGAGCCCTGGCGGCGGGTCATCATCGAGAAGCCCTTCGGCCGGGATCTGGCCTCCGCCCGCACCCTCAACCAGACCCTCCACCGCCTGCTCCGGGAGGAGCAGATCTACCGCATCGACCACTATCTGGGCAAGGAGACGGTCCAGAACCTCTTCGCCTTCCGCTTCCACAACGCCATCTTCGAGCCCCTCTGGAACCGCCAGCACATCGAACTGGTGCAGATCACCGTCGCGGAGGAACTGGGCGTGGAACGGGGCCGGGCGGCCTACTACGACACAGTGGGCGCCCTGAGGGACATGCTCCAGAACCACATGCTCCAGATCCTCGCCCTGGTGGCCATGGAGCCGCCCGCCTCCCTGGATCCCGAGACCCTCCGGCACCAGAAGGTGGCCGTGCTCAAGAGCCTTCGCATCTCCCGGGGGGATTCCTGCATCCGGGCCCAGTACGGCCCCGGGGCGATCCATGATCAGGCCGTGCAGGGCTACCTCCAGGAGGAGGGGGTGGCACCCGACTCCCAGGCCGAGACCTACGTGGCCCTGCGGGCGGAGCTGGATACCTGGCGCTGGAGCGGCGTGCCCTTCCTGCTGCGCCACGGGAAGCGCCTGCCCCAGCGCTTCACGGAGGTGAAGGTGCAGTTCCGGGTGCCTCCCCTCCAACTCTTCGACCGCCTGGAGGAGGCCTCGCCTGTGCTGCCCGACGGCCTGGCCTGCCGACTGCGCCCCAACCACCTGACCCTCAGCATCCAGCCCCGGGAGGCCATTACCCTGGGCTTCGGCGTGAAGGTGCCCGGGCCCGGCATGACCATGGCCCAGGCGGAATTCGCCTTCGATTACCGGGACCGCTTCAAGACCCCCAGCGCCCCCGCCTACGAGCGCCTCCTGCTGGATGCCATCCAGGGGGATCCGACGCTTTTCCTGCGGGACGACGAGGTGGAGGCCAGCTGGAGCTTCGCCGATTCCATCCCCAAGCCCCCCCTGCTCCCTTACACGGCGGGCACCTGGGGACCGGAGGAAGCGGATGGCCTCTTCCAGGGCTGCGAGGGGGGCTGGTCCCGTGGGTGAGCTCCGGGTAATTCGCGAGGACGCGCCCCTCCAGAGGGCGGCGGACCTTCTCTGCGAGGCCTTGGAGGGCATCTCGCATCCGCGCCTGGCCGTGCCGGGAGGCAGCGCGGCCGGGGCCTTCGGCCTGGCCCGGAGGGCCTTGGGTTTGACCAGAAGAGTCCTGGGATCTCGCTGGCAGCAGGTGCGCCTCACCTGGGTGGACGAGCGCCAGGTGCCCTTCGACCATCCCGCTTCCAACCGGGGCGAGGCCTATCGCCTGGGCCATCTGGAGCGAAGCGACCCCCCGGCCCTGGAACTGCCCCTCTTCCTGGATGGGGAGACGGGGCTCGAGGCCTGCGGGCGGGTGGAAGCCGCCCTGGGCCAGGACTTCGACGGGGGCCTGGATCTGCTGCTCCTGGGCCTCGGGGAAGACGGCCACCTCGCCTCCCTGTTCCCCCCCGGCCCCTGGCCAAAGGGTCTGGTCCACCCGGTGGAGGGGAGCCCTAAGCCGCCCTCCCGACGGATCTCCCTGGGCCTGGAACTGCTGGTCTCGACCCCGGCCGTCATGGTGGTCATGGGCGAGTCCAAGACAGAGGCTTTGGGACGGTTGCTCCGGGGCGATCCAGCCCTGCCCTCCAGCGTTCTGTCCAATCTCACCGTGGTGACGGACCTGGATGTGAAGGCATTGGGAGGAGAGGACCGTGAGTAAAGATGGCATCGCTAGGCAGAATGATATTGGGATCATTGGACTCGGCGTCATGGGGGCCAGCCTCGCCCGGAACCTGGCCAGCCGTGGTTTCCAGGTGGCGGGATTCAACCGCAGTGCCGCCGCGGGTGAAAGACTGACGCGGGAACACCCCCAAGCGAACATCGAGGTGGCGGAGTCCCTGGAGGCTTTTCTGGCTTCCCTGGCCCGGCCCCGGAAGCTCCTGCTCATGATCAACGCCGGGCCTGCCGTGGACGACCTGCTCCACCAGCTGGATCCGCTCCTGGAAGCAGGGGACGTGGTGGCCGACGCGGGCAACAGCCTGCCCAGCGACACGGAGCGGCGCGCTTCGGAGATCCGTCCCTGGGCCTTCCTGGGCATGGGCGTATCCGGCGGGGAGGAAGGCGCCCTCAAGGGCCCGGCCATCATGCCCGGGGGGGACAGGGCGGCCTTCGAGACCCTGCGCCCCTTCCTGGAGGCCATCGCCGCCCGAAGCCCTTCCGGCCACTGTGTCGCCTACTGCGGAAGGGGATCGGCGGGGCACTTCGTGAAGATGGTCCACAACGGCATCGAGTACGGGGACATGCAGCTCATCGCCGAGACCGTCTACCTCCTGCGGGAGGGGATGGGGCTCTCGGCGACCCGGGCGGCCGAGGTCTTCGAGGACTGGAACCGGGGCGAACTCGATAGCTATCTGATCGAGATCACCGCCCGGATCCTGCGCACCCCCGATCCCCTGAGCCCCGGGGGAGCGCCCCTGGTGGACGCCATCCTGGACCAGGCGGCCCAGAAGGGCACCGGGAAGTGGACCGTCATGGCCGCTAGCGAACTGGGCGTGCCGATCCCCACGATCGCCAGCGCCGTGGAGGCCCGGTGCCAGAGCGCCGCCAGACCCCGCCGGATCCGGGCCGCGGGGCTATTCCCCAAGGAGGTTCCGGACTCGGGGACCTTCGCCCTGGACGATCTGCAGGACGCCCTCTTCGCCTCCAAGATCGCCAGCTACACCCAGGGGTTCGATCTCCTGCGCGCCGCCAGCGAAGTTCAGGGCTACGGCACGGATCTGTCGGAAGTGGCCAGGATCTGGACCGCGGGGTGCATCATCCGGGCAAGGTTCCTGATTGAAGTGCGCCGGGCCTTCCAGCAGAGCCCCCCCCCGGAGCTCCTGGCCTTCGCGCCCTTCTTCGCCGAAGCGCTCCGCATCCGGGAGCCCGCCTGGCGCAGGGTGGTGGTCGCGGCGACTGCCGCAGGCCACCCCATCCCGGGCCTTTCAGCCTCCCTGGCCTGGTTCGACACCCTGCGCACGGCTCGGGGCAGCGCCTCGCTGATCCAGGCCCAACGTGACTTTTTTGGCGCCCACACCTACGAGCGCGCCGACAATCCCGGCCACGCGGTCCACACCCTGTGGACAGCGAATCCCTGAAGTGCAATAATCCCCCCCCATCCAAGGAGCTTCCATGGCCATGCGCGAAGTCCTGCTGCCCGAATTCGATCAGGAGATGGCCACCACCCGCCGCCTCCTGGAGCGCGTCCCCGAGGATCGCCTCGCCTGGACGCCCCATCCCAAGTCCTTCACCCTCCAGGCCCTCCTCAGCCACGTGGTGAACCTCCCCAGCTGGCTCCCCCTGACCCTGGACCAGGATGTCCTCGACATGGCCCCCGAGGGCCGGGAGCCCTGGAAGACGCCCCAGATGGAGACCCGGGCAGCCTGGATCAAAGCCTTCGACGCCAATGTGGCCGCGGCCCGCACCAGCCTGGAGAAGCTCGAGGACGCCCGACTGGGGGAGATGTGGGCCCTGAAGGCCGGTGCCAAAGTCCTCTTCAGCGCCCCCAAGGGCCCCGTCCTGCGGGGCTTCGTCTTCAATCACCTGATCCATCACCGCGCCCAGCTCGGCGTCTACCTGCGCCTCCTGGACGTGCCCCTGCCGGGGACCTACGGCCCCACCGCCGACGAGCGGATGATGTAGGCCTGGATTCGTTTCCGCCCTACTTCAGCGCCTCCACGCCGCCGAACACGCGATCGGGGCTGAGTTCCTCCAGGATGGCCGCGTCGCCGTCCTGGAGTCGGCCGGTGGCGAGCCGCGCGATGAGGGCGCCGACGCCGGGGCCCAGCATGTAGCCCTGGCCGCACATGCCGATGGCGTCGATGTAGCCTTCCAGTTCCTTCGAGCGGCCCAGCAGGGGGCTCCCGTCGGGCGTCATGGGATAGAGGCCCCGCCAGGTGCGGCGCACCTTGAGGTTCGTGAGCCGGGGCATGAGGTCCACCATGCGCCGGGCCACCATGGGCAGGTAGGCGCTGGTCTCCCGGCGGTCCGAGCCCACGATCGCGGGATCGGGGGTGATGCAGAAGACCACCTGGCCGGGTTCGATCTGGTGGAAGTAGTAGTTCACCGAGCCGGGCGCGGGGCGGATATCGACCACCATGGGCTCCAGGAAGCGGGCCGCGGGTTCCGTGATGCCGGCCTCGTGGCAGTCGGGCACCACCGGGACATCGAGGCCGCCGGCCTGGGCCAGCTGGCGGGCCCAGGGCCCCGCGGCGTTGATGACGCACTCGGTGGCGTAGCCCCCCTTGTCCGTGCGCACGCCCACCACCTTGCCCTTGCGGCGGATGATGGAGGTGACGCGCTCGTTGAAGCGGCATTCCACGCCCAGGGCCACGGCCCGGCGGTGAAAGGCCAGGCAGCTGAGCATGGGCGAGGCGCCGCCATCCCCGGGGCTGAAGGTGCCCCCCCGGAGGCCTTCGGGGTTCAGGGCGGGCACCAGCTTCAGCAGCCCCGCCGCGTCGTACCAGTCGATGTCCAGGCCGTGGCGCTTCTGCACCACCAGCAGATCCCTGAGGATCTTCTCGTCCTGGGCCCGGTAGGCCACGAAGAGATAGCCCCCCTGGCGCCATTCGAGATCGTCGCCATGAAGCTCCTTCCAGGTGGAGAAGGTCTTCAGCGAATCGAGGCAGAGCCTGATCTTGGCGGGGGCCGAATGGGTGGCCCGCAGTCCACCGATGGCGGCCTTGTTGCTGCCCTGGCCGGGAGAGGCGAACTGATCGAGGCAGAGCACCCTCAGGCCCTGCTCGGCGAGGTTCATGGCCGTGGGCATGCCCACGGAGCCCGCCCCCACCACGATGGCGTCATAGACGGCGGTGCTCATCACAGACCTCCCTGGGAAGCGCTCACGGCGTGGCTGGGCTGGGCATCCACGGCCGGCCCCTCGCCCATCACGACGCCCGCAAAGGCCCCGAGCGGCACCTCGATGAAGACGGGGCGCTTGGTGAAGTCTGTCACCTGGTTCTCCGGGACACCCTCCTCGCGGAAGATGCGCTTGATGAGGCTGGGGCAGGTCTTCCCGCCACAGGCCCCCATCCCCGCGCGGGTGGCGGCCTTGAGCTGGTTCATGTCGCGCACCCCACGACGGATCAGGGCGCGGATTTCGCCGGCCGTCACCCGCTCGCAGCGGCAGACGATCTCGTCGTCCTCCAGGCGTTCGGCCATCTCCTCGGCGGGCTCCGTGATCCAGGGCTCCTGCACGCGGATGCCCGCGATGAGTTTGGCGATTTCCCTGGGGGCCTTCACCCTCACCAGCAGGGCGTGATCGGCGAACTTGGGCGAGCGCACCTTCACCACCGGCACGTTGCCGAGAGGCGTGCCCAGTGTGTCGAGCACCGTGACCACATCGCCTTCCTTGATGCGTGTGCCGGGGAATTCGTAGGGAATGCTCACGATGGGTTCGACTTCATCCACATTGCGGAAATCCACCAGCGTGATGGCGAGGCCGGGGCAGACGGCCACGCACTGTTCGCAGGCGATGCAGTCCTCCTCGTTGAACATGGGCAGGCCCAGGATGTCCCCGCCCTCGATCTGGATGGCGCCCTTGGGACAGATGGACGTGCAGGGATTGCAGGGAATCTCCTGGCTGCAGTGGAAGATCGGAAAGACTCCCTGCTCGTCCTCGGGGATCTCCTCCGTGATGGTGGCGCCGGGGCGGCTCTTCAGCACGGCGGCCGTGCGGTGCCATTCCGGGGGCACCTCGCCCACGTCCCGGCCCAGGGCCTTGGCGATCTCCAGACCCCGGATCTTGCCGGTGAACATGGCGGCGCTGGCTTCGGCGATCTCCTCGGCGTCGCCGGCGGCGAAAAAGGGCAGGCCGAACTCCCTGGCCTTGTGCAGGAATTCGTCCACGGGCTCCAGGCCCACGGCCACCAGCACCGTGTCGCACTGGAAGGTCTTCTCGGTGCCGGGAATGATCTGCCAGCGGTCATCCAGCTGAGCGATGGTCACGCTTTCAACTTCCTCTGTGCCGTTGGCGCAGACTACCGTATGGCGCGTGTGGATGGGCACGCCCATGCGCACCAGCTTGTCCTTGTGGACCTTGTAGCCGCCGCATTCCTCCAGCGCCTCGCAGAGGCCCACCACCTGGATGCCCGCCTGGAGGGCATGGTAGGAGGCGATGAGGCCCACGTTGCCGCCGCCGATGACGAAGAGCCGCTCGGTGGGGCGCACCAGATCGCGGTTCACCAGGGTCTGGAAGGCCCCGGCACCGTAGACACCGGGCAGCGTGTTGCCCTTGAACACGAGGGATTTCTCCCGCGATCCCGTGGCCACTAGGAGCATCTGGGGCCGCACCAGCACGTAGTGCCCCTGGCGCAGGAGGCCCACCTTGCGGTCCGAGAAGACGGCGATGGCCGTGGTCTCGGTCCAGATCCGCACATTCTCGAAGGCGCGGACCTGGGCCTCCAGCTTCTGGCCGATGTCCATGCCCCGTGTGCCCGCGTGGCAGGCCTCGATGCTGCCGAAGAACTTGTGGGTCTGGAGGACGAGCTTGCCCCCCAGGGCCGCCTTGTCGTCAATGAGGATGACGCCCACGCCCGCCTTGGCCAGTTCAATGGCGGCGCTGAGCCCGGCGGGACCGCCCCCCAGGATGAGCACTTCCGTCTCCACGGTCTCGATCTCCCGGAATTCCGGCGCACCCTCGATCTCGGGCAGTGTGGCGCGGCCCTCGAGAGGACCCACTGCCATGCCCGGCCGCACCACCACCATGCAGGACTTCACGGAGAGGCCGTCGGCGACGACGGAACACTGGGCGCACTGGCCGTTGGCGCAGAATATCCCCTGGGGCGAGCCGTCCTTGTGGTGGTGGCCGAAGACGCGCACGCCGTTGGCGAAGAGGGCCGAGGCGATGACCTCGCCCTCCCGGGCCTTCATGGCCCGCCCCTGCCAGGTGAAGGGCACGGTGGGCTCTCCCGGCGCGGGGAGGATGGGGTGGTCCTGAATGCGGAAATCGGACATTCGGAGACTCCTCGCCGAAAAATGGGGGCGCAGCTTCATTGAACCATCCGGCCCCGCCCTTCTCGGTGGCATCGTGAGCAAGATCACGGAACGACGCGGGCCAAGGGTCAATCCTAGTGTGATGATGAGGGCCGGCGAGGGATCCGGATGGATCGGTCCATCACGCCCCGCCCTATACTTTTCTGGAGACGAATTCTCAGGATTCGTCGAGGAGACCCCATGAATACCCCGACCGCGGCCTTCCAGGTGGACGAGCAGGCCATCCAGCGCACCCTGGACAATGCCCGAGGGCACGACCACGCCCAGGTGCGCGAGATCCTCGCCAAGGCCTCCCTGATGAAGGGGCTGTCCATGGAGGACGTCTCCCACCTCATGGACATCACCGAGCCCGAGCTGCTGGGCGAGCTCTATCACACGGCCAAGCGGGTGAAGGAGGAGATCTACGGCAACCGCATCGTCCTCTTCGCGCCGATGTACGTCTCCAACCTCTGCGGCAACGAGTGCGTCTACTGCGCCTTTCGCGCCTCCAACAAAACGTTGGTCCGCCGCACCCTGAGCCAGGCGGAGATCGCCGAAGAGACCCGGGCCATGATCCGCACCGGCCAGAAGCGCATCGTGCTGCTGGCGGGGGAGGCCTACCCCAAGGAGGGCCTGGACTACGTTCTGAAAGCCATCAAGACCGTCTATGATACGAAGGAGGGCCAGGGCGAGATCCGCCGGGTCAACGTGGAGATCGCCCCCCTCTCCGTGGAGGACTTCCGCCGCCTGAAGGAAGCCGATATCGGCACCTACATCACCTTCCAGGAGACCTACGACAAGGCCACCTACGAGCAGGTGCACCTGGGGGGCAAGAAGCGGAACTTCGAATGGCGCGTGGAGTGCATGGACCGCGCCATGGAGGCGGGCATCGAGGATGTGGGCATCGGCGTGCTCTTCGGCCTCCGGGACTGGCGCTTCGAGGTGCTGGCCCTCATGCAGCACGCCAGCCACCTGGATCGGCGCTTCCACTGCGGCCCCCACACCATCAGCATCCCCCGCATCGAACCCGCGGAAGGCAGCGAACTCTCCGAGCACCCGCCCTACGCGGTCGGCGACGAGGACTTCAAGAAGATCATCGCCATCCTGCGCCTGGCCGTGCCCTACACAGGCATCATCCTGAGCACCCGGGAGCGGGCCGAGATCCGCCGGGAATGCCTGGAACTAGGCGTCAGCCAGATCAGCGCCGGCAGCCGCACCAATCCGGGGGGCTACGGCAACGAGAACGAGCACAGCGCCCAGTTCAGCCTGGGGGATCACCGCAGCCTGGACGAGGTGGTGCGCGATCTGGCGGAGCACGGCTTCATGCCGAGCTTCTGCACGGGCTGCTACCGTCTGGGCCGGGTGGGCGCGGACTTCATGGACCTGGCCAAGCCCGGGGACATCAAGACCCACTGCCAGCCCAACGCCATCAGCACCTTCATGGAATACCTGGAGGACTACGGGAGCCCCCAAACCAGCGAAGTGGGCTTCAGGGTCATCGGCGAAACGCTGGAGCGGATGCCCGAGGCCCTGCGCGCCCGCACCCAGAAGATGGTGGACCAGGTGAAGGCCGGCAGGCGGGACGTGTTCTGCTGATAAAACCGGGCATTCAATCAGGATTGAATGCCCGGTTTTAGGGGCCTAGGGTTTCTGGACAGTGAACTGCAGCGTGGCGGTGACGGTGGCCCCGGCCTCGTTGGTGACCACGAGGGAAAGGGAAGCCCCCGGCTTCAGTCCGGAGAGTTCGGCCCGGAGGGGGCTGGTCGCTGCCGTGGCGAGGACGGTGCCTTCCCGCTTCAACTCCGCCTTCCCCCCCTGGAATTCCCCCACAACGGTGAAGGCCTCCGGAACCCCGCCGGGTTCGGCGCGAAGGGACCCGATCTGGGGCGGAGCCGCCACCTGGAGGGTCAGCTCCCGGGTGACCTCCGTGCCCAGCGCATTCGTGGCCGTGAGCCTGTAGGTGGTGGTGTCGGTGGGTTTCACCTCAAAACCGGGTCCCGCATAGGCGGTCACGTCCTGGCCCCCCGGATCCAGCACCAGCTTCCGGCAATCCTTTGCTGCCCATCCCAGCTTAGCGCTGGATCCAAGGGCCAGGACC
The DNA here is from genome assembly GCA_043723905.1 of Holophagaceae bacterium. Taxonomy (GTDB): domain Bacteria; phylum Acidobacteriota; class Holophagae; order Holophagales; family Holophagaceae; genus JAYREN01. The sequence continues at coordinate 9,689 of JAYSNJ010000112.1, forward strand.
GGCGGCGCGGCCTCGAACCTGGAAATCGTCGGCGCCGGCTGGGCCTGAATCCGCGCCACGGCCTTGGATTCCCCTCCCGCCCCATCGAAGGCTCGGCAGGTGAGGAGCACTTCGCCGGAGGGACCCGCCGTCCAGAGCACCGAATCCCGCTGGTTCCAGGAATCCAGTTTCCCCCCCTGAATGGACCACTCGAAGGTGAGTCCGGGCTGGCCGAAGACCCGGGCCTCGTGGCCGGTCGTGCCGCCGGTGACCGCCGAGAGGGTCTCGATGCGGAGGGCCGCCCGGCCCGACCCCGCCACGGAGCCTCCGACCGGGCCTGCCTCCCGGGGCACCTGACCGGCCGGGCCCTGGCTCGTCCGCCGGGATTCCCGGTAGAGCCCATAGGCGCCCGCACAGAGCACGGCGGCACCAAGGCCCCCGATGAGGAGTTGCGTCTTGAATCCGGTTTCCATGAATCGCCCTCGTTCCTGCCGGAACGGCATGGCAGCTCCGGCCCCGGCGTCCCCCACAATAAGTCGCTTCCGGGCAAAGGGAAAGTGAGGTCACCATCTAGTCATGCCTGAACCCCGCCTCGAACACGATCTGCTGGGCTCCCGGGAACTTCCCCCGGGGGCTCGCTTTGGCATCCACACCCTGCGCGCCCTGGAGAACTTCCCCTTACTGGGGCGCCCGGCCCATCCCGAACTGCTGCGGGCCTTCGGAGCCGTGAAGCTGGCGGCCCTTCGTGTGAACCAGGCGCTCGGGTATCTCCCGGAGGCCCCCAGGGCCGAGGCCATCGAAAGGGCCTGCCGGGAGCTCATGGATGGACAGTTGCTGTCGGATCTCCCCGTGGACGCCCTCCAGGGCGGCGCGGGCACCAGCACCAACATGGCGGTGAACGAGGTCCTGGCCAATCGCGCCCTGGAGATCCTGGAGAGACCCCGGGGCGAATATGCCACCGTCTCCCCCACGGAGCACCTGAACCTCCACCAGAGCACCAACGACACCTACCCTACCGCCCTGCGCATCGCGTCCATCCGCGGCCTGAAAGAACTGGAGCACCAGGTCCTGGGCCTCCAGGAGGCCTTCCAGGAGAAGGAGAAGGCCTTCGCCCACGTGGTGAAGGTGGGCCGCACGGAGCTGCAGGACGCCGTACTCACGACCCTGGGCCGGGAGATGGGCGCCTACGCCGAGGCCCTGAACCGGGACCGCTGGCGCCTGGCGAAGTGCGAGGAGCGCCTCCGCGTCGTGAACCTCGGCGGCACGGCCATCGGCACGGGGCTCGCCGCCCCCCGGGAGTACATCTTCAGGGTGGTGGAGGAACTGCGCGAACTCACGGGCCTGGGCCTGGCCCGGGCCGAGAACCTGGTGGAAGCCACCCAGAACGCCGATGTCTTCGTGGAGGTCTCGGGCCTCCTGAAGACGCTCGCCACCACGCTCATCAAGCTCTGCGGGGACCTCCGCCTCCTCAGTAGCGGGCCCGAGGCGGGCCTGGGGGAACTGAGGCTGCCCATCCGCCAGGCGGGTTCGAGCATCATGCCCGGCAAGGTGAACCCCGTGATCCCCGAGGCCGTCATCCAGGCCGCCATCCTCGTCCTGGCCCACGACCACGCCCTCTCCGTCGCGGTTTCCCTGGGGAGCCTGGAGCTCAATCCCTTCCTGCCCCTGGTGGCCCACAGCCTCCTGGAGAGCCTAGATCTCCTGGCCCGGGCCTGCGCCATCCTGCGCACCCATTGCGTGGAAGGCCTCGAGGCCTGTGAAGCCCGCTGCCGCGCCCAGGTGGAGAACGGCACCGCCGCAGCCACCGCCCTGCTGCCCCTGCTGGGCTACGAGCCCGTCTGCGCCCTGGTGCTCAGGGCCCAGGTCGCAGGCGCCAGCGTGAAGGGCCAGGGCCTGGCGGAGGGCCTCTTCACCGAAGGACAGTTCCGGGAAGCCACCAGTCCCGAGGCCGTAGGGCGGCTGGGTTCGCGGATGCCGGAGGGAAGGCCGTGAACGCCTGGGTGCTCTTCGACTGGGGGGACACGCTCATGCGTGTCTTCCCCCAGTACAAGGGCAGGATGAAGGACTGGCCCAGGGTCGAGGAGATCCCCGGGGCCCGGAAGGCGCTCCATGCCCTCCACGGCCGCATCGGCATCGCCCTGGCCACCAATGCCGCCGATAGCGAGGAGGCGGACATCCGGAAGGCCCTGGAGCGGGCGGATCTGGGTTCCTTCGTCAAGCGGGTCTACTGCCAGAAAACCGTATGCGCCAAGAAGAGCAGTCCCGAATTCTTCGCCCACGTGGTGAAGGATCTCCATGCCCCGGCCGATCATCTGGTGATGGTGGGCGACGACTACGCCGAGGATGTGGAGGCCGCCCTGGCGGCGGGCCTGCGGGCCGTCTGGTTCAACGCCCGGGGCGAGGAGGTGCGCACGGGGCACAACCTCGCCACGCTCCACCGCCTGGATCACCTCCCCGCCCTGCTCGGCGCCTGGGGCCTGCTCCGCGAGGTCCACTGAAGGACGCGCCCAAGCTCAAGGCAGGGGCTTGAACCCGAGAGCCTGCCGGAGATGTTCCGCGTAGTCCAGGTCCACGTCCCGCACATGGATTCTCAGCATGTCCCGGATCCGCTCGACCAATGCCCCCAAGGCAGGGGCATCGGGCTGGGAGTAGATAAGCATCAGTTCGTGCATCCGCTCCACCAGCGCCTCGTGCTCGGCCCGGTGCGGCCCCAGGTGCAGATAGGCGCAGGTGTCCATGACCGCCTCCTCCGTGGCGAAGTGCTCCTCCACCAGGCACAGCAGCTGGTCGATGCGGGCAGCCAGATCCCTCGGGGGGACCTTGCCCTGGAGGGTCTGATGCAGGCTGAGCAGCACGCGATCCAGGAGGCGATGCTGCTCGTCGAGCACCGGGACGCCGGTATCGAGCTCCGCGGGCCAGGAAGCCGACAGGGTCCCCGGGGCCTGGGAGCCCCCCGAAGCGACATCGCTGTCCTGCATCCGTTCCACGCTTGCCCCGCCTTCTCGGACCCGTCTCCGATGAACCATTCTGGCATCACACCCGGGGTCCAGGGAGCTTTTGGCGGCCCCTGAGGATCCGGGCCCGGTTTTGATCCAGATCAAGTCACAGTCCCCTTCTCTCAGTCATCCTGGGAGGGGAGCCCTTCCGGGGCCCCGCCCCGAGGTCCCCATGCAGTCCACACCCAAGTCCCTCCGCCTCCACATCGGCCTCTTCGGACGCCGCAACGTGGGCAAGTCCTCCTTGCTGAACGCCATCACCCGCCAGCAGGTCTCCATCGTCAGCGCCCAGGCGGGCACCACCACGGACCCGGTGGAGAAGCCCATGGAGCTCCTGCCCCTGGGGCCCGTGCAGTTCGTGGACACGGCCGGGGTGGATGACGAGGGCGCCCTGGGAGAACTGCGCATCGCCCGCACCCGGGCGATTTTCGAGCGGGTGGACCTGGGCGTCATCGTCACCGAATCAGGCGCCTGGGGCGCCTTCGAGGAGGCGCTCCTCCTGGAGCTCCAGGGCCGGAAGGTGCCCGTGCTGGTGGTCCTCAACAAGCTGGACCTGAAGGAGGCCAGCGCCCCGGAGAGGGAGGCGCTGGAAGCCCGGGGAGCGGCCGTGGTCGCGGTCTCGGCGTCCCTGGGCCTGGGCATCCTGGAGCTGCGGGAAGCCCTGCTGAAACTGGCCCCCGGGGACTTCTTCGACAACCGCCGCCTGGTTTCCGATCTGGTCCCTCCCGGAGAGCTGGCCGTGCTGGTGGTGCCCATCGACAAGGAGGCCCCCAAGGGCCGCCTGATCCTGCCCCAGGTGATGACGATCCGGGATCTGCTGGATGGCGAATCCATGTCCCTGGTCTGCCAGGAGCGGGAACTGAGGCATGCCCTGGCCAGCCTTTCGAAGCCCCCCGCTCTGGTGGTGACGGATTCCCAGGCCTTCCTGAAGGTGGCCGCGGACGTGCCCAGGGAGGTCCCCATGACCTCCTTCAGCATCCTCATGGCCCGCTTCCAGGGCGACCTCGTGGAGCAGGTGCGGGGCACACTGGGCATCGAGCGGCTCCAGGGTGGCGACAAGGTGCTCATCGCGGAGACCTGCAGCCACCATCCCGTGGGCGAAGACATCGGCCGCGTGAAGATCCCCCGCTGGCTCACCCAGTATGTGGGCGCCAGAATGGAATTCGTCCATGTGCAGGGCCGCGACTTTCCCCAGGATCTGAAGCCCTACAAGCTGATCGTCCACTGCGGCAACTGCACCGGCAACCGCCGGGAGATGCTCAGCCGCCTCCACCGCGCCCGGGAGGCCTCCGTCCCCCTCACCAACTACGGCCTCACCATCGCCTATTCCCTGGGCATTCTCGAACGCGCCCTGACGCCCTTCCTCGCCGCCCTGGAAGCCTTTGCCGCAGGCAAGGGCGCCCGGTAGCATCAGAACTACAGCCTGCCCTGCGGCGAGCCGAAGGACCGGATAGGTCCGGTGGGTCCCCCATGTCGAAACACCTCCTCTTCGGTTCCCTCCTGACGCTCCTCTGGGGCGCCTCATCCCTCTCTGGCCAGGCCAGCTTCCGGGTCTTCTCGGACACGGAAGGGCTGCCCCAGCGTTCCGTCCTGGCCATGACCGTGGATGGCCAGGGCCGGATCTGGGCCGGCACCCAGGCCGGTGTGGCCTGCTACGACGGCCAGCAGTGGAAGCAGGCCGAGCCACCGGTGACGGCCCACGCCCTCTTCGTCAACGCCAACGCCATGACCACCCTCTCCGATGGCCGGATCTGGATCGGCACCCGGTACCAGGGCATCCTCGAATCCGGCCCGGCCGGCTGGAAGACCTACGACACCCGCAGCGGGCTGCCCTCGGAAAACGTGAACGCCATCCTGGAGAGCCACGACAGGGATCGCACCGGGCAGCCCAGGGTCTGGGTGGCCACCTACGGCAAGGGCCTGGCGCGCTGGTCCGAGGGCCATTGGACAACCTTTGGCGCCGCCCAGGGGCTGGGGGACGAGCGTCTCTTCTGCCTCCAGGAGAACCGGGACGAGGCCGGTCGATGGCAGCTTCTCGCCGGGTCCAACAAGGGGGTCTGGATCTTCGATGGCGCGCGCTGGCGGCCCTTCGAAGGGAATTCTCAGCTTCCGGACCCCCGCGTGCGGGCCCTGGCGGAAACCCTGGATCCCGATGGCCGTCCCCGCCTCTGGCTGGGCCTCGAACAGGGCGGGCTGATGACCTGGAAGGGGGGGCGCATGGCGGCGGCCCCCGTGGCGAGGCTCTCGGGCTGCACCAAGGTGCGGGCCCTACTCCCGGACCCCGCCACGGGCGGCCAGGGCCTTTGGGTGGCCCTGCTGGGGGGAGGCCTGCTCCACCACCAGGACGGGAAATGGGAGCACCTCTCCCGGGCCCAGGGCCTGCCCACGGACCTGATCCGCAGCCTCGCCATGAGTCCCGGAGGACGCACGGGCCAGGTGCTCTGGGTGGGAACCGAGAGCAAGGGCATCGTCCGCCACCCCGGGATGGGAGCCTGGCGCCAGATCCCCTCTCCCTGGAAGGACGGGGATCCGCGGGTCCAGTGCTTCTGGGAACTGACGGCCCCGAACGCCCCCAGCCCCGCCCTCTGGGTCGGCAACATGACCCAAGGCCTCGGGGCCCTCCGCCAAGGCGCCTGGACCCTCTGGAATCGCCGCCAAGGCTTCCCGGCCGAGAGTGTCCGCACCTTCTTCAGCTTCCCGGGCAGCGGGGAACTCTTCTTCGGCACTTTCCAGGGACTCGGCAGCCTGAGACAGGGGCGTGTCCGCTTCTACACCCCGAAGGACGGCCTTCCGGAGGCCCAGATCAGGGCCCTCGCCGGCTCTGAGTCTCCCGGAGGGCAGCGGATACTCTGGATCGGCACGAGCCGGGGCCTGATGTCCTGGGACGGGACCTCCTTCCGTCCCCTCCCTGCCCCTCCCGACGATGCCGAGGCCTCGGTCCGCACCCTCAAGGTTTCGGGGGAACGTCTCTGGGTGGGCACGGACAAGGGGCTGGCCTGCCTGGAGAAGGGCCGCTGGCTGAGCCTCCCCTTCTTCCAAAGCCTCGCGGGCACCTCCATCCGGGGGCTCTCCCTCCAGAAGGACGGCGGGGGGCGGGAATCGCTCTGGATCGGCACCTACGGTTCGGGACTCTACGTCGTTCCGGATCTGCGCCACCCCGAAACGGTCCAGCATCTGGGAACCCGATCCGTGCCTGCCCTGCCTCACGATCTCATGGCAGCCATCGAGGAGGGCCCCGAGGGGTGGCTCTTCGCCTCCACTCCCCGTGGCGTGTTCCGGATTCGGCCCCGGGCCGAGACCTTCGAGATCGACACCTTCACGCTCCAGGACGGCCTGCCTTCCCTGGAATGCCTGGATGGGGGCCTCTACCGGGACCGTGAGGGCCGGATGTGGGTCGGCACCACCGACGGGATCGCCTGCCTGGACAGCCCCGGCCCCCCCCTGGATCGGCGGGCCAAACCCCTGCACTGGGCGGAGACCCGGGTCCAGGAGCGCCCCCTCCTGCCCGGAGCCATCCTGGGACATCGGGAACAGGGGCTGCGGTTCAGTTTCCGCCTCCTCTCCCAGCACCGGGAAGAGGACAGCCGCTTCCAGACCCAACTGGTGGGCCTCCAGTCCGCACCGGAACCCTGGAGCCCCCAGACGGAGGTCCGCTTCCCCTCCCTGCCTGCCGGGAACTACATCCTGCGGGTGTGGGGGAAGGACTACGCAGGCAACATCAGCGGCCCCCTGGCCTTCCCCTTCACCGTCAAGGTGCCCCCCTGGCTGTCGACCTGGGCCCTCCTGGCCTACTTCCTCGGGGCCGGGGCCGCCATCCTGGGGCTTCTGCGCCTCCGCACCCGCTTCCTGGCGGAGCGGAACCGCGAGCTGGAAGCGCGGATCGCCGCCGCCACCGAGGAGATTCTCCGCCAGAAGCAGGATCTGGAGGTCCTCAACCAGGAGAAGAACCGGTTCATGGGGATCGCCGCCCACGACCTCAAGAACCCTCTGAACGCCATCATGCTCACCTGCGAGGGCCTGATCTCCGGGGATATCGAGGCCTGCCCGGCCCCCATCCTCCACTGGGTGGAGCGCATCGACCACGCCTCCCGGACCATGGCCTCCATCATCCTGGAGTTCCTGGACATCAACGCCATCGAGAGCGGGCGCATGGCCCCCAAGGTGCTGCCCGTGAACGCCCGGGAGTTGCTGGAAACGGCCCTCCGGGAGAGCGGCCCCAAGGCGGAAGCCAAGGAGCAGCGGCTGATCCTGGTTTTCCCCGCCGAGCTGTCCGCCCTGGCCGATTCCAGGCACCTCCTTCAGATCATCGACAACCTGATCTCCAACGCCATCAAGTTCTCCCCGAGGGGGGCCCGGATCACGGTGAGCGCCCGGGCCTCGGGAGACCGGGCCGTGTTTTCCGTGGAAGACGAAGGACCGGGCCTCACCCCGGCGGACATGGCGGGTCTCTTCAAGCGCTTCACCCGGCTCTCAGCCCGGCCCACGGCGGGGGAGAACTCATCGGGCCTGGGCCTTTCCATCGCCCATCAGCTTGCCCTGGCCATGGGCGGGCGGATCTGGGCGGAGAGCGAGCCGGGTCGAGGGGCGCGCTTCTGCCTGGAACTGCCCAAGGGCTGAGCGTCCCTGGCCACCCGTCCCGGTCCCTGCCTTTCCGGGCCGGGATCCCAGGATTTCCCCCGGAAAGCCCGGGGATCCTCCAGACTGAGGGGATCCCGCGCCTGGCCAAGAGCGGGCGAACTCACAAGGAACCCCATGACGCCGGAAGAAATCCCCTATTGGCTGCTGGAAGAGGATCCCATCCGCCTGGAAATGCTCTGGCGCGCCGCAGATCTCACGCGCTATCTCTACGTGGGCGACGAAGTGCACCTCCGGGGCCTCATCGAGGTCTCCAACCACTGCGTCAGAAGCTGCGCCTACTGCGGCATCTCGGCTTGCGCGCCCAAGGTCGAGCGCTACCGCATGTCCCAGGAGGACATCCTGGAATGCGCCGACAAGGCCCTGGAATACGGCTTCGGCACGGTCGTCATGCAGGCGGGGGAGGACCCGGGTATCACCGGTGAGTGGATGGCCGAGACCATCCGGAAGATCAAGGACCGCACGGGACTGGCCATCACCCTCTCCCTGGGGGAGCGCAGCGAGGAGGATCTGCGGGCCTGGCGGGAGGCGGGGGCGGATCGCTACCTCCTGCGCTTCGAGACCACGGATCCGGATCTATACCGGCGCATCCACCCTAGCCTCCCGGGGGGCGTCTCGGACCGCATCGCGCAGCTGATGCGCATGCGCGAGCTCGGCTTCGAGATCGGCACGGGCATCATGGTCGGCCTCCCCGGCCAAACCTGGGAGACCCTGGCCAACGACATCTGGACCTTCCGCGACTACGACATGGACATGATCGGCATCGGCCCCTACATCCCCAGCCCCGGCACGCCCCTGGACGGCCCCCTGGGCGAGATGCTGCAGGTGGAGGCCGGCCTGGGGCAGGTGCCCAGCGATCCCCTCACCACCCTCAAGGTGCTCGCCCTCACGCGCCTGGTGTGCCCCCAGACCAACATCCCCTCCACCACGGCCCTGGCCACGGTGGATCCCGCCTCCGGCCGCGCCAGCGGCCTGCTCCGGGGCGCCAACGTGATCATGCCCAACCTCACCCAGCCCCGGTACCGGGTGCTCTACCAGATCTACCCGGGCAAGGCCGGACTGCATGAGACCGCCGATATCACCACCGCCAAGATCCGCGCCCAGATCGAAGCCCTGGGCAGGACCGTGGGTGTGGGCCCGGGCACCAGCCCGCGGATCTCCCAGCGCCAGGGGTGATCCGCACTCAGCATGGGACGATCTGGCTGCCGAGCAGCTCCAACTGGACGTCCAGATAGCGCAGGAAGACCGGGTCATCATCGACCACCATCACCTGCAGAGTCCGAAAGAGATCGTCCTGAACCGGTTCCATGAGTCACCTCCCCCGACCGGCATCGCCCCAGGATCCCGACTCCGGGACTCCTGCCCCCGCAACCTCCCCGATCACCCACCGAAGTCCTTCGAGGCCGCCCGGAAGCGCTCAAACTCTTGGAACAGGGCCGGCATTCCGGCCGAAAGGGCCCCCGGGTCTCCCGATTTCACAGCTATCTCCAGTTCCCGGGCCATGGCGTGGAGGGCATTCCCGCCGACGGTGGCCGAGGAGCCCTTGAGTGTATGGAGCTCCCTCACCACCGCCTCGGACTGGCCGGATTCCGCCGCGTCCTGCAGCCTGGCGAGACGCCTGGGGGCATCCGAAAGGAAGACGTCGAGCACCCGAACCGCAGCCTTCCGGTTTCCCAGCATCCGCCCCAGGAAGCCCGCCTGATCGAATACCGCAGGAGGGACATCCTCCGTGGGGCCGGACGCAGGCTCGGGGACCACCCTGGCCTTGGGCACCTGCAGATAGTGTTCCAGGATCGCAAGCAGCGCGCGCGGATCGACGGGCTTGGAGAGGTAGTCGCTCATGCCCGCCTCCAGGCAGCGCTCCCGATCCTCGCGCATGGCATGGGCCGTCATGGCGACGATGGGAACCGAAGGATCGAGGACTCCCGAGCGCCGATCCCGGATCGTGCGCGTGGCCTCCAGGCCATCCATCTCGGGCATCTGCACATCCATGAGAACCAAGTCGTAGTGGGACAGCCTGAGGGCCTGGATCGCTTCGATGCCGTTGGAGACGAGGTCGGCTCGGAGGGCCCAACCCTCCAGAATGGCCAAGGCCACATCCCGATTCACCGGATTGTCCTCCACCAGGAGGATTCGGGCTTCTCCGAAGCTCACGGCCCGGGGGAAGGCCGGAGAGAGGGGCTTCTGCTCGTGAATCTCTGGAGGATCCGTGGGTTTCCTGAAGCGGACCGTGAACCAGAATGCCGAGCCCTTGCCCGCCTCGCTCGTCACGCCGATCTCGCCGCCCATGAGCGTGACCAGTTCGCGAGAGATGGCCAACCCCAGCCCCGAGCCTCCGTACCTGCGGGTCGTGGAGACATCCACCTGGGTGAAGCTCTGGAAGAGGGTGCTGATCTTTTCGGCCGGGATTCCGATTCCAGTATCCCGCACGGTGAAGCGCAGCAAAGTCTCCTGCTCGTTCTCGGCGATCTTCTCCGCATGGACCACCACCTTCCCGGCAGATGTGAACTTGATGGCATTGCCGACCAGGTTCAAGAGCACCTGCCTGAGGCGACCCGGATCGCCCTTGAGCCGACGGGGAATGGCCTCGTCCGCCGTGCAGGCATAGCCCAAGCCTTGGGCCCTCGCCTGCGCAACCATGGTCTGTGAGACATCGTCCAGGATGCCCTGGAGGTCGAAATTCACCTCGTCCAACTCGAACTTGCCCGCTTCCACCTTGGAGAGGTCGAGGATGTCATTGATCAGCGCCAGGAGGGAGGCACCGCTGTTCCGGGCGGATTGCGCGAAATGCCTCTGCCTGTCGTCGAGTTCCGTGTCCAGGAGCAGCCCGATCATGCCGATCACGCCGTTCATGGGGGTCCGGATCTCGTGGCTCATGTTGGCGAGGAAGGCCGACTTGGCCACGCTGGCCACCTGCGCCTGGACTGCCATCTCATTGGCCCGGACGGTCTCCTCCATCAGGAGCGCGTTGAGGCGCTCGGCCTCTTCCAGAGCGGCGCGGAGCCGGCTCTCGGCGGCCAGCTGGACCTCTTCGGCATGCTTCAATTCCGTGATGTCCGCCATGCTGCCCACCATGCGGGTGGCGCGCCCCTGCGCATCGCGCTCCACCACATTGCCGCGGTCCAGCACCCAGAGGATTCTGCCATCCGCATGCTTCATGCGATGGCGGCACAGATAGGGTTCCCGCCCCTCCAGACAAGCCTGGAGGGTGGCCATGACATGCGGGCGGTCCTCCTCGTGGATCATTTCACTGAAGGCCGGGATCTCATGCTCCAGGAAACGCGCCTCGAGGCCCAGGATCGCGCACCATCGGGCATTGTGCTTCACCCGGCCGGTGGGGATATCCCAGTCCCAGATGCCGTCTCCCGTGGCGGCCATGGCGTGGGCCAGCCTCTGCTCCACCTCCTGATGCGCGGCCTCGGACCGGGTCCTCAGCCGGATGTTCACCAGCATCTGGGCGAAAATGGTCAGCAGGCGCTGTTCATTCAAGGTGAAGGGATGCCTGGACCGGACGGCATCGAATCCCACGAAACCGATGCACTCCTGGTCATCCATCATCGGGACGGCCAGCAGACTCTGGATGCCCTGAGACTCGAGGAGCTCCCGGAGGTGGCCCCTGGCCAGGGCGGCGACCTCGGGAATGTGCACCGTCTTCCCCTGCTGGTGCGGAGCCACCCACTCGGGGATGGTCTCGAGGGGCACCTCCCGGAGCTGGTCGATCTGAGGCTCGATGCCTTCATTGCACCATTCGTGGGTATTGGAGCAGACCTGCTTCTGGAAATCGTAGCTGAAGAGGTAGGAGCGGTCCGCTCCGACGAATTCCGCCAGGTCGCCCAGGGACGCCTTGACCCGCGAATCCACGACCTCCAGAGGCAGGTTGATGTAGGTCGACGAGATCTCCATCAGCATCTGCTGGAAATGGGATTGCTGCTTCAGCTCGTCCTCGGCCGACCGGCGCGCCGTGATGTCGCGGGCGATGCCCAGGATGCCCACCACCTCGCCGGAGGGCCCGTAGTAGGGGGTCTTGAGGGTATCCACCAGGATCTTCCGGCCATCGGGGTAGGTGATCCACTCGTCGTTTTGGTGGGCCTGGAGATCCTGTAGCATCAGGCGGTCGTGCTCCAGGAAGGAATCCGCGATTTCGCGCTCGAAGAGATCGTAGTCCGTATGCCCCACGATCTCCTCCCGGGGACGCCCCACGAACTCCGAGAAGGGCGGGTTGCAGCCCAGGTACACGCCCTTCCAGTCCTTGAAGAAGATGAGATCGGGAATGGAATCCAGGAGGCTGCGGATCATCGCCTGCTGGCGCCGGATCTCCGCCTCGTCCCGGCGCTGTTCCGTGATGTCCACCAGGACCGTGAGCAGGTATCGCTGGCCCTGGTTGTCGATGATCTCGCCGGAGAAGAGCCCGTCGAGAATGCGTCCGTCCTTGGCCCGGACTTTCAGCTCAGTATTCACGATCCGGCCGGTCTGGCTCAGTTTCCGGGTCACCTCCATCTGCTTTTCGGGATCGGAGAAGAGATCGAGTTCCTCGGCGCTCCTGCCGAGCACCTCTTCCGCGGTGAAACCCAGCGTGGTCAGGAAGGCGTCGTTGACTTCCGTGAACCGGCGGTCGGGCAGGCCGCTGACGGCCATGAGGGCGGGATTGTTCTGGAAGAGCCGGTTGAACTTCTGGAGAGCGGCCTCCTGCCGCCGCAGGTCCTTGGAAATGGCGAAGATGCAGTCCCTGCCATCCCAGGTGCCGAACCAGATCCGGGTCTCCACCGGCCACTGCCCGCCGGCCTTGGTCCCCAGGGGCAGCGGGCACAGATCCCGCTCACCCCTGAACATGGCGGCAAAGATCCCTTCGGCTTCCTGGCGCTTCTCGGGCGGATGAAGCTCCAGCACGTCCATGGACCGCAGTTCCTCGGGCGGGTAGCCCAGCTTCTCGGAGACCGCAGGATTGGTGTAGAGAAGGCGCCCCTGGGGCGTGGCCACGACGATCATGTCGTCCACGGTCTCGAAGAATGTGCGGAAGTTGATCTCGCGCTCCCTCAGTTTCTTCTCGATCTGGAGCCGCTCGCTGATATCGGTGAACGTCACCACGGCCCCGACCACCTGCCCCCGGCGGCGCTGGGGAAAGGACCAGTACTCTGCCGGGAAGGAGGTGCCATCGGCCCGCCAGAGCACTTCGTCGTCCACATGGGTGCCGGTGCCCTCGTTGAAGGCCCGGAAGATGTGGCAGTCCTCCACCGGGAAATGCTTCCCATCCGCATGGGAATGGTGGATGAGGTCGTGCATGTTCCTGCCGAGCAGCTGTTCCGCGCTCGTGTAGCCAGTCATCCGGAGGCAGGCCGGATTGCAGAAGGTGCATTCTCCGTGCAGGTCGATGCCGTAGATGGCCTCACCGGTGGAATCCAGCAACCCCTGAAGCTTCTCCAGCCGCTCGTCGGCCACGGCCAGGGCTCGCCGTTCGGATCTCGCCAGAAACACGAGCAACAGGAAGATGGCGGCGCTGGAGCTCAGCCCCAGCAGGAGAATCGCCACGTGGCTGCCGCCCCCCAGGGAACCGCTGAAGTCGGCGCGGGGCCTGCTGCGGAGGGTCCAGACCCGGCCCGCCACGTCGAAGGGCTCGCACGTGCCCCAGGCTCGGCCGGACTGGAAGGGCATCCGCTGGTAGAGGCGCCTCTCCGGCTCCTCGGATCCGCCATCGAAGAGTTCCAAGGCGATGCCCCTCGCCGAATCCCCCAGGATGCCCTCCATCAGATTCTGCATCCGGAAGGCCAGGTAGGCCCAGCCCAGCAGGGCCTGGCGCCGCTGGAGAACCGTGTCCAGGGGAGCTCTCCGCCGGTAGACGGGTGCGTAGAGGAGCGTCCCGGCCTGCACCTGCGCGGAGCCTTCCTGAAAGAGCTTCACCATGCCCGAGAGGGCGACCTGCCCCGTGTCCCGCGCCCGCGCCATGGCCTCCCGCCGAGTGGCCTCGGCGTACATGTCCCGGGAAAAGGCGCGCTGGTTCCGCTCGTCGAAGGGCTCCAGGTAGATGATGGAACTGACGCCGCCCTCGGGCGCCAGGGGACCGCCGGCATGCACCTCGTAGTCGGGAAAGCCCTCGGCCCGCATGCGGCGGATGTGCGCCTCCAGATTCGCCGAAGGAATCCATTCCGCGAAGCCGAGCCCCTGGACCCCCGGGTTCAGACGCTCCAGGGCCAGGGCATCCACGTACTTGTGCCATTCCTGGCGGGTCGGCAGGACCGGGCGCTCGGAGATGAATTCCGAGGCAGCCCGGAGGATCTGCTCCTGAGCCGCCATTCGGCTGACGATCCGCTCCCGGACCAGGAGGTTTTCGGCCTGGAACCGGTCCTGGATGCGGCGTTCCTCCGCGCGCTTGACGAAGAGCCAGGTGGCCAGCGTCATCACCAGGCACAGCACCAGCCCCAGCCCAGGCAGCCAGGCTCGCGGGTTGTGTGCCCTCTCGTACGCCATCGCCCGCCCCTCAGCCTTCCACCCTGTCCCGCCCCCCCTCCTTGGCCTCGTAGAGCCGGGCATCGGCCTGGGCCAGGAGGTCCGAAGGCTGCGCCTCCGCGGATGGGATCGCCGAGGCGATCCCCAGGCTGATGGTCACGATGCCGGGTTTCGTGCCTTCGTGGGGTAGGGCCAGGTTCCGGACGGCGCAGAGCAGGGCCTCCGCCAGGAGCCGCCCCCCTTGGTGATCCGATTCGGGCAGCACGCAGGCGAATTCCTCCCCGCCGTAGCGCGCCGCGAGATCCTGGGCG
>JAYSNJ010000113.1:0-29748 GCA_043723905.1 Holophagaceae bacterium
CAAGGTGTGCAACATCATCACCATCAACCAGCTCAAGACCAAGGCCGTGATCAAGGACGTGGCGCGGGTCTTCGAGAAGGATTTTGCCTGGTCCAACGAGCTGACCAAGCTGGTGCCCTCCGTGCCCGGCCAGCCCATGTCCATGGCGCTCGCCCTGGAGCAGAGCGACAAGCTGCGCGAACGCTACGAGCGGGAGCCCGAGGTCCGGGAGGTGGTGGATATCGCAGCGCGGCTCGAGGGGCTTTCTCGCAATACGGGGGTGCATGCGGCGGGGGTCATCATCGCCCCGGACGATCTCACGACCTTCGCCCCCCTGGCCAAGGATCGCGACGGCAAGGTGATGGTGCAGTACACCATGGTGGAGGCGGAGCGCGCCGGCCTGCTCAAGATGGACTTCCTGGGGCTGGAGACTCTCACCCAGATCGCCAAGACCCAGGGCTACATCGCCGAAACCCATGGAAAGCCTCTGGACATGCTCAGCATCCGGGGCTTCGACGACAAGAAGACCTTCGAGCTCTTCTCGGCCGGGGACACGGACGGCGTCTTCCAGTTCGAATCCGGGGGCATGAAGGGCCTGCTGCGCAAGCTGCAGCCCGACCGCTTCGACGACCTCATCGCACTGAACGCCCTCTTCCGGCCCGGCCCCCTGGGGGCGGGCATGGGCGACACCTACGTAGACTGCCGCCACGGCCGCAAGCCCGTGGTCTACATGTTCCCGGAGCTGGAACCCATCCTGGCGCCCACCTACGGCGTGATCCTGTACCAGGAACAGGTGATGCAGATCGCGTCCCTCATCGCGGGCTACAGCCTGGGCGAGGCCGATATGCTGCGCCGGGCCATGGGGAAGAAGGACAAGGCCAAGATGGCCAAGGAGAAGGACAAGTTCATCGCCCAGGGCGTGACCCGGGGCTTCGAGAAGTCCAAGGTCTCGGAGCTCTTCGATCTCATCGAGTACTTCGCGGGCTATGGCTTCAACAAGAGCCACAGCGCCGCCTACGCCATGGTGGCCTACGAGACGGGCTACCTGAAGGCCAACTACCGCACGGAATTCATGGCGGGCCTGCTCAGCACCAAGAGCCAGCGCACGGACGACGTCGTGAGGTACATCCAGAACTGTCGCGAGATCGGCGTCGAGGTCCTGGGACCCGACATCAACACCTCCCGGCTGGATTTCACCATCACCGGCGAGAACCAGATCCGCTTCGGCCTCGCGGCCATCAAGGGACTGGGCGAGGCCGCCCTGGACGCCATCCTGGAGGCCCGCCAGGCCGAGGGGCGCTTCAAGGACTTCTTCCATGCCCTCAAGAGCTCGGATCTGGCCAAGGCCAACCGCAAGGTCTGGGAATGCCTCATCAAGGCCGGGGCCTTCGATTCCCTGGAGCCCAACCGCGCTGCCCTGCTGGAGGGCCTGCCCTCGGCCGTCCAGAATGCGTCCGCCGGAGGTGGGGCCGATCTCGGCATGACCTCGCTCTTCGACGAGGCCGAGATGGCGAGTCTGGCCGACAACTGGAGCCTGCCCGAGGACATCGAACCCTGGAGCCGAAAGGAGCGCCTGAAGAACGAGCGGGAGGCCCTCGGGCTCTACGTCTCGGGGCACCCCATGGAGGAGTTCATCGACGCCGTCAAGGTCCACACGCTCGGCGGGATCTCGGTGCTCAAGGAACTCGTGGCCAGCGGGAAGCTCAAGGACAAGGACGAAATCACCCTAGGTGTGATGGTCAGCAACGTGGCCTTCAAGACCAACCAGAAGGGCGAGCCCTGGGCCATCCTGCAACTGGAGGATCTCACCGACAAGATCGAGGCCCTGATGTATTCGTCGCGTTTCGACCCCATCACCAAGAAGCGCTCCCGGCCCTACGAGCTCTTCAGCCATCTCGCGCTGCCCGATGCGCTGCTGCGGGTAACCGGTGAGCTGAAGGTGGAAACGGTCACGAGCAACGGCAATGGCAATGCGGAAGGCGAGGAGGAGGACGACCAGACGGTGCTGAAGCTCTTCATCGCCGCCATGGAACCCCTGGAGGGCTTCCAGGGGCGCGGGTTCACCGGGGCCGTGGTGAAGCTCCCCCTGGGCGAGTATCCACCCAATCTGCTGCCCATCCTGCGCCTCCACCACGGCCACCTGCCGCTGACCCTGGAATACCGCAGCCTGGATGGCGTCATCGCCAAGGTGAAGCCGGGCAATGACTTCAAGCTGCGCTTCGACCCGGAATTGGCGGAAAAACTGGTGAAGGAAACGGGCTGCGCCCTCAGCTGGATCTACTGATTTTCGGTTGGCTGCAGGCGAAGGCTACATAGTTAAACTAGGCTAGCTGTTCTTCCTCATCCCAGGAGTCACCATGAAGTTGCTCCCATCGGTCTTCGCGCTGGCGATCCCCCTCGCGCTGGTGGCCCAGGCCCCCGTTCCCGACTACTCCCAGACCCTTCGGGCGAAGGTGCCCACGGCCGACACCTGGAATGTGGGCGATCTCTTCGCCAGCGAAGGGGCCTGGCGGACGGAACTGGAGGCCCTGAAGGCGCGGGCCTCGGGAATCGAGGCCCTCGCCAAGGACTGGACGGGATCGCCCAGGGCCATGGCCGATCTGCTGGAACGGCTCACGGAGATCGAGAAGCGCGGGACCCTCGTGTATTCCTATGCGAGTCTCCAGGGCGACGGGGACTTGGCCGATTCCAAGTTCCAGAAGATGACCGGGGAAGTGCAGAGCTTCTTCGTGAACTTCGGTGCGAAGGTCGCCTTCGTGGAGTCGGACCTCCTGAAGCTGGGCTCCGAGAAGATCCAGGCATACCTGCAGGCCGAGGTGCGGCTCGCGCCCTACCGCCGCTCCCTGGAGCAGGTCCTGCGAAAGCAGGCGCATGTGCTGCCGGAGTCCGAGCAGCGCATCGCCTCCCTCACCGGCCTCTTCGGGGGCACGGCCTCCAAGGCCTCGGGCCTGTTCCGCAATGTCGAAATGCCCCGCCCCGAGGTCACGCTGGCGGACGGCAAGAAGGTGGTGCTGAACGTCGCCAACTTCCAGAAATTCCGAGGTTCCAAGGTGGTCGAGGACCGCCGGGCGGTGATGGACGCCAATTTCTCCGGCGGCAAGCGCTTCGAGAACACCTTGGCCTCGCTGCTCGATGGCAGCGTCAAACAGGACTTCTTCAACGCCAGGATCCGGAAGTACCCCAGCTGCCTGGAGGCCGCGCTCTTCGAGGATGCCATCGAGCCGGCGGTCTATCGGAACCTGGTTTCGACGGTGCGGGCCAACCTCGCCCCCCTGCACCGCCTCCTGAAGCTGCGCCAGCGCATGCTGGGGCTGCCGGAATTCCGCTACGGGGACATCTACGCATCCTCCGTGGCTTCCGTGGAGCGCGTCTATTCCTATGACGAGGCCCAGAAGCTGGTGCTCGGGGCGACGGCGCCCCTGGGCGAGGACTACGGGAAGGCCCTGCAGCGGGCCTTCGGCGAGCGGTGGGTGGATGTCTATCCCAACCAGGGCAAGCGCAGCGGCGCCTATTCCAGCGGCGTCTTCGGCGTGCACCCCTACGTGCTGATGAACTACGATGGCAGCTACCGGGAAGTCAGCACCCTGGCCCACGAACTGGGCCACGCCATGCACAGTTTCTTCTCCGACAAGCACCAGCCCCATCCCACGGCGAGCTATCCCATCTTCCTGGCGGAGATCGCGAGCACCTTCAACGAAGGCATGCTCGTGAATCATCTGCTGAAGGTCGAAAAGGACGAGCGCCTGAAACTGTACCTGCTGGACAGCTATCTGGAGGGCATTCGCGGCACCCTCTATCGCCAGACGCTCTTCGCGGACTTCGAACTGGCCATGCACGAGGCCGTCGAGCAGGGGCGGACCCTGACCGCGGACTGGCTCAATGCCAAGTACCTCGAACTGACCCGCCTCTACTACGGCCACGACAAGGGCGTCGTGAAGGTGGACGACTACATCCAGAGCGAGTGGTCATCCATCCCCCACTTCTACAACGGTTTCTATGTCTACCAGTACGCCACGGGGATCGTGGCCTCCATGGCCCTCACCGAGGCGGTCCTCCAGGAGGGTGCTCCGGCCAGGGACCGCTACCTGACCTTCCTGAAGGCGGGTGGCAGCGACTTCCCCCTGAATACCCTCCGGAAGGCTGGCGTGGACATGACGAGCCCCCAGCCCATCGAAGCCGCGCTCCGGTCCTTCGATCGCTATGTGAGCGAGATGGAGAAGCTCGTCGAGGGGATGGAGCGGCAGAAGAAGTAGGCGTCATTCCCTTCCCGCACAAGGCCTGAGCGCTTGACCCGCAGGGTTCTTGGGATTGGAATGGAGGTTTCGCTACAGAAGAGGAACCCCATGGCTGAAGAGAAGAAGGAACCCTGGCTCAACTGGCTCGCCCTGGCCACCGTGATCCTGGCGGTCTGCGCCACCATGGCCACCTTCAAGGGGGGGGGCTATTCCACGAAGTCGCTGATGAACCAGAGCAAGTCCTCTGACCAGTTCGCCTACTACCAGTCCAAGAGCATCAAGGGCTACCAGTACGAGATGGCCAAGGACAAGCTGGAGCTGGAACTGAAGCTCCTGGGGGCCAAGGCTCCCAAGGACGCGGTGGCCGAATACGAAAGGAAGATCGGCGAATACGGGAAGAAAATCGAGAAGTACGAGGGCGAGAAGGCCGACATCATGAAGATGGCCAAGGGCTTCGAGACTCAGCGGGACGATGCCCAGAAGCACGGCGCTCCCTTTGGCATCGCCGTGATCTACCTCCAGATCTCCATCCTGCTCTCCTCCATCGCGGCCCTGCTGAAGAAGCAGCCCGTGTGGTGGCTCGGCCTGGCCGTGGGAGCCGTGGGCCTCGTCTACTTCACCAACGGGTTCTTCCTGTTCTTCGCGATGTAAGAAGGCGCGCCAGATGGCGCGCCCGCATTGGGTAAAGGCTTCTATTCTGTTGCGTCCTTCGCGGCCTGGAAAAGCTCCTCGCCCTGGAGGGGGGAGACGCGTTGTGCATTGAGGCAGTGTCCTGATCGAGGTGTGGATCCCGGTCGGGCTCAGTACCCTGCGGCCTGGCCGTCCTTGCGGCTCTCGCTGGCGCCGAAGTAGACCCTTTGTTGGGGATCCCAGCGGATGCCCTGGTAGCCACCGTATCCGCCCAGCATCCAGCTCACGCCGTGGCCCATGTCCATGAGCTTCTGGATGGTCTCGACGGGGAAGCCGCTCTCGAGCTGGAGGGTGCCGGGCAGTTTCCCGGGTTCGCCGGTGGGCTCGGGGGAGCCGTCGTGGGAGATGCGGGGCGCATCCCCGGCCTCCTGGGCGTTCATGGCGAAATCCACCAGGTTCATCACGATCTGCACGTGGCCCAGGGGCTGGAACTCGCCCCCCATGACGCCGAAGCTGAGGAAGGGCTCGCCCTTCCGGGTGATGAAGGCGGGAATGATGGTGTGAAAGGGACGCTTGCCGGGGGCGTAGGTGTTGGCCTGGCCTTCTTCCAGCGTGAACAGCTCGCCGCGATCCTGGAGGCAGAAGCCCAGGTCGCCGGGCGTCATGCCGCTGCCCATGCCCCGGTAGTTGCTCTGGATGAGGCTCACCATGTTGCCGTCCCTGTCGGCCGTGGTGAGGTAGACGGTGTCGCCCTCCTTCAGGGGGGGATGGCCCGCCTCCAGGCGCCTGGCGGCCCGGGTCTCGCTGATGAGCGCCCGGCGCTGGGCGGCGTATTCCTTGGAGAGCAGACCCTTCACGGGGACCTGGGCGAACTGGGGATCCGCATAGAACTTCGCCCGGTCCTCGAAGACCAGCTTCTTGGCTTCCGCGAAGAGGTGGAGGTGGCGGGGGCTGCCGAAGGGGATCCTGGAGAAATCGTAGCCCTCGAGGATGTTCAGCATCTGGAGTGCGGCGATCCCCTGGCCGTTGGGGGGCAGTTCCCAGACCTCGAAGCCGCGGTAGTCCGTGGACAGCGGCTCCACCCACTCGCTGCGGTGGGAGGCCAGGTCCTCGGCGCTCAGGAAGCCGCCCTGGGCCTTCATGTATGCGTCGATCCTGCGGGCGATCTCGCCCTTGTAGAAGGCGTCCCGGCCGCTCTTGGCGACCAGGTCCAGGGTGGCGGCCAGGCGCGGATTGCGGAAGACTTCGCCGCTGCGGGGGGCGCGCTTGCCGTCCACCGTGAAGGTCTCGAGGAAGCCGGGGAACCTGCCGAGGGCTGAGACGCTGCGCTCCCAGTAGTAGGCGATGAGCTCGGAGACGGGAAAACCCTCGCGGGCATAGCGGGTGGCGGGGGCCAGCACCTCCTTCATGGGCAGCTTGCCGAACCTGCCGTGCAGTTCGAACCAGCCGTCCACGCAGCCGGGCACGGAGACGGGCAGGGGGCCCTGGGCCGGAATATGCTTCAGTCCCAGCCTCCGGAAGTGCTCCAGGCTGAGGCTTCGGGGTGAGCGGCCGCTGGCGTTGAGGCCGTAGAGCTTCTTCGTCTTGGCGTCCCACAGAATGGCGAAGAGATCGCCCCCTATGCCCGCCCCCGTGGGCTCCATGAGGCCCAGGGCCGCGTCGGCCGCGATGGCGGCGTCCACAGCCGAGCCGCCCTGCTTCAGGATGTCCAGGGCGATCTGGGTGGCCAGGGGCTGGCTGGTGCAGGCCATGCCATTCCGGGCCGCCACTTCGGAACGGGTGGCAAATGCCCGGCCCGTGACCCGATCCCCCGCAGCGAGGGGCAGGAGGGTCAGGGCGAGGAGGAAGAGGATTCGTCGCATGGCAGACCTCGTGAAACGATGTCTCCATGAGTCTAGCCTGATCATGCGATCAGGCGCTCGGCCGTCGCTCACCCAGCAGGCCGAACAGGCACAGGTCCACGAGCATTTCCGCAGCCTGGAAGTCATTGCTGGTGGATCCTGAATTTTTCCAGACCACCTGATTGATGCCCCGCATCAGGCCTTGTCCAACCACCTGGCCGATGATGGCACTGCCGAGAAAAATGACCTCGGCTTCCTGGAGGTCGGTGCGCAGCATGAGGATGCAGTTCCTCAGGGTTTCGGCTCTTGGCGTCATATGCGCCACGAGCAGAGGATGCAGGCTGGGACGCGGTGACCTCATCTCGCGCAGGAAAAGCGCAGAGGAATATTCCAGGAGCGGGTCTTGCGAGTTGTTTTTGCGCGTGACTTCCGTGTAGAGCGAGTGGATCTGCTCTCGCAGCATGCGGAGCGCCTCGCTCCGATCCCGGGGGAGGTAGCCGTTGGCTGGCATCGAAGCTGCGGTACTGCTGCGCCAAGGCGCTGAGAACATCCACGCGAAGACTTCGCGATACAACCCTTCCTTGTGGCCGAAGTAATGGGAAAGGAGCGAAAGAGGGCGCTGAGCCCGCTGGGCAATCATGCGCATGCTCGTGCCATCGAAGCCGTGCTCTGCGAAGCAGGCCAGGGCTGCTTGCAGCAGGGCGCTTCTCGTGTCGGGTGGGGGAGATCCCACATTGGCGTGAGTCATACAGGAGTTCTTTCTGCCCCCAGGGAACCTTGGAGCGGCGGTTTGGAGGAGGCCTTTGGGGCATTGGCGGGATTGGACGTACGATCATGTCCTGTCAAAAGTGGTCATGGGCTGGGGACAGCTGTCAAGCATGGTTCAGGGCCCACGCTTAATATACGCCTTCTGCCATGGCTGAATCAGATTTTGACAAAATAGGTCAACTGTCCAATGATGTGCCTTGGTCCTTCGTGCGGGGCGTGGCGCTGTGCATGCGCGCAGTTTCCAGATCGCAATTCAGTCCATTCTTCAACCAGAGTGCATCTAAGCGTTGGAACATACACAGTCTGTGACGAAGCGTCCTGGACTGCCCGGTGCCCCTAAATCCCCCTTCCCAGCGAGGTAAAGCATGCGATTCGAGTCCAGGACGAACGGGCTGGCCGCCTTAGGGCTTTTGGGTGTCACCCTCGTGGCCCTTGGGTGCAAGACCGCACCCCCCCCCAGGGGCGTCCCTGAAGTCGCCGTCCAGACCATCCGCACCGAGCGGGCCGTCCTGACGACGGAGATGCCCGGACGGACCTCCGCCTTTCTCGTGGCCGAGATCCGGCCCCAGGTGAGCGGGCTCATCCAGAAGCGCCTCTTCCAGGAGGGCTCGGATGTCCAGGCGGGGGCCGTCCTCTACCAGATCGATCCGGCCCCCTACCAGGCGGCCCTGGACCAGGCCAATGCCGCCCTGGCTGCGGCCGAGTCAAGCCTTCCCACGATCCGCTCCCGCGCCGAGCGCATGAAGAACCTGGTGAAGATCCACGCGGTGGGTGAGCAGGACGCCGAGGAGGCGGAGGCCGCCCTCCAGAGGGCCATCGCGAGTGTGGCGGCGGCCAAGGCGACGGTGCAGAGCGCCCACATCAACCTCGCCAACACGCCGATCAAGGCACCCATCCCCGGGCGCACGGGTATGTCCAGCGTGACGGTGGGGGCTCTGGTGACGGCGTACCAGCCCCTGGCGCTGGCCACGGTGCAGCAGCTGAATCCCATCTATGTGGATGTCACCCAGTCCAGTTCCGATCTGCTCCGCCTGAGGCGCAGGCTGGAGGGGGGGCACATCAAGAGCGGCGGCGAGAGCGCCCGGAAGGTGCAATTGTTCCTGGAGGACGGGACGCCCTATCCCCTGGAGGGCAAGCTCCAGTTCCGGGATGTCACGGTGGAACCCTCTACGGGCGCGGTCACGCTTCGCATGGTCTTTCCCAATCCGAAGCAGGTCCTCCTCCCTGGCATGTTCGTGCGGGCCGTCCTGGAGGACGGCATCGATGACCTGGCCATCCTGGCCATGCAGCAGGGCATCACCCGAGATCCCAAGGGCAACGCCATCGCCATGGTCCTGGACAAGTCCGACAAGGTGGAACAGCGGATCTTGACGGTCGACCGGGCCATTGGAGACAAGTGGCTCGTCACCAGTGGTCTGGCTGACGGGGATCGGCTCATCGTGGAAGGTCTTCAGAAGATCCGTCCCGGTGTCGTGGTCAAGGCTGTTCCCTTCAGCCCCCAGGCCCAGGGCAGCCAGGCCCCAGCCCAGGGCAGCCAATCCTCGGTCCCGAAGAAGTAAGGGGGCGCCATGTCTAGATTCTTTTTGGACCGCCCAGTATTTGCCTGGGTCATCGCCATCGCCATGATGCTCCTGGGCGCCATGGCCATCGTGCAGCTGCCCGTCAGCCAGTATCCTCCCATCGCCCCGCCTTCCATCAGCATCACCGCCTCCTATCCCGGTGCTTCCGCCAAGACGGTGGAAGACAGCGTCATCCAGATGATCGAACAGAAGATGACCGGCCTGGACAAGATGCTCTACATGTACTCCACCGCGGATGCATCCGGCGCCGCCAATGTCACCCTCACCTTTGCGCCGGGCACGGACCCCGACATGGCCTGGTCCAAGGTGCAGAACAAGCTCCAGCTGGCCATCCCCTCGCTGCCCACCGTGGTGCAGACGATGGGCGTTTCTGTCAGCAAGTCCACCCGCAACTTTCTGCTCATCGTGGGGCTCACTACCGAAGACGGCAGCATGGACTACGCCGATCTCAACGACTACGCGACGTCCAAGATCGAATCCGTCCTGGCCCGGGTGAAGGGCGTGGGCGAGGTGCAAGTCTTCGGTGCCGGCTATTCCATGCGCGTGTGGTTCGACCCCGATAAGCTCACCAAGTACGCCATGACGTCGGATGATGTGGCGGCCGCCGTGCGCGCCTACAACGTGGAAGTCTCCGCCGGGCAGTTGGGGGGCGCGCCAGCGATGCCTGGGCAGCGGCTCAACGCGTCCATCATCGTACAATCCATGCTGGTGACTCCCCAGGAATTCGCCAACATTCCCTTGCGCACCCAGGTCGATGGATCGGTGGTCCGCGTCAAGGACATCGGCCGCACGGAGCTGGCCAATGAGGCTCCCGACACCAAGTTCTTCTACAACGGTAAGCCCGCGGGCGGCATCGCCATTCGCCAGGAGGCGGGGGCCAACGCCCTGGAAACAGCCGAGGGCGTCAAGGCCAAGATGAAGGAGCTCTCGCAGTTCTTCCCGGCCGGGATGAAGGTCGTCTATCCCTACGATACGACGCCCTTCGTGAAGGTGGCCATCAACGAGGTGGTCAAGACGCTGCTCGAGGCGATCGTCCTCGTATTCCTGGTCATGTATCTCTTCATGGGCAACCTGCGGGCGACCCTGATCCCCACGATCGCTGTGCCGGTGGTGATCCTGGGTACCTTCGGTGTGCTGGCGGCCTTCGGGTACTCCATCAACATGCTGACGATGTTCGCCATGGTGCTCGCCATCGGGCTCCTGGTGGACGACGCCATCGTGGTCGTGGAGAACGTGGAACGCGTCATGAGCGAGGAGGGGCTTTCCCCCTGGGAAGCCACGCGCAAGTCCATGGGGGAGATCCAGAGCGCCCTCATCGGCATCGGCCTCACGCTATCGGCCGTGTTCGGGCCGATGATTTTCTTTCCTGGCTCCACGGGCGTGATCTATCGGCAGTTCTCGGTGACGGTCATCGCCTCCATGATGCTTTCCGTCGTGGTGGCCCTGGTGCTCACGCCGGTGCTTTGCGCCACCCTGCTCAAGCCGGTCGAAAAGGGCCACGAAGCAGCCGAGACGGGCATCCGCTTCCTGCGACCCTTCTTCCTGTGGTTCGATCGCGGGTTCTACCGCGTGCGCGATCTCTACATGAAATACGTGGGCTTCATCCTGGGGAAGAAGAGGCGCTTCGGCGTGGTCTTCCTGGCCCTGGTGGCCGCCATGGGCATCCTCTATCTGCGCATGCCCACCGGCTACCTGCCCGATGAGGACCAGGGCATGCTCATGACCATGATCCAGCTGCCCGTGGGTTCCACCCTGGAGCAGACCGAAACGGTGGTCCGCCAGGCCCAGAAGCACTTCCTGGAGGACCAGAAGGAAGCTGTGGAGTGCGTCATGGGTGGCGTCGGCATGGGCTTCGCCGGGCGTGGTCAGAACCAGGCCATGATGTTCATCAAGCTCAAGGACTGGGAGCTGCGCCACCGGCCCGAACTCAAGGCCAAGGCCGTGGCTGGACGGGCCATGCAGGCCCTGTCAGTCATCAAGGGCGCCATGATTTTCACCTTTCCTCCCCCTGCCGTCACCGAGCTCGGAAACGCCACGGGATTTGATTTCATGCTCCAGGATCGGGGCGATCTGGGCCACGATAAGCTCGCCCAGATCCAGGGCCAGCTGCTCGGCATGGCCGCTCAGGATCCGCGCCTGGCCCGCGTCCGTCCCAACGGCATGTCCGATCAGCCCCAGTACAAAGTCGACATCGATTGGGAGAAGGCAGGAGCCCTAGGCGTCGCGGTCAGTTCCGTTCAGAGCTACCTCTCCGCCTCCTTTGGCAGCCAATATCTGGGCAACTTCGTCCAGGGGGGCAGGGTGAAGCGCGTGTATGCCCAGGCCGATTCCGCCTTCCGCATGGCTCCCGAGGATCTCAACCGCATTCACGTGCGCAACAACAAGGGCGGCCTCGTGCCCCTGTCCGCCATCACGACGGGGCGCTGGATCTACGGTTCCCCGCGGCTGGAGCGCTACAACGGCTTCCCGGCCCTGAACATCCAGGGCGAACCGGGTCCCGGTTACAGCTCCGGTGACGCCATGAATGCCATGGAGGATATTGTCAAGAAGCTCCCCAAGGGCACAGCCTCAGAATGGACCGGCCTCTCCTACCAGCAGCGCATGTCCGAATCCCAGGCGGGGCTGCTCTACGCCTTCTCCATCCTGGTGATCTTCCTCGTGCTCGCGGCCCTCTACGAGAGCTGGACCGTGCCCATCACGATCCTGTTGGCCCTCCCCTTAGGTGTGATCGGCGGTGTCGTCGCGTCGTCCCTGCGCGGCATGCCCAACGATGTGTACTTCCAGATCGGCCTCCTCACGGTGCTGGGTCTGACGACCAAGAACGCCATCCTCATCGTCCAGTTCGCGAAGGCCCACCGAGAGCAGGGGATGGGGCTGGTCGAGGCCACGCTCGAGGCAGCCAGGCTTCGGCTGCGGCCCATCCTCATGACCTCCATCGCCTTCGGCTTCGGTGTGCTGCCGCTGGCCATCGCTTCGGGGGCCGGAGCTGGCGCGCAGATGGCCATCGGCACGAGTGTGCTCGGCGGCATGATCACCGCGACCTTCCTGGCCATCTTCTTCATCCCGCTGTTCTACGTGGTCGTCGTCCAGTTCTTCGGAAGCAGACAGGCTGTTCCGGTGGCAGCGTCCGGCTCCGAAACGACTGAAATCCTGGAAGGGGAATGACAATGGTGACCAAGCCGATCCTTTCCCTTGGCATGCTGCTGCTCTGCGCCGGGTGCACACTGGCCCCCAGATACACTCGCCCGGTCGCTCCGGTTCCCGGGACCTGGCCGGAGGGCACCGCCAAACCCGGCGTCTCCGCCCTGGAGACCCGCTGGCAGGATTACTTCCCGAATCCGGGCATGCAATCCGTCATCAAGCTGGCCCTCGCCCACAATCTGGATCTGAGGGTCGCCGCCCTGAACGTCGAGAGGGCGCAGGCCCTCTACCGGATCCAGCGCTCGGAGCTGTTCCCTGGCGCAGGTGTGATGGGCAACGGCAACAAGTACCGAATGCCCGAGAAGATGAACAGCGACGGCAAGGCCACCATCAAGGAGCAGTACAGCGTCAACGTCGGCATCATGTCCTGGGAGCTGGATTTCTTTGGCCGCCTGCGGAGCCTCAAGGCGCGGGCCCTGAACCAGTACCTCGCCACGGAGCAGGCTCACTCAGCCGCACAGATTTCGCTGGTGGCCGCCGTCGCCCAGAGCTACCT
The DNA here is from genome assembly GCA_043723905.1 of Holophagaceae bacterium. Classification (GTDB taxonomy): domain Bacteria; phylum Acidobacteriota; class Holophagae; order Holophagales; family Holophagaceae; genus JAYREN01. The sequence goes on from JAYSNJ010000113.1 coordinate 12,731, forward strand.
CCTGCACGCCGCCGACCTCGAGAACCTCCATTTGGCGGAGGCCACCCTCGCGTCCCAGAAGGCCTTCTTCGATCTGGTCAGCCAGAGCCGCGGACTGGGCGTCGCCTCGGATCTGGAGCTGCGGCAGGCCCAGAGCCAGGTGGAATCGGCCCGGGCCGATGTGGCGCGCTTCCGCGGTGCCGTCGCCCTGGACCAGAACGCCCTGGACCTGATCACGGGAACCCGCGTTCCCCCGGAGCTGCTTCCCAAGGGCCTGGAGGCGGCCGGGGAGTTGAAGGATGTTTCCGCGGGGCTGTCCTCGGAGGTCCTCCTCCGCCGCCCCGACCTCCTCCTGTCCGAGTTCCAGCTCAAGGCCGCCTGCGCCAATATCGGTGCGGCGCGGGCCGCCTTCTTTCCCCGTGTGAGCCTCACGGCCGGGGTGGGTTCCATGAGCCCGGAGCTCTCGAGCCTCTTCGACTCCGGGACGCGCACCTGGAGCTTCACCCCCCAGATCGTGGCGCCCCTCTTCGCGGGGGGATCCCTCTGGGCGAACCTGAAGGTGTCCAAGGTCGATCGGGACATCGCGGTCGCCCAGTATGAGAAGGCGATCCAGTCGGCGTTCCGGGAGGTGGCCGACGGCCTCGTCCGGCGGCTGTCCTTCGTGGAGCAGTTGGATGCCCAGCGCTCCCTCGTGGAAGCCCTCGACGTGAGCTACCGCCTCTCCGAGGCCCGCTACAAGGAAGGCCTCGACGGCTACCTCGGCGTGCTGGTGGCCCAGCGATCCCTCTACGGGGCCCAGCAGGGTCTCGTGGCGACCCGCATGGCCTATCAGGTCAACCAGATCACTCTCTACAAGGCCCTGGGCGGGCAGATGTGAAATGACGATGGACCCCGTCCTGGCGGGCAAGGGGGCGGCGCTGGGGGCGGCCCTCCTGTGGGCCGTCACAGTTACGGTCTTCACCTTCGCCGCCCGGCGCATCGGCGCCCAGATCGTGAACGCCGTGCGACTCCTCCTGGCGGCGCTCCTGCTGCTGATCCTGCACTGGCTCTTCGCGGGCACACCCTGGCCCGTGGGCCTGGGCCTGGACCGCACGCTGTGGCTGCTGCTCTCGGGTCTTGTGGGTTTCGCGATCGCGGATGGCCTGGGGCTGGAGTCCTTCGTGGAGATCGGGCCCCACCTGGGGATGCTGGTCCAGACCCTGGCGCCTGTGCTCAGCGCGGCCCTGGCCTGGGGTTTCCTGGGGCAGAACCTCTCCTGGGCCAAGGGGGGCGCGATCCTGGTGACGCTGGGCGGCATCGCGCTCGTGGTGGCAGGGCCCGATGAGCACGCCTCGAGGCGCGCCCATTCCCGCACCTGGGGATTGCTCCTGGCGCTGGGGGCGACGGTGGGGCAGTCGGTGGGTCAGTTCACGGCGCTGAAAGGCATGGCCGGTGGGGTGGGGCCCTTTCCAGCCCTGGTGGTGCGCGTAGGGGCCGGGGCCATCGGATCCCTTGTCTATCTTGCTCTTCGCGGACAGTTCCGTCTTTCCGGCGCCTGGAGTCGTGGCCACACCCTTGCCCAGATCCTCATCGGTACCGCGCTGGGGCCGCTCCTCGGCGGGTTCCTGGCCATGTACGCCATCGCTCACGCGCCACTGGGCGCGGCCTCCACGCTGCTTTCGGTCGTGCCGATCTTCCTGCTGCCCCTTTCCAGGATCTTCTTCCACGAACCCATCACACCCCGCGCGGTGACGGGCACATTCCTCACCGTGGGCGGCGCTGCGGGGTTGTTCCTGGTGAGATGAAACCCCAGCGGATCGGGCTGGAGTGGGATTCCCTTCAGCCCAGCACCTCCGGGATGCGCTCCTTCGGGTGAAGCCCGCTCCAGTCGGATCAAGTAAATTCGCGAGCTTCCGGTAATTGCGCCCATGATGGGGACGAAACCCTGATTCGAATGGAACGGGGTAACCCAAGAGGATTTATGGGCAACGACAAGAAACCCAAGAAAGCCAAGCCCGCCGTGGTCCACGGCGCCACTTCCCGGGGCACGGAGCTCGGCAGCAAGCTGACGGAGTCCGCCAAGAAGGCCGCTCCAGCACCGGTCAAGAAGAAGAAGTAACCAGCAGCGGTCCTATGCAGGGCCGACGGTGTCCCTGCTCATCTTTGGCGCCAAGCCAGAGGTGAGCAGTTTGTTTATACCCCAGGGGCCGGGGCTTTGCGCTCCACAGGCAGGTTCATAGAGCCTTCTTCGGATTCGGGTTCCTCCCTGAGGCACTCCCGGGATGAGGACCCCGAACAGGCCTGCATCCCGCCCTTCGCACTGTGGAGAGCGTCATCCTGGTGGTGGCTGCCCTGGTGATCGTCCTGCTGGGATGGTGCGCCTGGAAGCTGGTTCGGGTCCTGAAATCCGAGCAATAAACGCTGTCTTCTCGCCCATTCACCCGCAGCCGCACCCACTCCCGCAGCCGCCGCAGGCGGCCGGGAGGGTGGCACCCTTCGCCAGGGTGCGGCCCTCGAAAAACAGTCGCAGGGCCAGCGCCAGTCCCGTGAGGGCGTCGGCCCAGGGGAACCAGTGGCCAAGGACATTGCCCGCCAGGAGCACCGCGGCCAGTTCCAGCAGTGTGCGGGCCAGGGCCACGCCCAGGGCCAGGAAGCGCAGCAGGTGACCGATGGCCCGCAGGGTCCGGCGCTCCCGGTCCAGGCCGCGGTTGCCCAGGCCGTCGCGAACGCGACTGCGCACCGTGAGAGCCACAGGCACCTGGAGGAGGCTGGCGGCACCGAAGGCTGCGAGGGCGATGGCGCCTTCGGAGAGACCAAGTCCCAGGGCGGCGGCGCCCAGAACCAAGCCGAGTGCGGCCGAAAGGAGGGCCAGCCTGGAAGCACGGGAGAGGCTCTCCGCTGGGGCATAGTCAGGAGCCGCCATCTACAAAAGCTCCAGCACGCGCTCCGGGGGGCGGCCGATGACGGCCCGCTCGCCGCGCACGAGGATGGGGCGCTCCAGGAGGATGGGGTGGGCCGCCAGGGCCTCCAGCCACTGTTCTTCGCTTAGTGCGCGACCGGCAAAATGCTCCTTGAAGACCGCCTCCCCCCGGCGCACCAGTTCGGAGGGGGCCAGGCCGAGCTTCAACGCGAGGTCCCGTAGTTCCTCCTTCGTGGGAGGCGTCTGGAGGTAGTTCACGACTTCCACCTGGAGGCCGCGCTCTGCCAGCAGGGCGCAGGCCGAGCGGCTCTTGGAGCAGCGGGCGTTGTGGTAGATTCGCAGAAAATCGTCGGTCATGGCGTCATTTCCTGATGGGAATGAAGAAGGAATCCGGGAGTCCCATCCGCATCACGAACTGGTCCCAGGTGAGCCTGTTCTTCACCTTTTCGCCCTCCTCCAGGACGATGCGGCAGGTGTGGCTGTCCGTGGCGCATTCGATCCCTGCGTTCTTCTCGAACCGGACGGACTTGAGCGCCTTCCCATCCTTGACCACCGTGATGCCCTTCAGAAATTTCTTCTGGAACTTGGGCATCAACAGGTCCTTGTAGGTCCGGAGGGCCCCATAGGGCGACTCGAAGGAGGCGAGCTCCTCTCCGGTATCGCTCCTGAACAGCTTGAAGGTAATTTTCATGTTTTCGCTTCCTGAAAAGGCGAGACGTGGCGACCGGGCTCCGCCTGGACGCCACGTGGGGGTCCGGGGGGTCCCCCCGGAGAGCATCGTCTACCGCGTCAGCTTCCTGTATTTGATCCTGTGCGGTTCGAAGGGCTTCAGGCCCAGGATGTCCTTCCGGTATTCCTCGTACTGGGTGTAGTTGCCATCGAAGTACTCCACGCGGCTATCGCCCTCGAAGGCCAGGATGTGGGTGGCCAGGCGATCCAGGAACCAGCGGTCGTGGCTGATGATGACGGCGCAGCCCGCGAAGTTCTCCATGGCCTCTTCCAGCGCGCGCATGGTGTTCACATCGAGATCGTTGGTGGGTTCGTCGAAGAGCAGCACATTGCCGCCGCTCTTGAGGAGCAGGGCCAGGTTGAGGCGGTTCTGCTGGCCGCCCGACAGCTCCCGCACCTTCTTCTGCTGGGCGTCCCCGGTGAAGCCGAAGCGGCTGAGCCAGGCCCGGGCGTTCACGAGCTTGCCCCCCAGTTCGATCTGCTCGCGGCCATCGCTGATGGCTTCGAAGACGCTCTTCTCCAGGTTCAGGGTGGAACGCAGCTGATCCACGTAGGTGAGTTTCACCGTGTCGCCGATGCGGATCTCCCCGGTATCGGCCGGTTCCTGGCCCGTGAGCATGCGGAACAGGGTGGTCTTGCCCGCGCCGTTGGCGCCGATGACACCCAGGATGCCGCCCCGGGGAATCTCGAATTCCAGGTTCTCGAAGAGCACCTTGTCGCCGTAGGCCTTGGAGACACCCTTGAATTCGGCCACCACGTCGCCCAGCCGGGGACCGGCGGGGATGTAGATCTCCAGCTCCTGTTCCTTCTCGGCGCCTTCCGCTCCGGCGAGCTTCTCGTAGTCGGCGATGCGCGCCTTGCTCTTGGTGTGCTGGCCCTTGGGGGACATGCGGATCCATTCCAGTTCCCGCTCCAGTGTCTTCTCCCGGCGATGGTCCGAGCGCTCCTCCAGGGCGAGGCGGGCGGCCTTCTGCTCGAGCCAGCTGGAGTAGTTGCCCTTCCAGGGGATGCCTTCGCCCCGGTCCAGCTCCAGGATCCAGCCCGCCACGTGGTCCAGGAAGTAGCGGTCGTGGGTGACGGCGATGACGGTGCCCTCATAGCGCTGGAGATGCTGCTCCAGCCAGGCCACCGTCTCGGCGTCCAGGTGGTTCGTGGGTTCGTCCAGCAGGAGGATGTCGGGCTTCTGGAGCAGCAGGCGGCAGAGGGCCACACGCCGCCGCTCGCCGCCCGAGAGTACCTTGATGGGGGTCTCGGGATCCGGGCAGCGCAGGGCGTCCATGGCCTGCTCCAGTTGGGCGTCCAGATCCCAGCAGTCCAGGGTGTCGATCTTCTCCTGCAGCTCCCCCTGGCGGGTGATGAGGGCGTCCATGTCGGCGTCGGGGTCCGAGAACTTGTCCGTGATGTCGTTGTATTCCCGGAGCAGCGCTGCCTTTACGGCCGCGCCTTCCTCGACGACTTCGCGCACGGTCTTGGTCTCGTCGAGCCGGGGCTCCTGCTCGAGCATCCCCGTGGTGTAGCCCTTGGAGAGCACGGCCTCGCCGTTGAAGTCCTGATCCACCCCCGCCATGATGCGCAGCACCGTGGACTTGCCTGAGCCGTTGAGGCCCAGCACGCCGATCTTGGCCCCGTAGAAGTAGCTGAGCGAGATGTCCTTGATGACGGGCTTGCTGTTGTAGATCTTGCTCACCCGCATCATGGAGTAGATGATCTCGGGCTGTTCATTGGTGGGCTTGGCCATGCGGAATCCTCAAGAATGCGTGAGCCTTCCAGTCTATCGCCCCGCACCGATGTTCTGGGTCAAAGGAACCCTAGGTCGGGGAGGCCCCTCCAGCACTGGTCCCGCTCACGGCACTGAGGGGCTCAGGCCTGGGCGGCCTGGGGCAAATGGGAAAGGGAAGAACCACAGAAAACACGGAGAACACGGAGAAAGGAACAGGGGACACAGAGAAAAACACAAGGAGTTGCTCTTCCCTCTGCGTTCTCCCTTTTCCTCTGTGCCCTCTGTGGTTCAGCTTTTCATCGGAGATCGGGTTCAACCCAATAACTGCTCCACCACCCAACTCGCCACGGGGATGCTGAGGCCGTTGCCCAGGAGCTTGTAGCGCTTCTCCCTCGAGAGTTCCTCCGGGAAGCGGAAGGCATCCGGCAGGCCCAGGAGTCGGGCCACCTCCCCAGGGGAGAAGCGCCGGATGCCCCGTTCCGTGACGAGAAAGGACCCGCTCCCCAGATAGCGCTGGCCATACCCGCCGATGAAGCAGGCCGTGCGCTGGTCCTGGGCTCTCACCAGATCGAGGCCGGGCTTGTGGCGGGCGAGCACGGCCGGGTCGAGGTAGAGGGAGGCATCCTCCTCGAGGTCCAGGAAGGGCGCCAGCGGGCCCGGTGCCATGACAGGCGGCGGGTTGTCCGGGAGCGGCCGCCTGGAGGCGAGGACGAAGACCCGGGGGCGCCGGTTGGGGATGCCGAACTGGGTCGGGCAGAGCCGGAATTCCCGCGCGTGAAAGCCATGGCGGTGAAGCCTCGCTTTCAGCAGCTCGTGGGCATCGGAACCCAGGAAGCCCTCGACGTTCTCCAGCACCAGGTGTTCCGGGGGGGCTTCCTCGAAGATGTCCATGAGTCGCAGGAAAGCCCTGGAGCGGAGATCCTCCAGCCCGCGACCCTTGCCCATGCGGCAGAAGGGTTGGCAGGGCGGGCTCATCAGCCAGGTGTCGGCATCGCAGGCCTGCAGGCGCTCCCCGGGCAGGGTGGCCAGTTCCCGGGCCTGGGGCCGCTCTCCATGATTGAGCTCGTAGGTGGCGTTGGCGGCCGGGCTGATATCGAAGGCGGCAGCCACCGAACCCAGGCCCCCCAGGGCGTAGCGCCAGCCGCCCAGTCCGGAGAAGAGTTCGAGGACCTTCAGGGGCATGAGCAGATCCCAGTGTGAGGAACCAGGATGTGCCAAGCCCCGTAAATTGTCACTCCTCAGGCACGCTGCGATGGGTGGCTGGCCGAAGGAACCCTATGATGGTCCTGGCAGCAGAGGTGCTCTGCTCCCCCTTCGTGATCATGCCCATGGACGAAATGAACCCAGGCCCCAGTCAAACCCGCCCCCATCCGGGGCCTACCGGCGAATCCGGAAGCCTGGAGATCGGGGCCTGGGTGGGGCGTTTCCAGGTGGAGGCCCTGCTGGGACAGGGCGGCATGGGGGCGGTGTACCGGGTCTGGGATCCGCTGCTGGAACGGCATTTGGCGCTCAAGGCCGTGCGGTTCGGGCGCGTGGATGACCCCGCCGCCCAGGGGCGCTTCCGTCGGGAGGCCATGGCCCTGGCCCAGCTCAATCATCGCAATGTCTGCCAGGTCCACGACTGGGTGGAGTGGGAAGGCAGCGCCTTCATCGCCATGGAGATGATTTCCGGACAGACCCTGCCCGAGGCCACCAAGGCCCTGGACTACCACGGGAAGCTCCGGGTGCTCCGGTCCATCGCCCGGGCCCTGGAGGCGGCTCACGCCAAGGGCATCGTGCACCGGGACCTGAAGCCCAGCAACGTGATGGTGGATTCCGAAGGCCAGGTGAAGGTCCTGGACTTCGGCCTGGCGCGGTTCGTGAGTGCGGACGAGGGACCCGATTCCACCGCATCGGAAGGAGCTGCGTCCGATGGGCCTTTCCAGGAGGAAGAGCCTACCTCCCTGGTGCCGGCGATCACCGACGATGCGACCCGGGAAGGCTTGCTCCCATCCCCCGCGCCTTCCCTCACGACGGGCGGTTCTCTGACGCTGGCGGGTTCCTTTATGGGCAGTCCCGCCTACGCCTCGCCGGAGCAGATGGTGGGGCGCCTGGCGGGGCCCCCCAGCGACATGTTTTCCTTCGGCGTCCTGGCCTGGGAACTGCTCCTGGGCGATCATCCCTTCCCGGGGGGCGGCAGGGGGCGCATGGCCGCCACCGCGGCAGGCAAGCTGAAACCGCTGCGAGGCCGCAAGCTCCCCCGGGCCATAGCCAAGCTGCTCACCTCCCTGCTGGCGCGAAACCCGGGCCAGCGTCCCACGGCTGCCCAGGCGGGCGCGGCCCTGGACCGGCAGATGCGGCCCTTGGCTGCTGGGTGGTGGTTCGCGCTGCCCGCCGCGGGGCTTCTGGTGGTAGGAACCGCATACCTCTTCTTCGGACGCGGCATCATCGCCGATCTGGCCAGGGAGCGCCCGCCGCGACTGGCGGTGATGCCCATCCGGAACGAGACGGGGGACGCGACCCTCAACGCCCAGGTGGAAGTGGGCATGACGGAACTGCTGGGCACCGCCCTGCGCGCTTCCCCCAGTCTGGCCATCCTGGATGCGGAGTCCGTCACGCGCACCTTCACGCTGTTCCGGCTGGATCCCTCCCGGTCCGTGGATCCCGAGCGGCAGCGGCAGATCGTTCGGGCCCTGGGGGCGGCGCTCTCCTTCCAGGGGGTTCTGAAGTCCGAGCCCGGAACCGGCGCCCTGGTGTTCTCCTATACCCTGACGGAGCCCTCGGGCAGGGTCCGTCTCTCCGGGAAGGTGGAGGCTCCGTCCCAGAAGGCCTTCGTGGCCTATTCCCTGGTGGATCCCGCCGTGGAGGTGGTGCTGGGAAAGATCGATCCCCTGCATTCCCTGTCACCTCGAGGGACTGCGCCCCCTCCCGAGGTGTTCGCCCAGTACGCGCTGGGGAAGGCCCTGTTTCTGAAGGGTGATTTCAAGGGTTGCGAAAAGCCCCTCAGGGAGGCGGCCTTCAAGGCACCGGCCTTCTCCCTGGCCGTTTCAACCTACGCTTCCTGCCTCCGCCGTCTGGGGCAGGAGCAGGCCCTGCCCGTGGCCAACTGGGCCTTTATGGCCGCCAAGGCCACGGGCGATCGCTGGGCCGAAGCCACGGCCCTGGGGGTGATCGCCTTCCTCGCCAAGGATCGGGGGGATCTGGAGGAGGCCGAGCGGCTCCGGCTCAGCACCCTGGCACTGGCCAAGGCCACCCGGGATCTGGACGGCGAGTCCGCTGCCTACAACCACCTCGGGCTCATCGCAGCGGAACGGGGGCGAGATGCCGAGGCCAAGGCCTTCTGCGAGCAGGCCTTGGGATTGGCGCAGCAGGTCTCGAACCGCCTGCACATCTCCTTGGCCCAGAACAATCTGGCCAACCTGGCCCTGAAGCGGGGCGATCTACCGGGGGCCGCGGAGATGTACCGGGCCGCCCTGGCCATTCAGCAGGAGATCGGCAACCGCTGGGGAGAAGCCCTGGCCCTGAACAACCTCGGCGTGACGGCGCTCACGGCCCGGGATTTCCCAGGGGCCGAAGGGTTCCTCTCCAGGGCACTGGTCCTCCGCCAGGCCGTGGGCGACAGGGTCGGCCAGGGCACCTGCCTTCGCAATCTGGGCATCCTGCACCAGATGAGGGGCGATCTCGTCCGGGCCGAAGGCTACCAGCAGCAGGCCCTGAAGGTGGTCCAGGAGGCCTCCGCGCGGACCATCGAGGCGGAGTGCCACTTCTGCCTGGGCGAGCTCCAGCGCTTGACGGGGCGCTTTACGCTCGCCCGGGAGACCTACCAGCGGACCCTGGAGCTCCTGCCCAAGGGCGTCACGCCCGATGTGAGAAATGCAGCGCTGGCGGCCCAGGTGGAATGCGACGCGAGGCTTCCCTGGCCCCGCCTGAAGGAGATCGAGACCCGTCTGGCGGCCCTGGATGGGGTCCAGGCCGATTCACCCTACGTGCATCGCGCCAGGGCCTGGGTTCATTTCCGTTCCGGGCGCTGGGCCGAGGCCCTTGCATCGCTCAAGGCCGCCGAAGCCGATCCCCGGCATCAGGCGCCGGAAATCCAGTCCGAGCTCGCCGCGACGCGGACCCTGTTCCTGAGCCGGGACAAGGGGCCCCGGCGGCCGTGATTCACGCTCTCGGCTCGGCCTCCGGGCCAGACCCCTTGGCGCGATCCCACTTCCGCTGAGCCATTGGCGTCGACCTGGTCCGCCTCCTCTGCTGAAGTGGATGGAGTCAAGAAACCCTGCCCACTCCGGAACGAACATTCCGTCACTCGAAAGGATGCGAAATGAATTTCCCCCTCTCACCCTGGCTGTGGCCAGCCATCGGGGTCCTGGCCGCCCTGCTGATCCTCCTGAAGTCCTTCACCATCGCCAAGGGCAACCAGATCATCCTGCTCGAGCGCCGCTGGTTCGGGAAACAGATGCCCGACGGGCGCACGGTCGCCCTGCGCGATGAAGTGGGCGTCCAGGCCCGGGTGCTGGGACCCGGCTTCCACCTCCTGATCCCCTTCCTCTACAAGGCCTCCAAGCGGGACTTCTGCGTCATCCACACCAACATGGTGGGCGTGGTGCGGGCCGTGGCGGGGGCGCCGATCCCCTCGGGCCAGTTCATGGCCAAGTCGGTGCCCTGCGATCTCTTCCAGGATGGCGAGGCCTTTCTCCGCAACGCAGGCCAGAAGGGCCCCCAGTTGGCGATCCTTCCCGAAGGGGAGTACAAGATCAATCCCCACCTCTTCGAAGTGGAGGCGGTCCCCGCCATCATGATCAAGGATGACGAAGTCGGATACGTTGAGTCCATCGCCGGGCAGCCTGTGACCCGAGAGGGCGGCAACTTCGGTGCTCCCGTTTCCTGCGACAGCTTCCAGGACGCGCAGGCCTTCATCCAGAACGGAGGCCAGAAGGGTCCCCAGATCTCCTTCCTGCCCCCGGGCTACTACCGCATCAACACGATCATGTTCCGCGTCCAGAAGATGCCCATCACCAAGATTCCCGGCGGCAAGGTCGGGCTGGTGGAAGCCACGGACGGCGCGCGCATCCCCGAGGGGCGCCTGCTGGCGGCAAGGGTCAGCGGCCACGGCAACTTCTTCGACGGGGAGGCCTTCATCAAGAACGGCGGCGAGAAGGGCCGCCAGCTGGATGTGCTGATGCCCGGCGTCTACCGCCTGAACCCCATGCTCTTCAAGGTCATCGATATCGTCGACTGGACGCACATCGAGGCCGACCAGGTGGGCATCGTCACCATCAACGAAGGCAAGCCCATCGTCGACGCCTCCAAGATCGCCGCAGAAGAACTGCCCCTGGGCAACCACGACAACTTCCAGGACGCGGATGCCTTCCTCAAGGCGGGGGGCCAGAAGGGCCTGCAGATCCCCGTGTTGCGGGCCGGCAACTACGCGATTAACCCCTGGTTCGCCACCATCGAGAAGGTGGACATGATCCGCGTCGACATTGGCAACTGCGGCGTGGTCACCAGCTACGTCGGCGCCGAGGGAGCGGACCTTACGGATGACGCCGTGAACGCCAAGATCGTGACCAACGGCAACAAGGGCATCTGGGCCGAACCCCTCCAGCCCGGCAAGCACCCCCTCAACACCAAGATCTGCAAGGTGGACATCGTCCCCACGACCCAGATCCTGCTGAACTGGGCGGACAACCGCTCCAGCGCCCACGAGCTGGACTCGAACCTCAAGACCATCACCCTGCGCACGGCGGATGCCTTCAACGTGAACATGGACGTGAGCGTCATCATCCACATCCCCATGAAGAACGCCCCCAAGGTCATCGCCAATCTGGGTTCGATCCGCAACATGATCTCCCAGGTGCTGGAGCCGGCCATCAGCTCCCACTTCCGCAATGCGGCCCAGTACATCCAGGCCCTGGATCTCTACACCCAGCGCAAGGAGTTGCAGGAGAAGGCCAAGGAGCACATCGATGCCGTGCTGCGGGTCCATCACATCGATTCCAAGGACACCCTCATCGCCGACGTGGTGCTGCCCCCCGAACTGACGAAGACCGTCACGGATCGCCAGATCGCCGAACAGGAGAAGAAGACCTTCGCCACCCAGAAGGAGGCCCAGGACGAGCGCCGGAACCTGGAAAACGCCAAGGCCCAGGCCAACATGCAGCCCAAGGTGGTGGAATCCGAGCGCAACGTGGAGATCCAGAAGAATCTCGCCGAAGGCCGCATCAAGGAGGCCGAGGGCTCCAAACAGGCGGCCATCCTCATGGCCGAGGGCCAGGCCACCGCGGTCAAGCTGGAGGCCGGGGGCAAGGCCGAGGCCACCAAGGTGAACGCCTCCGCGGATTCCGAGGCCATCGCGAAAGTGGGCAGCGCCGAGGCCGCCATCATCCTGGCCAAGGGCACCTCCACCGCCGAGGCCTACAAGCTGGAGGTGGCCGCCATGGGCCGGGAGGTCTTCGGCCAGATCCGGGTCATCGACAAGATCGCCGCCAGTAATCTCAAGCTCATTCCCGAGAACCTGGTCATCGGGGGCGGGGGCGGCGAGGGCAATGGCATGGTCAATGGCCTCTTCGGCATCGCCCTCCTGGAGAAGCTCACGGGCAGGTCCTTCGTCACCCGGGAAGTGCCCCTGGAACCCACCCAGGTATAGGGCTCAAGACCCGCCAAGACTTGGAATCAGACGGAAGGGCCCGCCTCGTGGCGGGTCCTTTCAATTGAACCAGATGGCCATGCCCATGAATTCCCCACCAAAGACCCTCAGGGCCTGGGTCAGTTTCTGAGTGTCGACCCGTTTCCCCTTGCGCAGGAAGCGGGCGGGTGGGCCCTGCTTCAGGGTCTGATCGAGCAGGTTGGTCCTGGGAGGGTGCTCGAGGAAGGCCCTGAGGTCGAAGCCGAGGGTGGGGTTCTTGCCCCAGCCTGGAAGCAGCAGGCGGCCTTCCAGCACGCTCTCCAGATCGCCGATCATGGACAACCAGGCATCGACCATCTCCCGGCGCACGGGCACGCCCAGCACACCCTTCTGGGAAGGGGAAGGCAGCCACTCCCGGTCGTCGTCGGTCTCGGCCAGGGCCCGGCGCCAGGTGGTGCGGGAGAGGGCGCACATGGTCACGAGATGCCTGCGCAGGCGGCCCAGGGCCCTGGGGTCCTTGAGGCGCAGGGTGGTCTCGGCCTCGTCCCGAGGCGGTGTGTCCTGGGGAAGGGGACGCTCGAAGAGCAGGGGTCCGATCTGGTTCCAATGGGGTTGGAGATCTATGGCCAGGAGCAGGTCCGTCAGGCCCATGAGGAGGTGGGTGTAGCCCTGGAGCCAGGCGGCATCGGTGGCGTCGAAGGCCACCTCCAGATCGCCGTCCAGGCCTTCCGGCAGGCCTCCTCGCAGGGCACCGGCTAGGTCGAGCAGCCGATCCGTGGCCTTCCCATCGCCGTCCAGGTCCAGTTTCACGCGCCCCAGGGGCAGGGGCACCTTGAAGTCCGAGTTTTTGACCTTCTGAAGGGTCTTCTCGGCCTTGGCGAGATCGGCTTGGAAGGTCTTCAGGAGCCGGCGCAACCCTTCGGCATCGATGGGCTCAGGGTTCGGGTTGGCGGGCACGGGGAGGCGGAGCACGGGCAGGATTTGGGCCTTGCTGCCATGGCGATACAGTCCCTGGCCCAGATGCTCCAGGGCGCGAAGAGTCTGGGCCACCCCCAGACCGAAGCGCTCCCCGTCCGAAGTGTTCTTCAGGGTCGCCTCCGCCTGGGAGAGGGGGCCCTGGGTGAGGACCTCCACCACGGGAGACTGGGCCTGGAGGGCCAGGGTGAAGGCGGGGATGAGCAGGGTGCGGAGGTGCATGGGAGTCCTTCGAAGGGGGCAAGAAGACGATACCCCCAACGCGACAAGGGGCAATCAAGGCTCCTCTTCGAGCCGGCGCGTGGTGCAGGCTCGCAACCCGAGGCCCCCTTCCCAACTTTTCGGGCTTCCTGCTGCCCTTCCTGGACGTAGAATTCTTCCCAAATCACAGTGGTCCGGAGGCTCCATGGATCCTTCCAAGCCCGTGCTGGGGGAAACGCGCCCCGAGGAGGCCAGGCGGCAGGCGGACGCCTTCGCGTCGGAACTCTGCCGGCTCGCCGAGGCCCGCCACCACGACCCCTTCTCCCTCCTGGGCCGCCACGGTGGCGGGGCGGAAACGGTGGTGCGAGCCTTCCTCCCCGACGCTTCCGAAGTCTCCATTCCCGAGGGCGATCGACACCTCACGCGGGTGAAGGGCAGCGATCTCTTCCAGTGGCGGGGGGAGGGTTCAGGGTTGCCGCCGCACTACCGGCTCATCTGGCAGGATGCCGACGGCCGGGAGCACAGCGCCCATGACCCCTACACCTTCGGACCCCAGCTCTCGGATTTCGATCTCCATCTCTTCGGGGAGGGGCGCCACTGGAACGCCTACCGGTTCCTGGGCGCCCGGGAGCACGCGGTGGGCGAGGTGAACGGCGTGCTCTTCGCCCTGTGGGCGCCCAACGCGGAGCGGGTGAGCGTGGTGGGGCCCTTCAACCGCTGGGATGGCCGCCGCCATCCCATGCGTGTGCGCCCCGGATCGGGTGTCTGGGAACTGTTCATCCCGGGTCTGGAGCCGGAGGCCCTGTACAAGTTCGAGCTCCGCGACCGGGATACGGGCCAGGTCCATCTCAAGGCCGACCCCTACGGCCAGCGTTTCGAGGCTCGCCCCTGCACCGCTTCCATCGTGCCCTCCGCCCAGGCCTTCCCATGGCAGGACGCCCCCTGGCTGGAGGCGAGGGCGCGTCATGACTGGCAGCACGGCCCCATGTCCACCTATGAGGTCCACCTGGGTTCCTGGGCGCGCGGCCCGCAGGGGGAATTCCTCACCTACCGGGAGCTGGCCCATCGCCTGGTGGCCTATGCCCAGGAGATGGGCTTCACCCATCTCGAACTCATGCCCGTCACGGAATTCCCCTTCGATCTCTCCTGGGGCTACCAGGCCACGGGCTATTTCGCCCCCACCAGCCGCCATGGCGATCCTGAGGATTTCCGGTACTTCGTCGATCATTGCCATCGGAACGGCATCGGCGTGCTGGTGGACTGGGTGCCGGCCCATTTCCCCAAGGACGCCCACGGCCTGGCGCGCTTCGATGGGACGGCCCTGTACGAGCACGAGGATCCGCGCCTGGGCGAGCACCAGGACTGGTCCACGCTGATCTTCAACTTCGGGCGCCACGAGGTGCGGAGCTTCCTCCTCTCCAGTGCCCTGTTCTGGTTGGAGGAGATGCATCTGGATGGCCTGCGTGTGGACGCGGTGGCCTCCATGCTCTACCTGGACTACTCGCGCCAGGAGGGACAGTGGCTGCCCAACGCCTTCGGGGGCCGGGAGAACCTGGAGGCCATCGACTTCCTGCGGGAACTCAACGTGGTGGTGCACGGGCGCTGTCCCGGCATCCTCATGATCGCCGAGGAATCCACCTCCTGGCCGCTGGTGAGCCGTCCCACCTACCTGGGGGGCCTCGGCTTCGATCTGAAGTGGAACATGGGCTGGATGAACGACACGCTGCGCTTCATGAGCCATGAGCCCATCCACCGCTCCTACCACCAGGATCTGCTGACCTTCAGCATGCTCTATGCCTTCACGGAGAACTTCGTCCTGCCCTTCAGCCACGACGAGGTGGTGCATGGCAAGGGGTCCATGCAGAACAAGATGCCCGGGGACGAGTGGCAGCGCTTCGCCAACCTGCGGGCCCTCTACGCCTACCAGTTCACCCACCCCGGAAAGAAGCTGCTCTTCATGGGCACGGAGTACGGCCGGGGGCTGGAATGGAACGCCAGCGCCACCCTGGACTGGTACGTGCTGGAGTATCCCCTTCACCAGGGACTGCAGCGGCTGGTGAAGGACCTGAACGCCCTCTACCGCGCCGAATCCGCCCTGCACCGTTTCGAATTCGAATGGCAGGGCTTCGAATGGATCGACTGCCACGACGCCCGGCAGTCCGTGCTCGCCTTCATCCGCTGGGCCGGGGAGGCCTGTCTGCTGGTGGTGGTCAATCTCACGCCCGTGCCCAGGGATGGGTACCGCATTGGTGTGCCCAGGCCGGGTCTGTACGAAGAGGTCCTCAACACCGATTCGGAGCTCTACGGCGGCAGCAACCTGGGGAACGGGGACCGCGAACTGCGGGCCGAGAACGCTCCCTGGATGGGGCGTCCCTGGTCCCTGTCCCTCACCCTTCCCCCCCTTGCGGTCCTGGTGCTGCGCCCACTCCCGGAAGGCTCTCGTCCGTGACTTCACGAAGCGTTCGGGCCCCAAAGAGGGGCCCGAACGATGACTCGCATGAATCTCCGACGCCTAATTCACGGTGATGATCCGTGTGAGGCTGTTGCTGGTGCCGAGGGCGTCCTGGGCGGTGAAGGTGACGGTGTAGGTGCCCGTGCTGGTGTAGGTGTGGGTGGTGTTCATTCCGCTGGCGCTGTTGCCGTCCCCGAAGGTCCAGCTGCTGCTCACCACCGAGCTGTTGGAACTGGTGGCGGCGCCCTGGAAACTCTGGAGCGTCCCCTGGGCAAGGGTGCAGTCCCAGCTGGGCTGGATCACATGCACGTTGGGGCGGGCGCTCTCCTCGAAGGGGGCGCCCCATCCGCGGACTTCCACAGTGGTGAGGAACTCGGCCGGCAGGGGGCTGGCGGGGAAGGGGAAGAGGCTGAGGCCGGTCAGTTCCTCTACGCGGGCCACCGTGGTCACGTATTTCCAGAGATCGGCATTGGCCGGAGTGTAGTCGTGGGGGGCCAGCACAGCGAGCACCTTGGGGGCGCCGGGGGCGCTTTCCCGCACGATGATCTTGAAGAAGGCCGTGGGAATGGCGATGTTCTTGGTGCTGAAGCGGGCGGGGGTGGCCGAGAACACCGGGCCCGTGTAGATCCAGATGCGGTTGAACTTGTCGGCGAGGCCGGGCACCCAGGTGGTGGGATTGCTGCCTCCGACGATCTGCTCCAGGTTGTTCCAGAAGTTGTTGTTGTGGGTGTCTTTCTGGGGGGCGATGTTCGAAAGGCGGCAGGTGTCCGTGCCGGCCTGGGCCCCGTAGCGGTAGGCCAGATCCGACATCATCACCTGGTGGCCGCGGGTCCAGCCGCTGCCCGAGTAGTCCCCATCCGTCACCTGGGGCGAAGCCAGCCGGGGATCGGCCTGGAAGGAGCGGGTGCCATTGGAGAAGGCCGTGATGAACTTGAAGTTGGCGTAGGCCGTCCAGAGGGGGTTCTTCAGGCCTTCGTCGTAGCCGAAGCGGAAGGAGCCGTTGGGAAAGGCTGCGCCCAGCGTGTAGGAAGGCAGCACGGTCTGGGGCCGGTTCGGGATCGTGACGGGATCCCCGGCGTAGGTGGGATTGGGGGCCATGACCGTGAGGGTGGCGTTCTCGCTGGTGACCGAACTGGTGCCGCTCTTCACCACCACGCTGTACATCGCCGAGATCTCGTTGAGATCCGTGGCGCCGATTGTGTAGCTCGAGGTCGTGGCGCCGCTGATGGCAGTGCCGTTCTTCCGCCACTGGTAGCCGAGGCTGCTGCCACTGGCCAGCACCGTGAAGGTGGCGCCCTCCGGGGCCGAGACCGTCCGGCTCTTCGGCTGAGTCGTGATGCTGAGAGTGCTGGATGTCACCGTGAGGAGGGCGGCCTGGCTGGTGATGGACTGGGTGCCGCTGGTGACGGTGACCTGGAAGCTGGCCCCGTTGTCGGCGCTGGTGGTGGCCGGCGTGGTG
>JAYSNJ010000114.1:0-1557 GCA_043723905.1 Holophagaceae bacterium
TTGGCACCTTGCTTTCGCAGGTTGCCAAGGTTTCACAGGGCCCGTCCCTCCACCTTTCTGGATAACTCGCTATGGAACTGACAAGGATCTCGATGAAAACGACCCCAAGGGGCCGGTGAAGAAAGGTAGCGCCGACCCGTCCGGCTGACAACCCCTTTTCGTTGTCTTCACAGAAGGTCTTTAGAAGCGATGGGTTGAGGAGGACCGCCAGGCCGGGATTGGGGGCCCCTCGCCTGCCATTCCAGAACCCGGTCCTGGTCCGCCCAGATCCGGTGAAGGGGTTGTCTGGCACACTGCTGGTGTCGGGTCCCCAACACACCATGGGCTTTCCCGCCTCGAACTGGAGATCCTCCCATGCGATGGTTCCTAGCCGCCCCCATGCTCATGGTCCTTGTCGCCGTCGCCATGGGCTGTAAACGACCTGATCTGGATATGTCCAAGATCCAGGTCGGGCTGACCAAGAAAGAGGTCATCGAACGGGTCGGGGGAGCTTCCCGGATCTCCGTGGTCAATGACTCGGAACTGCATGAGTACGAGGCTTACGATCGGTACGGCGCCATCAAAATCAATAGCCGCTCTCGGTTCATCCGCTTCGTCGGGGGCAAGGTCGAGTCCTTCGGAACCCTCGAGGAGCTGAAAGCCGGGGGGCCCGTCCGTTCATCCTTGGTGGCCACGCCGGCACTCGGCCCGGCCGGTCGGGGGACGACGGGCAGTGGGCAGGCGGCGCCATCCAGTTCGGCGGTTTTCGATTTGAAGGTCGAACTGGAGAAACTGGAACAGCTGAAGCAGAGCGGACTCATCTCTGAGGCTGAGTTCAAGGAATTTCGGCAGAAGAACATGGACAAGGCCAGGGCCCTGTTGGCGGATCTCCCACACCCTCACACGGAAAAGTAGCGCGCCTGGGGATGCCAGGCCACCAGGGCGCTGGTGCTGTATTCGGGATCCATCTGGTGGCTGTCGCTGAGGGTCACGCCAATCTCGGGTCCACGCAGCAGATCCAGGAGGGGGCCATTGCCTTCCAGATCGGGGCAGGCGGGGTAGCCATAGGAGTAGCGGGAACCCTGGTAGCCCTGGGCGAAGAGGGCACGCCCCGGCAGATCCTTCGTGTGGACGCCCAATTCGCGGCGGATGCGGGCGTGGAGGCGCTCGGCGTAGGCTTCCGTGAGTTCCGTGGCCAGGCCGTGGAAGGCGAAGTAGTCCGCGTAGCCATCTTCCTTGTACAACTTCGCGGCGTGATCCGCCGCGGCCTGGCCCAGGGTGACCAGCTGAAGAGCCAGCACGTCGGTCTGGTCGGCGCGGAAGAAATCCGTGATACAGAGGCGGCGGCCTGAGGCTTGACGGGGGAAGGCGAGCAGGGCCAGGGGCCGCTTGGGATCGGCCGGGTCGAACACGCGCAATCCATCACCTTCGGCCTGCACGGGGAAGTAGCCATAGCGGGCCTTGGGCTGGAAGAGGGGCTCCGTCGCCAAGCGTTCCTTCCAGCGCGCCAGCTGGGGGATGGCCTTGTCGCGGAGGATGGCGGTGAAGGCTTCCTCGCTCTGGCTGCCCTGGCTGAAG
>JAYSNJ010000115.1:0-10266 GCA_043723905.1 Holophagaceae bacterium
CTCCAGCAGATCCTCGGCATGGATGAACATCAGTTCCTCGGGGAAATCCGGGTACAGGTTCGACTTCAGGGCCGGAAACTGGACCTGGGCCTCGCGCCCTGCCCCCACGATCACCTTCCAGATCTTCCGGACGGTGTCCTTCAGGAAGTCGAGGTTCCGCTGGTCGGCCGTCATCCGCCGTTCCCAGTCCCACTGGTCCACGTAGGAGCTGTGGTCGTGATCCAGGAAGTAGTCCTTCCGGACCGCGCGCATATCCGTGCAGATGCCTTCGCCGGGCTGGCAGCCGAACTGGGCCAGCGCCATCCGCTTCCACTTCGTGGCCGCCTGCACCACCTGCGCCTGGATGGGTTTCCCAAGACCGAGCCCGCAGGGAAACTCCACGGGTGTCCTCGACCCGTCGCGGTCGAGGTAATCGTTCACCCCGCTGGCACGGTCCACGATCAGCGGCACCTGCACCATGTCGAGGCTCAACACCTTGCAGAGATGGTCCTCGATGTACCGCTTCACCCCGAACACGGCTCTCTGGGTGTCCATGC
The DNA here is from genome assembly GCA_043723905.1 of Holophagaceae bacterium. Classification (GTDB taxonomy): domain Bacteria; phylum Acidobacteriota; class Holophagae; order Holophagales; family Holophagaceae; genus JAYREN01. Next base: position 537 of record JAYSNJ010000115.1, read on the forward strand.
GGTTCAGCAGGGGCTTGTATCCCACCGGGAGGATCTTCTCGACCTCCTCGTAGGTGCTGATGCCCGGTCCTGCGAGATCGGCGGTCTTGTCTGACATAGGGTGCCCTCCTCCGAATTGCCCGGGGAGGCGGCGCGCACCGAACCATTCCGGGGTGACCGTGACCGTCCCCGAACGCACCGCAGAGGATGCGCCCAGGCAGCCCTTAATACAAGATCGACTCATCGTCTTTTCAGGGGCCCGGGCAGTCCCCTGTTCCCTTGGACCGTTGAACAGGAGGCCTAGGCCGGTCTCCAGTGGCCACGGTCAGGGGTCTGGTTTAGAATCCTTCTTTCCACCATGGAGTCATTTATGTCACGTCCGTTCCTGACCTTGGCCCTGGCCTGCGTCCTCGCCCCGGCCCCACCCCTCTGCGCCTCGGCGAAGATCCCGAAGAAACACACCACTGGGGTGGTCAAGTCCTCGAAAGAGGCCAAGGCGATCGCGGAGCAGGAGACCGGCGGAAGGGCGGTCAGTGCCCGGCGCGTACCCCTGAACGGGGCTTCGGGTGGCTGGGAGGTGGACGTCCACATGGCCAACGAGGCGAAGGGCTGGCGGTGCATCATCGACAGCGACACGCGCACCGTCCACTCCAAGACCCGAATCGACCAGCCCGCTGCCAAGGGCAAGGCCAAGGAATCGCCCATCCGGGTGGTGAAGGGGGGCTGAGATCACTTTCCCGCCGACCAGGGTGCCCGCCGGCCGGACCGAGGCGACCGTTCGCCGGTTTTCCACAGGCCCCGCCCTGCATTGCTTGACAACGCGGCCTAGAATCTAGGGACGCGGCCAGTGCCGCAAGGAGAACGACACATGGGTCTGATGGACTGGGGCAAAGCCCAATTCCTCGACATCCTCGAGTGGCTGGATGATTCCAACGACACGTTGGCCTGGCGTTTCCCCATGCGGGGCCAGGAGATCCAGAACGGCGGGCAGTTGGTCGTGCGGGAGAGCCAGGAAGCCGTATTCGTCAATGAAGGGCAGCTGGCCGACGTGTTCAAGCCGGGCACGCACCGCCTCACCACCCAGAACCTGCCGATCCTGGCCACTCTGAAGGGGTGGAAGTACGGCTTCGAGAGCCCCTTCAAGAGCGATGTCTACTTCATCTCCACCAAGCTCTACAACGACCTGAAGTGGGGCACGTCCAACCCGATCATGATGCGCGACGCCGACTTCGGCATGCTGCGCATCCGGGCCTTCGGCATCTACTCCATCAAGGTGGTGGACAGCGGCACCTTCCTCAAGCAGCTGGTGGGCACCAACGGCGTCTACACCGTGCCTGACATCTCCGAGCAGCTCCGCAAGACCATCATGAGCCGCTTCACGGATACCCTCGGCGAAGCCAAGATCCCCGCCCTGGACCTGGCAGCCAAGTACGACGAGCTCTCCGAACTGGTGAAGCAGAAGCTCCAGGATGAGTTCAAGACCATGGGCCTGGAGTTGTCGAAGTTCTTCGTGGAGAACATCAGCCTCCCCGAAGAGGTCGAGGCCATGATGGACAAGCGCACCGGCGTGGGCATGATGGCCCCGGTCATGGGCGCCTACACGCAGATGCAGGTGGCTGATGCCATCCCCCTCGCGGCCCAGAATCCCGGCGGCGTCGCCGGCATGGGCATGGGTGTGGGTCTGGGCTTCGGCATGGGCAACATGATGGGCCAGCAGATGGCCGGTGCCGCCCAGGGCATGGGTCAGCAGGGCTTCCCCGCCGGGAACGCCCCCGCCGCCACCCCCGCCAAGTCCCTGAAGGATGAGCTGACGGAACTGAAGGAACTCTTCGACGGCCAGCTCATCAATCAGGTGGAATACGACTCGCAACGTGCCGCCATCATGAAGAAGCACGGGATGGGTTGAAGCTTCACCTCTTGCGGACAAGAAAAGGGCGGCCCTGGCCGCCCTTTTCTTGTCCGCCCACAACTCAATGCTCGTGGGGGTGCTCGTGGAGATGCTGCCCATGGTGGACTGGATCGGCCTCCCCCGCGGCCTCATGCTGGTGGATGAAGCGGTGATGGTGCCGGTCCGCCATCTCCTGCGTCTCGAAGTGCAGGGTGAGATGCCTCACGCCGAAGCGTTCGGACATGAGGCGCTCGATGTCCTCCAGGTGGTGTTCCGTCTCGTCCAGGCGCTGAGCCTCCACGATGACGTGGGCGGAGCAGACGGTCAGGTGGCTGCAGACGCGCCAGGAGCGGAGGTCCTCGACGCCGAGGATGCCGGGAAGCTTCAGGAGCTCCACACGGGCCTCCTCCTGGTCGAAGGGCGCCTTGTGCATCAGGATCCTGAGGGCGTCCCGGAGCAGCAGCACCGCCCCGCGCAGGATGAGGACCGAGATGCAGGCAGCCAGGAGGGGATCGACCCAGCGCCACCCTGTCAGCCGGATCACGATCATGGAGAGCATGACGGCGACGTTGGCCAGGCTGTCCCCCAGAGCATGGAGGTAGGCGCTGCGCAGGTTCAGATCGTGTTCCTGACGGCTGCCTTTCGGAGGCAGCAGCACGAAGGTGGCCGTGAGGTTCAGCGCCAGGCCCAGGGCGGAAAAGCCGATGGCCCATCCCAGCTTGATGGGATGCGGATGCTGGATCCGCTGCCAGGCCTCGAAGAGCACGGCGGCAGCGAGCACCACCAGGAGGCCGACCCGCAGGAGGGTGTTGAAGATCTCGAGCCGATGCCATCCGTAGGTCCAGTGTGCGTCCGGCTCCTTCCGGTTCGCCACGCGGATGCTGCCCAGGGCCAGCAGATTCACGACGGTGTCGTTGAGATTCTCCAGGCTGTCTGACACCAGTCCCAGGGACCCCGTCCAGAGTCCCCCCAGTCCCTGCACCAGGAAGTTCAAGGCAAAAACGAGGGAGCTGAGGGCGAGTCGACCGGTGGTCGTGGGGGCGTGGGGATGACTCATCACTCGCCCCGGTACCGGGGCTTGCGCTTCTCCCGGAAGGCCGCCAGCCCTTCCTCCCGATCCTGGGTGGGGATCACCTGGGCGTAGCAGGCCTGCTCGAAGGCCAGGCCCGCGTCCCGGTCCAGGTCGAGCCCGCGGTTCACGGCCAGCTTGGCCATGCGCAGGGCCACCGGCCCGTTGGGCAGGATCTCCCGGGCAAGCCCGAGCGCCGCGTCCAGGGCCTGCCCGGCAGGAACCAGATGATCCACCAGTCCGAGGCGCTCGGCCTCGGCGGCCCCCACGCGCCTCCCCGTGAAGATCAGTTCCTTGGCACGGGAGCCTCCGATAAGGCGAGGGAGCCGCTGGGTGCCTCCGGCCCCGGGAATGATCGCCAGGGTGGTCTCCACTAGGCCGACCTTCGCCTCGACGCCCGCCACCCGCAGATCCGCCGCCAGGGCCAGTTCCAGCCCGCCCCCGAAGGCCACGCCTTCGAGGACGGCAATGACAGGCACGGGCAGATCCTCCAGCTCCGTGAACCCCGCCCGCAGGCCAAGCACGAAGGTGGCGACCTCGGATGGCGGCATCTCCGCCCGTTCCTTGAGGTCCGCTCCCGCGCAGAAGACCCCGGGCACGTGGCTGTGCACCACCACTACTCGCACGTGGGGATCGCTGCGCAATTCCGCAAGGGCCTGCCGGAACTCGGCCATCAGGGTGCGGCCCAGGGCATTCTTCGCCGCGGGCCGGTCCAGGCCCAGCAGGACAATGCCTTCATCGTCGCCAGTCAGGCGTTCGAGGCGGATCTCCATGTCACCCCAGCTCCACGATGGGGTCTCCCTCGTTCAGGAACTGGTCAGGTGTCACGAGCACCTTCTTGACCGTTCCCTCCTCGGGGCTGCCCACTGGAATCTGCATCCTCTGGGTATCCCCTGCGGGGATACGCCAGACCTCCAACATCGTCTTCTCGCGCACGAGAGGCCTCCTTCTCTGGGTATCCCCTGCGGGGATACGCCAGACCTCAACACCAGATGCATCGCGCACGAGGAACCTCACGCCAATTCAACGATGGGATCTCCCTCGTTCAGGAACTGGTCAGGTGTCACGAACACTTTCTTGACCGTTCCCTCCTCGGGGCTGCCCACTGGAATCTGCATTTTCATACTCTCGATGATGACGAGATCCTGGTCCTCGCCCACGGAGTCGCCCTCCGCCACGCAGACTTCCAGGACCTTCCCCGCCATCTCGGCACGCACCAAAGCCATCGGTCACCTCATCAGAACGATGGCACAGTGTACCCGCCTAGTCGTCCTTATCCGAATCGCCCAGGACCACGAGATCATCGTCCTCGTAGGCGAAATCGCCCTCTTCGATGAGGATCTCCCGGATCTTCCCGCCTTCAGGCGCGTTGATGTAGAAGGCCGTGCGGGAGGAGTCCGTGAGCTCCAGGATCATCAAGGGCTCATCCTCTTCCACTTCCTGGCCGGGGCGGACGAGGACGTCCACCACATAGCCCGGCCATTCTGCCCGCACGATCATGCCGTCCCTCCTGTCCTGCACATGTGACCTTGGCGGGGAGAGTATGCCGTGGCGGCCAGGTGCGCAAGCCCCGGAAGCGGTTCTTTTCGTCACAGGTCTCCTCTGAGATACTGGAAGGCTTGGAGGTTTGAATGGCTGTTGCCTGTGGCATCGTGGGACTCCCGAATGTGGGGAAGTCCACCCTTTTCAACGCCCTTACCCGCGCGGGCGCGGCCTCGGCCAATTATCCCTTCTGCACCATCGAGCCCAATACGGGGGTGGTGGACGTGCCGGATCCCCGGCTGGCCTGCCTGGCCGACATCGTGAAACCCCAGAGAATCCTTCCGGCCGCCCAGGAATTTGTGGACATCGCGGGCCTGGTCCGGGGTGCGAGCAAGGGTGAGGGATTGGGAAACGCCTTCCTCGGCCACATCCGGGAAACCGATGCCATCGTCCAGGTGGTCCGCTGCTTCGAGGATGAAAATGTCACCCATGTGGAGGGAGGTGTCGACCCTGAGCGGGACCTTGGCATCATCGAAACCGAACTGGTCATCAAGGACCTGGATGCCGTCGAGAAGGGGCTGGAGCGCCACCGCAAGATCGCCAAGCTCGGGAACAAGGAATCCCAGGCCCTGGTGTCCGTTCTGGAGCGGGTCTTCACCCAGCTGGACCAGGGGCAGTGGGCCAGCAAGGCCGGCCTCTCCCTGGAGGACCGGACGATCATCAAGTCCTACGGCCTGCTCACCCTGAAGCCAACCCTGTTCGTGGGCAACATCGGGGAGGAGGACATCCGCAACCCCGAGGGCAATGCCCACTACCTGAAGCTGCAGGCCCTGGCCGCCGAGCGCCACGCCCCCTGCATACCGATCTGCTCCAAGCTGGAGGCGGAGATCCAGGACCTCCCCGAAGAGGACCGCCCTCTGTTCCTGGAAGAAGCGGGGCTGGCCGAGCCCGGTCTCAATGTGCTGATCCATGCGAGCTATGACCTGCTGGGCCTGCAGACCTACTTCACGGCCGGCGTGAAGGAAGTGCGGGCCTGGACCATCCACAAGGGCGACACGGCCCCCCAGGCGGCTGGCGTGATCCATACCGACTTCGAGAAGGGCTTCATCCGGGCCCAGGTCATCGCCTACGCGGACTTCATCCAGTGCCGCGGAGAGCAGGGGGCCAAGGACGTGGGGAAGATGAGGACGGAAGGGAAGGAATACGTGGTGAACGACGGGGATGTCATGCACTTCCTCTTCAACGTCTGACCTCCGGCGGGCCCCGGCCCGGAATTCACCCCAATGGCTCCACCGTCCGATTCAATGGGAATCGGGGCGGGGGGCCATGAACCAGGCGAAGACACCTGTGGTCGGCGGGCGTGGCACACCCGTGGATGACCCCGTGCTGATCCGCCGGGTCCTTAAAGAGCTGCGTCTCTCAGAGGCCGAATTCCCCATCCGGGTGGAAGGCGCCCATACCTTGCCCTACACCTCGCACCTCCACGCCATCGATGCGGAGCAAGGGGAAGTCCGCCTCAAGCTGATTCGCCCCCTGCCCCACGAACTGCCCAGGGGGGCTCTGTTCGTGATGCTCTTCTCGGTGGGCGACCAGCGCTTCGAGGCCCCCCTGACCTTCCTCGGGCGCGATGCCTACCTGCTCTATTCCTTCACGCTCCCGGGCCGCCTGATCCAGACGGATCGGCGTCATCACAAGCGGTACCCTTTCCGCCCCCGGGAGAACGCCTACGTGATGGCCCAGGACGCTAGCATTCCCGGGTACGGCTTCGCCGGAACCCTGGTGAACCTGTGCCTCGGGGGCCTGGCCTTCCGGGTGGACCGGGCCATGCGGCTGGACGACCATCTGCGGGTGAGCGCCGGGTTGGGTTTCTTCGAGCGTGGCAAGGCCCTTCCCGCCCTGAAGATCCGGGATCTCCCGAGATTGCCGGTCTTCGAGGCGAGGGGCCAGGTCTCCCATGCCTACGAGCGCTTCAATGAAGTCATCGTGGGGGTGCAGTTTGGCGACCTGCGGTCCGGAGAGCTTGCCCAGCTCCAGGAAGTGCTGGATCTCAGGGATCGCCTGGCACGCTCTCCGGCGGGATCAGGCGCCCCGCCGCGGGAGATCCTCAACGCCGGAGGCACCAGCCCCGACCTGGTCCAGAAGGTCGGCAGCCGGGTCAACCCGGCTGGGGTCCAGACGCCGGACGCCCTGCTGCGCCTGGGACGGCGTTGCCTCGGAGTGGTCCTGGCCATGCCCCCTGGCCCCGAACGGGACGGGGTCTGCCAATCCCTGGGCGAAGCCGGCTACCTTCGCCTCACCGTCCTGGATTCCCTGCATCCAGCCCTGCATCACCTCCGGGAAGACCGGGACGCCTCCCAGCGCCTGTTGCTCGCCGCCCTGGAAGGAGACCTGGCCCATCCCCTGACGGAGATCCGCACCCTGCTCAGCCAATTGGGCAACCTGCACGAGGTGCCCGTGGGCCTGTTTGTTCCTCAGGATGCCCGCCCAGCCCTGGAGGGGGATCCCGCCATCCGGGCCCTCGCGTCACCCCGGGATGGGGATGAGGGCTGGCTGGCCCAGGTGGACGCCCTGGCCCAGGGCTAGCCGTGGCCGAGGGGGGCGACCTTCACCAGGTTGCCATTGGCATCCACGCGCTGCAGTCCGTCCTCGATGCGGTTGGCACCGCGCATCACGGGATCGGCTGCGTCCCGAGCCAGCAGGATGCCGCCCCGGGAATTGCGGTGCAGCACGCATTCCTCCAGGGTGACCTGGGAATCCTCCAGCAGCAGGAGCCCGGTGTCCCGGCCCTCCTTCAGCGTGCACCGGACCAGCAGCAGGTTGCCTCCGGATTCGACCTGCACACCGACACCGGCGTTGCCGACGATTTCACATCCATCCAGGACGCCCTGTCCCCCCTCGGCGCAGTCCACTCCCAGGGAAAGCCCTTCGGAAAACAGGCAACCCCGGGCCTGGACGGTGGCCCCGTGGTGGATGAGGAGACCCGCCCCCCCGTTGGTCTGGATCTGGCACTGGTCCAGGGTCGCCAGCCCCCGGTCCATGACTGAAAGGCCGAACCCCGGGTTCTCGTGGATGCGGCATTGGCGCATCATGACATTCGCCCCGGCCAGGACGTGGATGCCCGAGCAGGTGTTGGCAGTCACTTCGCAGTTCTCCAGCATCGCGTGGCTGCGCTCAAGGGCGAGTACACCCGCGAAACGACTGTCCGACAGGCGGCAGCGGCTGAGCTGCACCCGGCCATCCGGCTCCACTTCCACCGACGAGGCCTGCGCGCCCTCGATGGAGCAGCTGTCGAGCACGGCCTGGCCCCGGGCCTGGACCCGCAGCCCGACGCCACACCCTGTCTTGAAGCTCACGCCCTGGAGCACCGCCTGGGCCCCTGGGCCCACATGGAGACCGCAGGGGCCGAAATCCTCCACGGATCCATGTTCGAGTCGGGCCTGGGCCCCTTCCCCCACCTGGACTCCCAGGCCACCTTGCGCCCGGAAGGTACAGCCCTTGAACAGAGGCGTGGCCCCGGCTTCCAGGACGGCGCACGCGGCGGATCCCTCGATCACGCAGCCGTCCAGAATGGGATCGCACCCGGCGATGTGAACCGCCGCTTCCCCGGCGGCGGCACGAATGGTGAGGCCTCGCAGTCTCGCCGCTCGTCCCTTCAGATGAAAGGCCGGCCCCCCGCTGCCCTCGATGATCACCTCGGAGGCCTCCCCGAGGCCAAGGATGGTCACGTCCTTGTCGACCACGACCGATTCCCGGTAGACGCCGGGCATCACGTGGATCTCCCCCCCGGGCTTGGTGTTGCGGAGCGCCACCTTCAGGCTCAGGCATTGCCCCTGTCCGGCCCTGCCCACACGGATGGCGGAGGTGGAGATGTCGATGGCGGGTTTCGGCAAGGCAGGAGGAGGCAGTTCAATGGGCGCCGCCAGCCCATCCCGGATGGCCTTGGCCATGGCGTCTGCATCCGGGTAGCGGTCCCCGGGGTTCTTGGCCAGGGCCCGTTCCACGACGGTCATCATCTGGCCTGGCACCTTCGTCAGGACCTGCGGATCCATGGGTTCTGGGGGATAGAGCAGGATGCGGTTGAGGACCGACGTGGCGGTATCACCCAGGAACGGCTTGCGTCCCCCGGTGAGAACCTCATAGAGCATGACGCCCATGGCGAAGAGGTCTGAACTGGCGCTGGCCTTGCCGCTATCCAGGTACTCAGGGGCCATGTAGTTCACGGTGCCCATCCAGATGCCGGACTGGGTCAGGTTGGAGGCCCCCATCTGAGCCACTCCGAAGTCCATGAGCTTGGCGTGGGCGCGGTTGCCATGTCGTGTGACGAGGACATTGGAAGGCTTGATGTCCCGGTGGATGACCCCCTTGCCATGGGCATAGGCCAGTCCGTCGCAAACCTGCGCGAGGATCTCCAGGAGCTCATCCTTGGGCGCCTTTCCGCCCTGGATGAGCGCCTCCAGTTCCTCTCCCTCCACATATTCCATGACAAGGAAATGAATGCCTTCATCCTCGCCGAACTCGAAGACCGTCACCACGTTCGGGTGGTTCAGGGCAGCCGCAGCCCGGGCCTCCCGGTCGAACCGTTCCTGGGCCTCGGCACCGAAGGCCGAACCCCCATGGATCACCTTCAGGGCCACCTCCCGCCCCAGCTTGGTGTCCCGACCCAGGTAGACCTCGCCCATGGCGCCCTTGCCGATGGGGCGCAGGATCTCGAATTTGCCGAGGCGATCCCGCATATGAGGGCCTATCGGCCGGATCGCGCAGCAGTTCAAGAATGGGTCAACGGGCCTCGATGGGCATCCGCCTCAGCCGCTCCACCCGGACCGCCATGGGCGGGTGGGTGGAGAACAGGCTCATGAGCCCGCCTCCGCTCAGCGGGTTCACGATCATCATGTGGGCCGTGGCGGGCTGCGCAGCCTGCATGGGCAGCTGCTGGTTGTAGGCCTGGAGGCGCTCCAGGGCCGAGGCCAGCATGTCGGGCCGCCCCGTGAGGTGGGCGCTGTAGTCGTCGGCCAGGTATTCCCGGGAGCGGCTCAGCGCCATCTGGAGCAGGATGGCCGCCAGCGGGCCCAGGATCATGATGGCGATGCCCGCGATGGGGTTGGATCGGCCCTCCTCGTCCCGGGGGCTCACCCACATGGCCATGCGCGAGAGGAACATGATGGCCTGGGCCAGCACGGCCGCCAGGCTTCCGATGAGGATGTCCCGGTGCTTCACATGCCCCAGTTCATGGCCGATGACCGCCTCCAGCTCGGGCCGGCTGAGGACGCGCATGATGCCTTCGGTCACCGCCACGACCGCATGCTCGGGATCGC
>JAYSNJ010000116.1:0-3424 GCA_043723905.1 Holophagaceae bacterium
CTCCGTTCCCCGAGCCTTGGGTGTCCTTGTTTCAAGCCGTTCCGGTTCGGGTCTTCGACAGGTCCTAGACCTCCGAGAACTCGAGCCGGAAGGTGGCCCCTCGTCCAGGCGAGCTCTCGGCGGAAACCCTCCCTCCGTGCTTGGTCATGACGCGCTTCACAATGGAGAGCCCGATGCCGTGGCCCGGGATCTGGGGGTTCGTGTGCAGGCGCTGGAAGGGCTGGAAGAGGCCGGACGCCCTGGTCATATCGAAACCCATGCCGTTGTCCTGGATCTCGATGATCCTGCCCGGTCCGGGCCCGCGCCGTACCGAAATCTCTGCCGGTGCCCGGCCCACCGTGTATTTCCAGGCATTGCCCAGGAGGTTCTCCAGGCCGATGCGGATGAGGTTGGGATCTCCGAGGACGGATAATCCGGGTTCGATCTCCCAGCGCACCGAGCGGCTCGGTTCCTTCTGCTGGAGGTGCCGGAGGACCAGATCGGAATAGTGGGAGATGTCCACGGCCTGCAGGAAGGGCAGGCGACCGGAGATCAGGGCCAGTTCCTGGAGTCCTTCGATCAGGTCCCGCATCCGATCCGCGCATCCGCGCAGCGCATCCAGGCGGGAGATCAACTGTTCGGGCCTTTCCTCAGTCATTTTCAGGGTGAGGACCTCCAGGCCTGTCATGAGCCCCGTCAGGGGAGAGCGCAGATCGTGGGTGATCATCCGGTTGAAGGACTCCAGGTCCTCGATGGTCTGCATCAGGCGGAGCGTCCGGGCCTGCACCTGCTCGTCGAGGCTCTGGTTCAACTCCAGGAGAAGGGTCTGGCGGGCCTGCAGTTCCTTCTGGGCCCGGAAGTGGCCCAGCCAGAGGCCGATGCCGCTCCCGAGGGCAAGGCCCAGCCCGAGGAAGCCGAGCTGGGGGTGTCGCCAGCCGATTCCCCAGGCGGCCAGACTCAGGCCGGCGCAGGAAAGGGCTACCAGGGATGGGTGCATCCGAGAAGGGGGGGAGGGCAGGTGATTGGCCATTCTGTCATTGCCCAAGCACGATCTCGGTGCGGCGGTTCATGCCCCGGCCGTCCTCGGAACCATTGCTCGCCAGGGGATAGGCCGCCGCGAAACCCTGGGGGCGGAGGCGCTCCTTGGCGACGCCTTGGCTGACCAGGTATTCCATCACGGCCTTGGCCCTCTGAAGGGAGAGTTCGAGGTTCTGTTCCTGGCTCCCGGTGCTATCGGTGTGCCCACAGACATGGACCGGGATGTCCCTGAACGAGGTGGTCAGCAGGGCAGCCTGCCGCTGCAGGAGGGGGAAGATGACGGGCTTCAATTCCCATCTGTTGACATCGAATGTCAGACCCGCGGCGTATTCGAAGACCAGCACCCTGGTCAGACCTAGCGCTTTGACCATGGCAGAGCGATCCTCTCCGAAAAGGAAGATCAGCTCGGCCCTCCCATCGGGGAGGAAGCGAATGCGCTGTTCGACGGGCGCCTGGCCCTGGTATTCGGCCTTCACCCGAGAAATATCCTCGGGCCTTTCCAGGAGAATGACCGTAGGAGTGCGTCCCAATTCACGCCCATCCAGGGCCAGGACGGCGGGGCTGGGATTGGATTCGGTCTTCACCTGGAAGGTCGCTTTGGGCTTCTGGCAACCGGGAATAAGAAGGGCGGCGAGGATGGGGAGCAGGACGCGTTTCATGGGGACCTCTCAGAGATCGATGGCGATGGCGAGGGTGGAAGGAACAGGTTGGCCATCGGCGGCCAGAGCCGGCCTGAACCGGCAGGCGCGGGCCGCCTTGAGGACGGCACCCTGGCAGGCTGGGACCAGCGGTGAGAGGACACGAGCGGCTGAAACAGAGCCCGTTTCGTCCACGTGCACTTCCACCGTGGCCGTTTTACCGGAACAGCCAGGATCGATGAATTTGTCCACCAGGGGCGGCTCCAGGAGCTGGGCCGGAGTCACCGCCCGCCGGATGAGTTGAGGTTCGGGGCCAGGGCGCTTGACCGGGAGGGCGGTGGCGGTGGTGAACCCCTGGGGTGGAGGGGGATCTGGCCTGGGGGCCTGGGGATGGGGCCTGGGAGCGATCACCTCGGGGATGGGCTGGGTGCGTCGATGCCAGGTCCCCCAGCCCGCAGCCGCGAGCCCGCCCAAGACCACTACACCCACGGCCCAAGCCGATCTGGACTTCCGGGGCTGGGCTTTCTCCGTTCCCAGCATCTGCCCGGCTGTCCCGCTGACGCTAGCCATCCAGGCGGTGGGGTCGGCAGCATCGATGGCGCTGGACCACTCCAGGGGGATGGGCTCCCTGGGGGGGCCCAGTCCGGGCGGGATGGCCAGGGGGCCCTGCCAGTCCAGGCCCTGGGTCTCGGCCACCCGGATCAGGGCCTGGCTCATCTCCAGCGCCGTGGCGAAGCGCCGATCCGGATCCCTGGCCAGGGCCTTCTCGATGACCCGGGCCAGCTCCTCCGGGAGGTCCGGGCGGTGGGCCCGGGGGCTCTCGGCCTCCGTCTGGAGGCGCTGGAGCATCACCGCCAGGGAATTGCCTTCGCCGAAAGGGAGGCGGCCCGCGACCATCTGGTAGAGCACCACTCCCAAGGCGTAGAGGTCGGTCCTTCCATCCACAGGCTGCCCCAGGCCCTGCTCCGGCGAGATATAGGCAGGAGTGCCCAGGAAGGCTCCCGTCTCCGTGTGCTGGAGATTGTTCTCGGCCTTGGCGATCCCGAAATCCGTGAGGATGGGCCCGGCCTGGGGATCCAGGAGAATATTGCCAGGCTTGATATCCCGATGGATGATGCCCCGGGCATGGGTGAAGGCCAAGGCCTCGAGCAGCGGGATGCCGACCCTCAGGGCATCGGCCATAGGGGATTGCCCCCGAGGCTTAAGGAAGCTCGAAAGCGGGGGGCCCTCCACGAGTTTCATGGCGTACCAGAGGCAGCCGCCCTCCTCGCCGAAACTGTAGATGGGAACGATCTGGGGATGATCCAGGGCAGCCATGATCCTGGCTTCCTGAGCGAAACGCTGACTCCCGTCCCGGGCAAAGCTCTGGCTGAAGAACTTGATGGCTTCCCGGCGCCCCAGGCTGCGGTTCTCCACCTCGAACACCAGTCCGCAGCCCCCTCGTCCCAGCAGCCCGAGGAATTCATAACGCCCCTGCAGTAGCCGCATGAGCTGGCCTGGGCGGTAGGAATCCAAAGGATCGGGCATGGGGGCCACAGAGAAATGCTACCTCCACTGTAGGCAGAATCTGTGAAAGATGGACGATCAATCGGAGGGAAAACCCCTTGCACGGGTCAGCGTGGAGGGATCATGATTATCGGCAATTTCCAACAGGAGTCGACATGGGTCTAATGGATCTGGCTGGATCTATTCTCGGGGGCGGGGGGCAGTCCCAGGGCGGTCTGATGGGTACGATCATGGCCCTGGTCAACGAACACGGGGGTCTTCAG
>JAYSNJ010000117.1:0-5274 GCA_043723905.1 Holophagaceae bacterium
TTCGAAGATAGCGATCTGCGAAGCAGAGCGCGTCAAGCGCAGCAGCGCAGACCGGCCAGGGGCCGAGGCTGCGATGCGGAGCGACTTCGAACGCCCGACGACATTCTCGATCGTTGAATGCGAATCGGTATCAGCCCCTTCGCCAGACGTACCTGTCGATGCTTTCGGGGACGAAGCCCACCTTGAGCCAGAAGGCGCGCGCCGTGAAGCGGACGCGGTCGGCGATGATCACTGCGTGTTCCTGCTGGAAATGCTCGATGACCGCCCGGGCATAGCCATGCCCCTCGTACTCGGGGTAGACCATGATGGAGAACACGGTGAACCGATCGGCTTCGATGCGGCAGCGCGACTTGCCCACCTGGGTGCCGGCGTGTTCGATATCGAACCAGTCGTAGTCGCCCAGGCCCGCGGAGCGGGGGAGCTGGATCAAGGCGAGATCAGGTCCGATGATCACCGTCATCCCGCGAACCCACGGCAGAAGGCCAGCGCGTTGGCTCCCAGGTCCGGCAGATAGTAGCCGCCTTCGAGCACGGCGAACCTTCGCCCGCGGCAGAGCCGCTGGGAGGTCTCCCGGACCAGGGCGCCCAGCCGCTCGAAATCAGGGGTATCAAGCTTGTGGCCGACGTCCAGCCGATAGGCGTCAAAGCCCGCCGAGACGGCCAGGATATCGGTGTGATCGAGCTCGGACAGACGGGCCTCGACGAGCATCAGGTACTCTCGGGCCTCCGACGCGAAGGGGTTGAAGACCTCGGCCTCGGGCCAGGACGCGAGCACCTCTCGGGTGCCATCCCCGCTGTGGGCATCGATATCGAGGACGAAGGCGCTCTCGACGCGCTTCTCGGCCCGCAACACGAGCAGGGCCAGGGCGACGTTGCTGAAGGTGCAATGGCCCCAGGCGCCACCCCGGGAGGCGTGGTGCCCGGGAGGCCTCACGCAGGCGAAGGCCGGCTCTCCGCCATGGGCCAGGCGGCCCGCCAGGATGGCTCCCCCAGCGGCCAGGCTGGCCATTTGGAAGCGGGGTCCGTCCTCCGTGACCCTGGCGAGATAGGCCTCGCCGTGGGCGAGACGCAGCTGCTCGAGCGTGGCCGGAGCCGGTGCGACGACGTCCCAGGGGCAGTGCCTGAGTCCGCTCATGGCGGCCTCCATCCGGCCCGGCATGGCCGCGTTGTCCTCGGCGTAATGGGACTCGCGGAACCGCTCGTCGTAGATCAGTTTCATCGCGCCCTCAATCCTGGATGAACGAGTGGCTCACATTGCCGAGACAGGCCTGGATGAAGGCGAGGGCATCCTCCGTGATGGGGTGGCCATGGCCTGGGAAGATGGTGCGGATATCGAGACGGGCCAGGCGCTCCAGGGTATTGAGATAGGCCTGGGGATAGGCGCCCAGGTGATCCGTGATCCGGTACAGGGTGTCCCCGGAGAACAGCGTGCCGGTCCCGGGCAGGAAGACGCAGATGGAATCCTCCGAATGACCCGGTGTGTGGAGCAGGGTGGCGGGCTGGTCGCCCACCATCAGGGACATCCCGTCCCGGATCTGCCTGTGCGTGGCGCCCAGGGGAAGCCAGGAATAGGTCTCGGGATCGAAATGGGCCTCGATGGCCGGCAGGCCCCCCGTGTGATCGAAATGGCCATGGGTCAGGACCACCTGTTCCACGGCCTTCTTCCCGATCCCCTTGGGTTGGAGGGCCATCTCCCGCAGGAAATGGGCCAGATTGCCTGGGGCCGTGCTGCCCGTATCGATGAGGGTGTTGCGGTCCGCGGGCCTGTTGTTCTCGCCCAGCACCCAGTAGGAGATGCAGGCGTAGTCCGAAGGGTCATCCCGGTGGAGGGCAATGACGCGCATGGCTCACTCCGCGGGTTTCTGGAAGAGCGGAAGCCCGGCTTCGACCCGGGGGAAACGGTGCAGGAACGAGTCCGGCAGGGCCTGGCTGCCGTCCAGGGCCAGGTAGCCGCCGGGCACCAGGGCCTGGTGGAACATCTCCAGGACTTTCACCTGGAACTCGGGCGTGAAATGCATGAGCACGTTCTTGCAGACGATGAGGGCCTGTCCGGTTTCCGGCGGCACCAGGGTCAGCAGATCGTGCTGGATGTACCGGACCCGGTCCCGGATCTCCTGGGTCAGCTGGAACACTTCGGGGTTCTCGGTGGGCTCGAAGTAGAGCTCCCGGTGCTCCTGGGGCACCCAGAAGATGTCCTTGCGGCTGTACTGTCCGCTGCGGATCTGCTCGGCGAACTGGGGGAAACTGCTCTCCTCGTAGTCCGTGGCGAGAATATCGAGATTGCGGAAGGGGAAGGGCCTCAGCTTGGAGGCGAAGAGGATGGCCAGGGTGAAGGGCTCCTCTCCGGTGGCGCACCCGGCGTCCCAGACGCGGATGGAACGCCAGTGCGCCAGGGCCGGGATGGCGATGTCGCCGATGGCCTTCAAGGCGTCGGTGTCCCTGAAAAAGGAAGTGTAGGCCATGGTTCGACTCGTCTTTCGGGTGTGGGAAATGGAAACCTGCAGTGCATTCCATTCTGCGCTGAATTCCGGGCTGTTCCGCGGTCGCATTCTGCGCAAGCGAATCCGGCCAACGCGTGCTCGATTCCCGCCACGACACGGTCGCAGCGCCCTGGTATCCGGACCGGGGGGCCTCTTCTGGTCAAAAGTCAGAAAAAGTCAGAACAACTCTTCCATTGCTTCCTTCAGGCGGGCGAACCCTGTTTCCAGGAGAGGCAGCATGGCCGAGGCGGCCACCAGGTCTCCGGCCTTCCCCGCTAGCTCGATTTCTGCGGCCACCATGCGAAGCCTTTCGCCGCCCAGGGTGGCCGCTGCGCCCCGGATGGCGTGGGCCTGGAGCTCGACCTCCGGGGCATCGAGGGTCTCCAGATACCTTCTCAGGGCCTCGATCCGAGGGGGGATGTCTTCCAGGAAACACGCGACCACCTTGCGCGCCAGGACCTCGTCATCCATCATGCGGGCCATCATGCCGTCCCGGTCGAACACGGGTGCTTCCAGGACAGGGGGCGCCTCCACGGCCCTGCCAGGAGCTTCCTCTCGGGTCTCCGGGATCCGTCGCGACAGGCATCTCTCCAGCGCCTCCTGCAGGCTCTGGGGGGACACGGGTTTGGAAACATAGTCGTCCATCCCCGCTTCCAGGCATCGCTCCCGATCGCTCTGGAGGGCATGGGCGGTCATGGCGATGATGGGAACCTGGTGATCCCGGACGGAAGACCTGGGATCCCGGATCTGGCGCGTGGCCTCGAGGCCGTCCATCTCCGGCATCTGGATGTCCATGAGCACCAGGTCGTAGGGCCCGTTCTCGAGGGCCCGGAGGGCCTCCGCGCCGTTGCCCACGGCATCGGCCCGCAGGCCAAGCTTCCTGAGGATGCCCAGGGCTACCTGCTGGTTGGTGAGGTTGTCCTCGGCCAGCAGGATGCGGACCGAACTCCGATGCATCTCGCGCACCAGGTGGCGCGTGATGAGGGGGCTGCCGGGCTGGGGGGCGGTGGCCAGCACGGCCGACAGCACATTGAAGAGCTCCACCTGTCGGGTCGGCTTGGGCAGGTAGGCGGTGAATCCGATCTCCTCCATGAGCTTGCCGTCCCCCCGTTGGCTCAGCGAAGTCATCACCACCAGGCTGACGTTTCTCAGTCCCTCGTCCCTCTTGATGGCCCTCGCCAGGGTGGCGCCATCCATGCCGGGCATCTGCATGTCCAGGATCGCCACCTGGAAGGGGTCGCCCGTATCCTTGGCGCGACGAAGGGCCTGCAGAGCCGAGGGACCGTCCTGGGTCGCCTCCGCCCGCACGCCCCAGGCTCGCAACTGGGTCATGATCACCTCGCGGTTGGTGGCGTTGTCGTCCACAACCAGCACATGGGCTCCGCGGAGATCGGCCCGGGGAGCGGGGGTGCGTGCCCGCTCCGGCTGCTTGGCGAAGCGGGCCGTGAACCAGAACTCCGAACCCTGGCCTTCTGCGCTCTCGAGGCCGATCTGGCCACCCATCAATTCGGCGAGCTGTTTCGAGATGGCCAGACCCAGGCCGGTGCCGCCGTAATGGCGGGTGGTCGAGGCGTCCACCTGGGTGAATTTCTGGAACAGCAGCGACTGCTTGTCGGCCGGAATGCCGATGCCGGTGTCCCGGATCGAAAAGCGGATCACGGCCTCCAGGTCGGTTTCCGACACCAGCGAAGCCCGCACCGAGACCTCACCCGCCTTGGTGAATTTGATTCCGTTGCCCGCCAGGTTGAGCAGGACCTGGCGCAGACGGCCCGGATCTCCGCGGAGATCGTTCGGGATATCGGGCGCAGCGGCGCAGATGAATTCGAGCCCCTGCTCTTGGGCGCGCAGGGCCACCGAGTCTGCGAAATCATCCAGCAGGGCGCGCAGATCGAAGTCCAGGGTCTCCATCGTGAGCTTGCCGGCCTCGATCTTGGAGAAATCCAGGATGTCGTTCAGGAGCGACAGCAGGGCTTCCCCGCTGCTGCGAACGATCTCGGCAAAATGACGCTGCTCTGGGTCGAGCTCGGAGTCCAGGAGCAGTTCGGTCATCCCGATCACCCCGTTCATGGGGGTGCGGATCTCATGGCTCATGTTGGCCAGGAACTCGCTCTTGGCCCTGTTGGCCATGTCGGCCTGGTGGGCCAGGTCGTTGGCCCTGGCCGTGGCGGCCAGCAGCTCCCGGTTGAGCGTGCGGAATTCCTGCTCGATCCGCTTGCGCAGCGTGATGTCGATCAGCACGGTGAGGAAATACTGCCTGCCCTGGTTGCGGATCGCTTCGCCCGAGAAGAACCCTTCGAAAATCGTCCCGTCCTTGCGCAGAAGCTGAAGCTCGAAGTCGCTGATATGCCCGCCCGCCTCCATCCTTTCCGCCAGTTCGGCCTGCTGCTCCGGGTTTGGGAATAGGTCCAGCTCGGCGGCCGTCTTGCCGATGACTTCGGCTCTGGAGTAGCCGAGGGCCTTCAGGAAGGCGTCATTGACATCGGTGAAGCGCCGCTCCGGCAATGTGGAAAGTGCCATCAGGGCAGGGTTGTTGCGGAACAGGTGCTCGAAGCGCTGCTCTGCTTCCCGCTCGGCGGTCAGGTTCTTGGAGATGGCGAAGATGCAGTCCGTGCCATTCCACTGCCCGAACCAGACGCGGGTCTCCACCGGAATCAGCACCCCGCGCTTGGTGGCCAGCGGCAGGGGACAGGATTCCCGATCCCCCCGGAAGATGGTGGAGAAGATGTCCCCGGTTTCCCGGTGCAGGGCCACCGGATACACATCCAGGATATGCATGATGGCGAGCTCTTCAGGGC
>JAYSNJ010000118.1:0-1996 GCA_043723905.1 Holophagaceae bacterium
CGGGCCAAGAGCACTTGGAACCCCATGGCCTCCAGGGCGGGGCCGATGGTGTTCAAGATGACCGATTCGTCGTCCACTAGGAGGATCGTGCCCGCCAGGGCCGTCTCGCTGGTCGTTTCCGCGGCGGGTGCGTGGCTGGCATGGCCGGGCGCCGCCAGGAAGAAGGCCTTGAAGGTGGAGCCCCGGCCCACCTCGCTGAAGATCTTCAGTCCGGCCTGGTGGCCGCGGAGGATGCCCAGCATGGCGGAGAGACCCAGGCCTCGGCCCGTGGGCTTGGTGCTGAAGAAGGGATCGAAGATGCGCGCCATGACCTCGGGGCTCATGCCCTGGCCCGTATCGCTCACCTCCAGGGTCGCATAGCGTCCCGGGACCATGGGTTGGGCGGGGAAGGTCGCGGCGATAAAAGGGGCGTCCAGGTCGGCGAGCCCCGTGGTGATGCCGATGGTGCCCTCCCGGTCCCCGAGGGCCTCGGAGGCGTTGGTGACGAGGTTCATCACCACCTGTTGGAGCTGAGCGCCGTCCGCCTCGATGGGCGGCAACCCCTCTGCCAGGTTCAGCCGGAGGATGGCCTTCTTGGAGATGGATACCTGCAGGAGGTGGGTCATCTCTGAAACGACTTCGTTGAGGTCGTGGAGCTTCACCTCGAACCGGCCCCTCCCCGAGTAGGCCAGCATCTGCTTGGTGAGGTCCGAAGCCTTCAGGACGGTCTTTTCCGCATTCTCCAGATAGGGGGTCGCGGGCGATTCCGGGCTGAGGTTGAATTGGGCCAGGTTCAGGTTCCCGAGGATGGCCGTGAGCAGGTTGTTGAAGTCGTGGGCGATGCCCCCAGCGAGAACCCCCAGGCTTTCGAGCCTTTGGGCCTGCTGGAACTGGGTCTCCAGGTTCCGCCGCTGCTCTTCGGCCCGCCTGGTCTGGGTGCGATCCCGCCAGGTGGTGTGGAGAATCTGCTTGCCCTTCCAGGGAATGGCGGTGAGCAGGACTTCCACGGGGAAATCGGTCCCGTCCAATTTCCGATGGATCCACTCGAAGTGGTAGCTGCCCTTCTGGAAGGCCAGGGCGATGAATTCGTCCGCCTTCTCCTTCGAAGGGCGCCCGTCCGGTTGGAACGGCGGAGAAAGTTCGGAGGGGTGGGTCCAAAGCACCGAGGCCTTGTCGCTCGCGCCCAGAATCTCCACCGTGGCCTGGTTGCAGTCCACAAAGCGGTTGCCTTCGATGAGGAGGTTGGCATCTCCTGACCGCTCGAAGAGCAGGCGGAACAGCCGCTCCTGCTCCTGGCGCTGCTCTGCGGACTTGCGACGTTCCGTGATATCGGAGCTGATGCCCACGATCCGGTGGAAGCGACCTGCCGGGCTCCGGATGGGCACGAGGAGCGTCTGGACGGTCCTGGGTCCCGAGCCCCCATCCGCCACCTCATCGTAGGAGATCGGCCGACCCGCCTCCAGGCACCGGCGGTAGTTGGCGTTGAACTGGGCCGCCAGTTCTGCCGGAAGCCAGTCCTCCAGGGGCTTGCCGACCACCTCGCGGCTGGGACGGCCCAGGATCGCTTCCTGGGCAGGATTGATGCTCTCCAGCAGGAAGGGGCCCTCCTCCGGAATGCCGATCCAGAAAATGGCATCGGGCGAATTCAGGTAGAGGCCGAGGTAGCGTTCCTCCACGTCCCGGGAGGCCTCCTCGGCGTCGTTCACGGCGTCGAACAGGTTGCGGGAGGCCTCCTCGGTTCGATCGTTGTCACCCCTAGCTTGAAGGGCCCCCTCCAGGGGGCGGTGGCCCAGGAACCAGCCCACTGCCATTGCGAGGCTCAGGGCCAGTCCGGCCAGGGCCAGGCGTGCAGGGAGCGGCTGCTGCCCCGGCCCCGCCAGGAGAATGATGGCTAAGGCCGGACACACGGCCAGCAGCACCAGGAGGATGGGGTGCATGCGCATGGATCGGGGGGTGGTTTGGGACATGGGGCCTCAGAAACTCCTTCCCGCCTATCGACCGATCTCATAGAGTCCCG
>JAYSNJ010000119.1:0-15365 GCA_043723905.1 Holophagaceae bacterium
GTGATGCCCACGGGGGGGCGGAAGGCCAGGGGGACGACCCCGAACTGGCGGAAGAGGGTCTGGGCCGATTCCACTTCCCGCTGGAGGGTCCGGTTGCTCTTCAGCATCAGGAAGGGGGAATGGCTGTAGGAGTGGTTCCCGAGGGTGTGACCCCGGGCGAGGATGGCGCCGATGAGCTCGGGGTTCTGTTCGGCGTTGAGGCCCGTGACGAAGAAGGTGGCCTTCACCGAGTGCTCGCTGAGGAGATCCAGCAGGCGGGGGGTCACTTTCGGGTCGGGACCGTCGTCGAAGGTGAGGGCCACGGCCCGCTCCCCCCTCTTTCCATGGCTGATCACCGGCAGGTAGTAGCTGCATCCAGGGAACAGGGGGGCGATGGCACAGGTGAGGACGAAAACGATGAGAGGCAGGGGCGCCAGGGCCGGGAAAAGAAACAGGAACAGGACATATAGCTGGAAGGCGCTCAGCGCGAAGAAATGAGCCGGCGACAAGGGGCAGATCATCAAGCATTTCCTTTAAGGCGCGGAGGAGGCCGGGGGAAAATTGATGCCAGCAATCGGGTGAAATGTCAATGGCCACGGGCCCTTCGGGGCGAACGGGAAGGGTTCTCCGAGGGGGTTTCGGGCGGCGGGATGCAGGTATGATCCTTGGGGGCCAGCCCTGGCCCCTCCCCATCCCCCAAACACCTGCGAGAGCCCATGCCGAGTCCGGAATCCGATGCCGCCCCGCCGTCCCATGGGGTGGGCATGTCCAGTCTTGACCGGATCCGCCAGGGCGGGAAGATCCTGGTGAGCGGGATCCTGTTCTCCATGCTGGGCGTGGGGGGGGTGCTCGTCTCCCTGCTGGTCATCCCCTTCCTGAGGCTGGCCCGAGGGGGGCCTCGGGCCCATCAGCGGCGGGCGAGGCGGCTGATCCACCGGTTTTTCCGGGCCTTCGTCTGGGCCCTGGAGGCCAGCGGCATCCTGCGCCTGGAAGTGGAGGGCCTCCCGGACCCCCGGAACCTGGAGGGCAGGCTGCTCCTGGTCAATCACCCCGGGTACCTGGATGTGGTCCTGATCATCTCCCTGCTGGAAGATGTGGCCTGCGTGGTCAAGGAGCCCGTCTACGACAGCCTCTTCTTCGGCGGCGTGGTCCGGGAGGCGGGCCATGTGCCCAACCGCGACCCCGAAGGGGTCATCGCCGCCGGGGCCGAGGCCCTGGCCCAAGGCAACGGCCTCATCGTCTTCCCTGAAGGGACCCGCACCCGGCTCGAAGGCCCTCTGAAGTTCCAGCGGGGGGCCGCCCATATCGCCCTGCGCAGCCGTGCGCCCATCGTCCCGGTGATCGTGACCTGCAATCCCCCCCTCCTGGAGAAGGGGGCGAAATGGTATGATGTCCCCCTGCGGACCTGCCGATACCGCGTGTGTATCCAGGCCCCGCTGGAGCTTGATTTGCCGGGGATCGAGGATCTTCCGGTGCACCAGGCCGCTCGTCTCTTGACCCGGGAACTTGAGCGTCACTTCAACAAGGAAGTCTATGAGTCTGGAAGTCAGCCCCCAGGAGATAAAGCGGTTCATCATCGACACCCTGGCCCTGGAGGATCTCCAGCCTGAGGACATCGGTGACGATGAGCCTCTTTTCCAGGATGGCCTGGGCCTGGATTCCATCGATGGCCTGGAGCTGAACATGGCCATGAGAAAGAAGTACCATGTCGAGCTCGTGGATGAAAAGCCTGGCGCCTGGAGCCATCTGGCCACCGTCCGCACCCTGGCGGCCTTCATTTCCAGCCAAGGTTCCAACACCCCCACGGAGATCCCTTCATGACCCTTTCCAAGGACGAAATTTTCGTCCAGCTCCGGGATGTGCTCGTCGCATCGTTCCAGCTGGACCCCGCCCAGATCACCCTCGAATCCCACCTCTTCACGGACCTGGACCTGGATAGCATCGACGCCGTGGAGCTGGCCATCCAGCTCCAGGACCTCGCGGGCCGCAGGGTCAAGGCGGAGGAATTCAAGGGCGTCCGCACCGTCCAGGATGTGGTGGAAACCGTCCACCAGATGCTCCAGGAGCCCTGAGGCTTCGAGGGACGGGACGTGGGCTTTTCGGAACTTTCGCAGATCTTCGACGGGGGGCGGGCCTCAGGCCATCCCGTGGCCGTCCTCGGGGAAGAGGTGCTTCCCTTC
Source organism: Holophagaceae bacterium (assembly GCA_043723905.1). Lineage (GTDB taxonomy): Bacteria > Acidobacteriota > Holophagae > Holophagales > Holophagaceae > JAYREN01. The sequence goes on from JAYSNJ010000119.1 coordinate 2,160, forward strand.
GAGCACTTCGCCCGGACCGTGGCTTCGGTGGCCGCCCGGGCCCAGGCCCTGGGAGGGACCCGCTGGCTCCTGGCCTCGGAGGATGCCTGGGGCTTCACCGTGGGCCTCTTCGGGCTCCTGCGGGCCGGATGCACCGTGGCCATTCCCCCCAATCACCTGCCCGCCACCCTGGCGCGGTTGTCGGTGGGGGTGGACGGAGTCTTCACGGATGTCGCCCCCTGCCTGGGGGCAGGACATCCCTGGCATCCCCTCCCCGAGGCGGGGATCGCCTTTCCCGATCCGGCCCCTCTGACCGACGGTGTCATCGAGTTCTGGACCTCCGGGAGCTCCGGGGAGGCCAAGCGCATCCGCAAGCAGCTCTCCCAACTCGCCGCGGAAGTGAGGGTGCTGGAGGAGATCTTCGGGCACCGCTTCAACGGGGGGCCCGTGCTGGGCACCGTCCCCCACCAGCACATCTACGGATGCCTCTTCCGCATCCTCTGGCCCCTGGCCGCCGGGCGCCCCATCGTCACGGAGCAGTGTGGGGATCCCGACCGTTTCAGTTTCGCCCTGGCGCGCTCCCTGGCGCCGGCCCTGGTCTGCAGCCCGGCCCTCCTGGCGCGCCTGCCCGAAATGGTGGACCTGGATGGCTTCGCCTCCCTGCCTTCCGTGATCTTCTCCTCCGGAGGCCCCCTGCGGACGGCCGACGCCCTGGCCTGGCGCCGCTGGGTGCCGGAGGGCGTGGCGGAGATCTATGGCAGCACCGAGAGCGGGGGCATCGCCTGGCGGGTGCAGTCCGAGGACCCCGCTTCCTCCCCGTGGACGCCCTTCCCGGATGTCACCCTCGCCTTCGAGGCGGATGGGGCCCTGCGCGTGAGTTCGCCCCGGGTGGGGCCTGAACCCCTCCGCATGGAAGACGCGGCCCAAGCCCTCCCCGACGGGCGCTTCTCCTTGATGGGGCGCCTGGACCGCATCGTCAAGGTGGAGGAGAAGCGCGTCTCCCTGCCCGAGCTGGAAGCGGCGCTGGAGGCCCATCCCTGGGTGTCCCGGGCCGCGGTGGTTGGGCTGGAGCAGCCCAGGGCCATCCTGGGAGCCGTGATCGTGCTGGCCAAGGAGATACCCCATTCGGCCCAGCTGGAACGGCGACAGCTGGGGCAGGCCCTCCGGCGGCATCTGGCCCTGTCCTTCGAACCCGTGGCCATCCCGAAGCGCTGGCGCTTCGTGGACGAACTGCCCTACAGCGAAGGGGGCAAGCTCACGCCCCGCTCCCTGGCCGCCCTCTTCTGACCCGGGAGTCCCACTGCCATGAACGACTTGCCAAAGCTGCTGGGCCGGGAATCGGGCGTCGAAGAGCTGTTCGTCCTGGCCCTCACACCCGATCTCCTCGCCTTCCAGGGGCATTTCCCCGATAACCCCATCCTGCCCGGCGTGATCCAGGTGGATTGGGCCATCCGCTTCGGGAGGGAGGCCTTCGGCCCCCTGGGGGATTTTCAGGGAATCCGGAACCTGAAATTCATGGACCTCATCCGCCCCGGGGAGAGGCTCGAGCTCTACCTGACCTTCGATCGGGCGGCCGGGAGGCTCGGGTTCCGCTACGAGGTACAGGGGGGGCGCAAGTCCGCGGGACAGGTGGCCTTTTCCTGAAGGTGCAGCTCCCGGTAGCCGCCGACGCAGGAGGCGGCGTGGAGCAACGCGAACCAGGCTCTGCTGAAGGCAGAACTGGATCGTGCTGCGTCCGGGAGTGCCCGATGGCGAAGGTGCAGCTCCCGGTAGCCGCCGACAAACCCCAAACGTCAGCTAGACCTCGTAAGCCAAGGGCGGGATACTGGAAACAGTGTAGAAGCTTGCCCTGTAAGGCTTCCGCGAAGTATTGCGGTCTGCTTCTACCGGAACAGTAAAGATTCTGGCTTCAGGAGAAGCGATCATGCCCCAGCCCGCCGTGCCCTCTGGAAAGCCCGCCCTTGACCCCTTGGCCATCGGCGCCATGCGAATCCGCATCGAGGATGTGATGGAAGTGGCCCGGGGGGAGCGCTCCGTTGAGCTCTCCGGGGATCCGGCGTTCCGCGCCCGGGTGGAGGCCAGCGTCGCCTTCCTCAACGAGCTGCTGGAACAGGGCGAAGATGTCTATGGCGTCAACACCGGATACGGGGACAACTGCACGGTTTCCATCCCCCCCGCCCTGGTGAAGGATCTGCCGGCCCATCTCACCCGGTACCACGGGTGCGGCCTGGGGGCCTTCCTGGACCGTTCCCAGGTCCTGGCGGTGCTGGTGGCGCGCCTCAATTCCCTGGGCCAGGGCTATTCCGCGGTCCGCCCGGAGCTGCTCCAGGCCCTGGCGGACCTGATCAACCACCGCATCCTGCCGCGGATTCCCGCCGAGGGGTCCGTGGGCGCCAGCGGGGACCTCACGCCCCTCTCCTACATCGGTGCGGCGCTGATCGGGGAGCGGGAGGTCACCTTCGGCGAGGCCATCATGCCCGCCGGGGAGGCCCTGGCCCAGGCCGGGCTCTCACCGCTGGTGCTGGCCCCCAAGGAGGGCCTCGCCATCATGAACGGCACGGCGGTCATGACGGGGCTGGGCTGCCTGGCCTTCGACCGGGCCGAGTATCTGGGTCGGCTCTGCTGCCGCCTGACGTCGCTGGCGGGAGCCGGTCTCCAGAGCAACCGGGACCACTTCCATCCCCGGCTCTTCGAGCTGAAGCCCCACGCTGGGCAGGCGGAGGCTGCGGGCTGGATCTACGAGGACCTGGGAGGGGCGCCGCAGTCCGAGGATCCCATCCGCCTCCAGGACCGCTACTCCATCCGCTGCGCCCCCCACATCATCGGCGTGCTGCGGGACGCCCTCCCCTGGATGCGCCGGGATCTGGAAAACGAGCTTAACAGCGCCAACGACAACCCCCTCTTCGACGGGGAGCGCCGCCTGCTCCTGCACGGGGGCCATTTCTACGGGGGCCACGTGGCCTTCGCCATGGACGGCCTTAAGACAGCCGTGGCCAACCTGGCCGATCTCATGGATCGCCAACTCGCCCTGCTGGTGGATGTGCGCTACAACCAGGGCCTGCCCCAGAACCTGTCCGGCGCCACCGGTCCCCGGGCCGCCATCAACCACGGCCTGAAGGCCGTCCAGATCGGTTCCAGCGCCTGGGCCGCCGAGGCCCTCAAGCTGACCATGCCGGCCTCCGTGTTCTCCCGCTCCACCGAGTGCCACAATCAGGACAAGGTGAGCATGGGGACCATTGCGGCCCGGGACTGCCTGCGCGTGCTGGAACTCACGGAACAGGTGGCGGCGGCTCTGCTGCTGGCCGTGGTCCAGGGCCTGGAACTCCGCCGCCGGGAGGGAGGCCACGTGGGCGACCACGCCCTGGACCGGCTCTCCCCCGAGGCCAAGAGCTTCTTCGAGGAACTCCGCGGGACGCTGCCCTTCATCGAGGAAGACGTGGCGCTGGATGTCGTGCTGCGCGATCTGGTGGCGGGCACCCAGGCACAGCGCTGGAGGCTCTACCGATGAAGCCGGACCTGAGCGAAGAGGTCATCATCGAGGTCCCCTTCCACGACGTGGATGTCATGGGGGTGGCCTGGCACGGGCACTACGTCAAGTACCTGGAGATCGCGCGCACGGCCATGATGCGCAAGATCGGCCTCGACTATCCGCAGCTGCGGGACTCGGGCTATGTCTGGCCCGTGGTGGAGTGCCACCTGAAGTACATCCGCCCCCTGTTCTATGGCATGAAGGTGCGCGTGAAGGCGACCCTCCTGGAGTGCGAGAACCGGGTGAAGATCGCCTATCTCCTGACGGACGCCAGCACCGGCGAGCGCCTGAACAAGGCCTGGACCGTCCAGCTGGCCGTGAAGGCCGATTCGGGTGAACTGGTTTTCGAAATCCCCCCCTCCCTGTTTGCCGCCGTCCCGAGATCCTGATCATGCCCAAAAAAGTCCTCTCCCTTCTGTTCCTTTCGGCCTGCCTGCTGCGGGCCCAGCAGGCGGACCTGCCCGAGGCCCTCACGGCGCACCTGAAGAACACGCCGATGCTGCATGTGGAGTTCACACAGACCCGCACGCTGGCAGCCCTCTCCAGGCCCCTCAAGACCACCGGCCGCCTGGTCCTCTCCAGGGACCACGGCGTGATCTGGCAGGTCCGGAAACCTCTCAATCTCACCTATGTCGTGGGCCCCAAGGGCATGATGGAGGTGGGCCCCGACGGGAAGGCCAGGCTGAAGTCCGCCAAGGATGTGCCCATGGTCGCCCAGATGGGACGCATCCTCCAGGCCCTTCTCCAGGGCCGCTGGAGCGCTCTCGACGACTACTTCACGCTGCGCGGCGAAGGCCGGACCGAGCACTGGAAGATCGTCCTGGTGCCCAAGCCCCAGACCGCGGCCTTCCTGAAGGGGGTCCAGGTCACCGGCGGCGCCTTCATCGAGCGCATCCATGTGGAAGAGATCTCCGGGGACGGGATGGATCTGGTCTTCGAGCATCCCCGCAAGGACGAACCCCTCTCCGAGGAGGAACTCCGCCTCTTCAGGTTCGAGTAGGCCCCATGCGCCTCAGGGGATGGATCTGGGCGATCGCGCTGGCGGGGATGGCGGCTTTCAGTGCCTGGCACCTGGTGCGTGGCCAGGCCATCGAGACGGATCTGCTGGCCATGCTCCCGGACACGGAGAAGAACCCCGTGGCCGAGCAGGCCATCCTGTCCCTGGCCAAGGCCATGGGGGACCGGGCCGTGTACCTGGTCCGGGCCCCGGATCCCGAGCGCAGCAAGGGGGCGGCCCTGCACATGGCCGAGACGCTCTCGCGTTCGGGTGCCTTCGGGGAGGTGACGGCCACGCTCCCTCCCATCGATCCCGGCATGGTCTCGCGTTTCTACGCCCCCTATGCCTGGCGCCTTGCGGCGCCCGATGAGACGCTTCGGCCCTCCTGGGAAGCCCTGAAGACCCGGATCGAGACCCGCCTAGCTTCTCCCCAGGGCAGTTTCTCGGGCCTGGGAGCCGCCGGGGATCCCCTAGGGATCCTGGATGATTTCCTGGGGGGGCTGCCCCTGATGTCCTCTCGGCTGGAGCTGCAGGACGATCTCCTGGTCATCCGGTCCTCGGAAGGGCTTTACGTGCTGTTCAGCGCGAGTCTGCGCGGCTCCGCCTTCGACCCCGAGGTCCAGAAGCGGGTGATCGGGGCCACCCGGGTCGCGGAAAGGGAGCTGAGGACCTCGTACCCGGAGGCCCAGCTGCTGCGCACGGGGGCCGTCTTCTATGCCGCCGATGCCCGGGCCGCGGCGGAGCGGGAAACCAACATCATCAGCTTCTTCTCCATGGTCTCGATCATCCTGCTCTTCCTCTGGTTCTTCCGCTCGGTGCGCCATCTCCTGCTGGGGCTGCTGGGTGTGGTGGCGGGCTTCGTGGCGGCCACTTCCGTCTGCCTCCTGATCTTTGGCAAGCTCTACCTGCTGACCCTGGTCTGCGGCTCCAGCGTGATGGGCGTCGCGGTGGACTATTCCTTCCTCTACTTCGCCAACCATCTGGGGGCCGGGGAGACCTGGCACCCGCGCTCCGCCCTGCGCAGGCTCCTGCCCGCGCTGAGCATGGGGCTCTTCACCACGCTCCTGGGCTATGCGGCCCTGCTGGTCGCCCCCTTCCCGGGGCTGCGCCAGATCGCCGTATTCTGCCTGGTGGGTCTGGTGGCCGCCTTCCTGACGGTGCTGTGCATCCTCCCGGATATGCTCCCCCGCCCCCTCCCTGTCCGGCCTCGTCTCTTCGAGGTGCTGAACCGGATGCTGGACAGGGGTGTGGCCCTGGCCCGCAGTCGCAGGATCCAGGTCTGCCTGGCTGCCCTGGCGCTCCTGCTGCTCGCCTGTCTCGCGAGGCTGAGGGTGGATGACGCCGTGAGGGGATTGATCCAACCCTCCAGCGCGCTGCTGGCCCAGGAATCCCGGATCACGCAATTGACGGGCCTTTCCAATTCCGGCGTCTTCTTCCTGGTGGAAGGGGCCGACGAGGCCGCGGTCCTGGGGCGGGAGGAGGCCCTCCGGGAGCGCCTGGCGCCCCTGGTCCAGAAGGGGGAACTGGATGGCTTCCAGGCGGTCTCCAGCTTCGTGCCCTCACCCCTCCGGCAGGAGGCCAGCCTGGGGCGCCAGGGGGAGCTGGCGCCCCACCTCTCGAAGGCCCTGGACGCCGTGGGATTCCGCCCCGGAGTCTCCAGGGGCTTGATGGAGGGACTGGCCGCTTCCGGGAAGCGGCCCCTCACTGTCGCCGCCTGGTTCCAGACCCCCTTCTCCGTGCCCTACCGGATGCTCTGGCTGGGCAAGACCTCTCACGGTGTGGCCTCCATGGTCTATCCCATGGGTTCGCCGGACTCGGGCACTCTGCGTCAGGCGGCGGCGGGCCTGCCCGGCGTGAGCCTGGTGGACAAGGCGAGCAGCGTTTCCGGACTCCTGGGGCACTATCGCCGCATCGCCAACTGGGCCCTGGGCGGGGCCATCCTGTTGATCGGGTTGGTGCTGGTTGTCGTCTACGGCCTGCGCTCCGGCATCGCCATCCTGGTGCCCGCGCTGTTGGCCATCCTCATTGCCCTCGCGGGGAGCATCCTCACGGGCACACCCGTCACCCTCTTCAGCGCCCTGGCCCTGATTCTGGTCCTGGGCTTCGCTGTGGACTACACGGTGTTCCTGAAGGGGGGTGGCCTGAAGGATTCCTCCTCCCTGCTGGGGGTGCAGCTGGCGAGCCTGTCCACCCTGATCTCCTACGGCCTCCTAGCCTTCAGTCATACGCCTGCGCTGAGGGGTTTCGGGCTTACGGTCGCCTTGGGTGTCCTTTCATCGGCGGTGCTTTCCTTTCTCGCCCTGGCCCCGGAGCCCAAGAGAACGCCATGAGAATCTTCCGATTCCTTCCGCTGCTTGGACTCCTCCTCCTGGGGGGCTGTCGCAATCCTGCCTCCGGGCCTCTGCTGCTCGGCCGGGGGGTCCCCTTCGTGCTGCGCGCGCCTGCCGAGGGCCCCCGGCGCTTCACCACCCAGGAGGTGCGCTTCCGGATGCCCGATGGCACCGAGGAGCTGCTGGTGACCTCCGTGGAGAACGATGGGGAGCGCATGAGCATCGTGGCGTCCACCCCCATGGGCCAAACCCTCTTCACGGTCCTCCTCCGGCAGGGCGTCGTCACCCTGGATGCCCGGGTCCCCCTGCCCAAGGCCTTCGATCCCCGCCTCCTGCCGGCCCTGATCCAGTTCTCCGACTGGCCCCTGGAGGAGCTCCGCAAGGGCCTGCGGCCCGATGCCTCCCTGGAGGACGAAGGGGATGTGCGGATCCTCCGCCGGAAGGGCAAGACCGTGCTCACGCTCAGGAGGGAAGGGACGGCCCCGCCCTACCGCAGGACCACTCTCCAGATTCCTTCCGCATCCGTCTCTGCTGTCATCACTTCCCTCGAAGACTGAGGATCTCAGCGGCCTGTGCTATTTTTGAAGGTTCTGGAAAAGGGACTGAAACCGCCTCGTTCCGGGTCCAGGGAGGGCCGCAGTGATTCCTAGCCATGCACAGCAGATGGTCCCCAGGGACTTGGTCGCCCACCGGCCCCCGATGCTCCTGCTGGACAGCATCCGGGAGGTCACCGAGGAGAAGTGCATCGCCCGGGTCCGAGTGGACCCGCAAGCCTGGTACGCCCAAGGAGATGGCGCCATGCCGGGCTGGTTCGGCCTCGAGCTGATGGCCCAGACCATCGCCGCCTACAGCGGCTCCTGCAAGCGGGGGATCGGCCTGGCTCCCCGGCTCGGGTTCCTGCTGGGGACACGGAGCTACGCGTGTGATCTGCCCGCGTTCCCGGGGGGCGAGATCCTCGAGGTGGAGGCCCGGCTCTACTTCCTCGACGAATCCGGACTCAGCGCCTTCGCCTGTGAGATCCGTCATCTCGGTCAGAAGGTGGCATCTGCTATGATAAAGACGTTCGAACAGCCATGAACTTACAACCCACGACCCCCCCCAGAAGAGTCCTCGTGACGGGTGCCACCGGAAGCATCGGTCGCGCCATCGCCGCGCTCCTGGCCAGGGACGGCTTTCACGTCACGCTCCACTGCCGGAGCCGGGTGGTGGAGGCGGAGGCCCTTCGGGAGGAGATCCTGGGGCTGGGTGGCCGGGCGGATGTGATCGCCTTCGATGTCACGGACCGGGCCTCGGCACGCCAGTGCCTGGAGGCGCGGGTGGAGGCCCAGGGCCCCTACTACGGCATCGTTTGCAACGCGGGCATCACCCGGGACAACGCCTTTCCGGCCCTCAGCGAGGAGGACTGGGATCTGGTCCTCCGGACGAGCCTGGACGGGTTCTACAACGTGGTCCACCCCCTGACGATGCCCATGATCCGGACCCGCAAGGGCGGGCGGATCGTCTGCATCTCCTCGGTCTCGGGCGTGATCGGGAACCGGGGCCAGGTGAACTACAGCGCGGCCAAGGCCGGCCTCATCGGCGCCGCCAAGGCTCTCGCCGTCGAACTGGCCGGCCGGGGCATCACCGTCAACAGCATCGCGCCGGGTCTCGTCGCTTCCGAGATGCTGGATGAGGTCAGCCTGGAGCGGGCCCTCCAGGTGGTCCCCATGAACCGCGTGGGGGCCCCTGCGGATGTGGCCTCCCTGGTGGGCTTCCTCTTTTCCGATGCGGCCAACTACATCACCCGTCAGGTGATCGGCGTCAATGGAGGCATGGTTTGAACCGTCGGGTCGTGGTGACCGGCATGGGCGGCGTGACCGCCCTCGGGGATGCGTGGGAAGCCATCGAGAAGGCCTTGCATGCAGGCCGGAATGGCGTGCGCTACATGCCGGAATGGGAAGTCTACGGGGATCTCCAGACCCGACTCGGTGTGCCGGTGGATCACTTCGAGGTGCCTGCCCACTACCCGCGCAAGAGCGTCCGGTCCATGGGGCGGGTCGCCATGCTGGGGGTCCGGGCCACGGAACTGGCCCTGGAGGATGCGGGCCTGCTCGGGGACCCGTCCATCCAGAACGGCAGGCTGGGCGTGGCCTACGGTTCCTCCTCGGGCAGCCTGGAGCCGATGCTGGCCCTGGGGAAGGGGGCCGCGACAGGGAATTTCAAGGGAGTCAGTGCCACGGGCTACATCCAGTCCATGAGCCACACTGCCGCCGTCAATATCGGGGTCTTCTTCGGTCTGCAGGGGCGGGTCATTCCCACCAGCAGCGCCTGCACCTCCAGCAGCCAGGCCATTGGCTTTGCCTTCGAGGCCATCCGCTACGGCAAGCAGGATCTCATGGTGGCCGGTGGCTGCGACGAGCTCAGCTTCTGTCACGCGGCCGTCTTCGACACGCTGTTCGCCACCAGTCTCCGGAACGAGGCCCCCGAGGCCTCTCCCCGCCCCTTCGACCGGGACCGGGACGGTCTGGTGCTGGGCGAGGGCGGCTGCACCTTCATCCTGGAGGAGCGCGAGCATGCCCTGGCCCGGGGCGCCCGGATCTACGCCGAGGTCCTCGGGTTCGGCACCAACTCCGATGGTGCCCATATCACCCATCCCCAAAGGGAGACCATGGCCGTAACCATGCGCCTGGCCCTGGAGGATGCGGCCCTGCCCCCCGAGGCCATCGGCTGGGTCAACGCCCACGGTACGGCCACGGGACCCGGCGATATCGCCGAGAGCCACGCCACCCGGGAAACCTTCCAGCGCGCCGTGCCCATTTCGTCCCTCAAGAGCTACTTCGGGCACGCCCTGGGGGCCTGTGGCTCCATCGAAGCCTGGCTAGGCATCCAGATGCTGCGCACGGGCTGGGTGGCCCCCACCCTGAACCTGGAGCACGTGGACCCCGCCTGCGCCGACCTGGACTACCTTCAGGGCGAAGGGCGGGCCCTGGACTGCGACGTGTTCATGTCCAACAACTTCGCCTTCGGGGGGATCAACACCTCTTTGATCTTCCGCTGCGAGAAGTGAGCCGACCATGAAGAAGCGTGTGGTCGTCACCGGACTCGGGATCGTCTCCTGTCTGGGCAATCGCCTGGATGCGGTGTCGGAATCCCTGTCCACGGGGCGCTCCGGCCTCCGCGCGATGCCGGAATGGCGGGAACTGGGCCTCCTCTCCTGTGTCGCCGGTGTGCCCGATCTTTCGGCGGAAAGGCCCATCGACCGGAAGATCCACCGCTTCATGGGGGATTCCGCCGCCTACGCGTACCACGCGATGGGCCATGCCGTCTCCGACGCGGGCCTCTCCCCCGAGAGCCTTTCCCATCCGCGCACGGGGTTGATCATCGGGGCCGGGGTCGGATCCCTGTTCAATCACGCGAAGACCATGACCACCTTTCATGCCCGGGGGATGAAGTGCGTCCCCCCCTATGCGGTGCCCAAGATCATGGGGAATACCGCCTCGGCGGCCCTGGCCACCTCCTTCCGGATCAAGGGCATCAGCATGACGATCTCGTCGGCCTGCGCCAGTTCCGCCCATGCCATCGGCACCGGTGCCGAGCAGATTCTCCTGGGGAAGCAGGACATCGTCTTCGTGGGGGGGGCCGAGGAGGTCTGCTGGACGACTTCCGTGGGCTTCGACGCCATGGGGGCCCTCTCCACAAGCCATAACGACACGCCGGAAACGGCCTCCCGTCCCTACGATATTTCCAGGGATGGCTTCGTCATCGCCGGGGGCGCCGGGATCCTGGTGCTCGAGGAGAGGGCCCATGCAGAGGCACGGGGCGCCTTCATCTACGGCGAGCTGCTGGGCTACGGCGCCTGCTCTGACGGGAGCGACATGGTCTTTCCCTCCTCGGAAGGGGCCGCCCGTTCCATGAACCTCGCCCTCGCTCAGGCGGGACTCAGGAGCGTCGATTACATCAACGCCCACGCCACCGCGACCCAGGCCGGGGACATCGCCGAAGTGCAGGCCCTGCGCGAAGTCTTCGGAAACCGTATGCCCCCCTTCTCCTCGACGAAGGGCCTCTCTGGTCATCCCATCGGGGCCTCGGGGGTCCACGAGGCGATCTATTCCCTGCTGATGATGCGGGATGGATTCCTGGCCGGGACGGCCAATATCTGCGACCTCGATCCGGCCCTGGCGGGGTTGCCACTGGTGCGCGAGACCACGAGGACCGGGATCCGTTCCTTCCTGACCAACAGCTTCGGCTTCGGCGGCACCAACGCCAGCCTGGTCTTCGGAAGGGCCTGAGGGTCACCTACTCGCGGCGGGGGCTTGGAGCCTCGGGTGGCTGATCATCGATCCGGGCTGTCTGGAAGCCCAGGGTCTCCGGCCGGGATCTCCGCGCCTCCAGCACCGCCTGGACGAGGAAGACGAGAACCTGGCCCAGCAGCAGGGAAAGGCCGAGGGTCGGCAGCAGCCAGCCCCGGCCCCGGACGAAGATGGCCGAGGCGCAGAGCGCCGCCTGGAGCCACAGGGCGGGCACCACCAGGTGCCGCCATCGGGGGAAGCGGTCCATCCACTGGTAGTGGAGGTGGCTCCGGTCCCCCACGCCCAGGCCGCGGCCGGTGAGGGTCCGGATGGCCATCACCATGGCGGCGTCCAGGATGGGATAGGCAAAGACCCACAGCACGAAGTCGGGGTTCTGCAGTCCCACCCCCCGCTTGACCTCGAAGGCCAGGAGCAGTCCCAGCACGAGGGACCCGGCATCCCCGAGGAAGTGCCTCGCCCGGGGCCAGTTGAGGGCCAGGAGTCCCAGGAGGGTCCCGGCGCAGAAGCCCAGCGGGCGCCCCGCCAGGGCGAGGGCCCCGAGCACCACCAGTCCGTAGCCCAGGGCCAGGCCATTGGCCCCATCGATGAGGTTCAGGGCCAGGGGGGCCAGCCAGTAGAGGAGGAGCAGCAGGAGGAAGGCCAGGGGCCACACGGGCGGAAGGGGAATGAGGCCCAGTATGGCGAGCTCGGGCTGGAGGGAGACCAGCCGGTGGGCGCCGGGGATGGCCACGGCGGCGGCCACGGCCAGTCCAGCCAGAGCCTTGTGCCGGGCCCTCAGTCCGAAGCGGTCGTCCACGATCCCCACCAGGGCCAGGGCCAGGAGTCCTGCCCACTGTTCGGGCCTCAGCTCCAGGCGCTTGAAGCCCAGCAGGTGCCCCAGCATCAGGGTCGCCATCAGGGCGATGCCCCCGGTTCGCGGGGTGGGCCGTCCATGGTCGTGGCGGCCTCCAGGGTGGTCCATGAAGCCCCTGGAGCCCAGGCCCCAGGCCGCCCCGAGCCCCAGGATCACCGCGATGCCAGCCCCCACGGCGAGGGCCGGGCCGTTGGGCATCATCGGTTCCCCCCACTCATGCCCAGCCACCCGGTGGGGTGGGGCGCGGGGGAATCGGCAAACCATTCGAGCATCAGGACCTCGTTTCCAATTTTTGGGAAGAATCTTAAGGGTCCGTAGTGCCTTCGACGGCATCGGTGAACGCCACGCCTTCACTAATTCTACCCGCCCCTTCCTCCGCCGGAAGCCGGGTGCGCAAAGGGCCGTGCGGAAGGGTTTCCAGGGACGGGGCGAAAGGATTCGAACCTTCGACCCCCTGCTCCCAAAGCTTTCTTCCTTACTTCCCTCATGGTTGAACAACCTCGTTGGCAACGACAGCAAGTCTCCATCAGTGGAACGACTTCAGAAATCGGAAACCGAGGAGCAGCATGAGGAAGATCAGGTAGAACCTCAAAAAGTAGAGGGCGAAGCGGGTCATAGGGGTCAGTTTCACTCTCGGCATGTCTGTACCTCAGGCCTTCGCATTGCTCTTCATGATGTCGCTGTAGTGGACCACACCCTGGATTCGATCCTCGGCATCCACCACCGGGATCATCCGAAAATGGTACTTGCTGAAGAGCGCCGTGAGGTCCTCCCGCACATCATCTACTTCGGCCGAGACAACGGGGCTGTTCATCAGCGATTCCATTGAAGCCTCTTCGGACGAAACAAGGATCTGGCGAGCATCCACCACGCCCAGGATCGGACCTCCTGAGACCGCCACGAACAGATAGGCGATGCCGTGGTAATCGAGGCCAGAGCCGAGGATCTGAGCCTTGGCGTCTGCCACGGTGGCCTGAGGCCTAATCGTGAGGAAGTCCTGGTCCATGAAGTCCGGGGCGGTGGCTCCGCGTTCCGAGAGTAAGTTGCGGACCTTGGTCTGCCGCGGTTCGGGCAGCAGGGGCAGGAGTTCGCGCTGATCCTCGTTGGGTAGCACGGATAGGAGATCCACTAACTGGGGCGTGGAAAGGCTCGCCAGGATCGTGACCGCCCGCTCCTTGCGCAGGTTCGCGATGATCTGACGCTGGGCGCGGGGTTCCGCTTCCGTGAGC
>JAYSNJ010000120.1:0-66477 GCA_043723905.1 Holophagaceae bacterium
CGCTGGGCAATGCCCACGACGAGGAGCTCTTCGACTACTATGGCACCGCGCAGATCGCCCTGGTGGATGCCAGTACCGGTGTCATCACGCCTCTGGGCAAGCCGGACCGCTACACGCAGCTGGACCCGGCGCCGGACGGGCGCCATGTGCTGGTCTCCACCCTGAACAAACCGTACTCCTACGTCACCACCTTCGAGCGCTTCCCGCGGAACGTGGCGGTGTGGGATATCGCCGCGCGATCCAACATCGTGAGCCATCCCATCGCCTCGCTGCCCCTGGCCGACCGTGTGCCGATCCACGGCGAGCCGCTGGGGCCCCGGGACTTCTCCTGGCGCGCCACGGACCCCGCCACCCTCCTCTGGGCCGAGGCTCTCGATGGCGGCGACTGGGATGTGAAGGTGCCCCATCGCGACAAGCTCATGGTCCAGAAGGCCCCCTTCGCAGCCCCCCCGGTGGAGGTACTGCGCACCGAGCAGCGGTATGTCGGCCTGACCTGGGGCGAAAAGCCCAGCCTGGCCCTGCTGAGCGAATACGACAACAACCGCCATTGGCGGCGCACCTTCATCGTCAACCTGGACGACCCCAAGCAGGCGCCGCGCGCGCTGTGGGACCTTTCCACCGACGAGAAATACGCCAACCCGGGCGCTCCCGTGCGGCGCCAGCTTCCCAACGGAACCGTGGTGCTGCGCCAGGAGGGGGACTCCATCTTCCTTTCCGGTGGCGGCGCCTCCCCCCAGGGGGACCGCCCCTTCCTCGACCGCCTCGATCTCCGCACTCTGAAGTCCCAGCGCCTGTTCCGCAGCAGCGGGACCGAACTGGAGCGCTTCCTCGCCTTCACGGGGCCCGGTTCCAGGCAGTTCCTGACCTGGCACCAGTCGCCGCTGGATCCGCCCAATGCCTATACGCGCACACTGGGCACCCCGGTCCAGGCCCCTGCCGGCGAGGCCGTGTTTTCCTCCCAGCGCGTCGCGCTGACCCACATCCCCGATCCGACCCCGCTCGTGCGCCAGATCAAGAAGCGCCTCGTGACCTACAAACGGGCCGACGGCCTGGATCTTTCCTTCACCCTCTACACACCGCCGGGCTACCAGGCAGGCACCCGGGTCCCGACCATCCTGTACGCCTATCCCCTGGACTACGCCGATGCCTCCAAGGCCGGCCAGATCTCGGGCTCCCAGGCCACCTTCACCCGCCTCCGGGACTACCGCCTGCTGCTGATGGCCGGCTACGCCATCATCGACAATGCCGCCTTCCCCGTAGTGGGCGATCCCAAGAAGGCCTACGACACCTACCTGGAGCAGCTGGTGGCCGATGCCAAGGCCGCCGTGGACAAGGCTGTGGAACTGGGCGTGGCAGACCCGGAGCGCATCGGCGTCACCGGCCACAGCCACGGCGCGCTGATGACGGCCAACCTGCTGGCCCATTCCGATCTGTTCAGGGCCGGTGTGTCGACCAGCGGCTCCTACAACAAGACGCTCACCCCCTTCGGCTTCCAGAGCGAGCGGCGCTCGGTGTGGGAGGCGCCGGAGGTCTACCGGAAGGTGTCCACCTTCTTCTCCGCCGACAAACTGAAGACTCCTCTCCTGATCGTCCACGGTGCCGACGATGCCAACCCCGGCACCACACCCCTGCAGGCCACCAAGCTCTTCGAGGCCATCCGCGGCAACGGAGGCACCACACGGCTCGTCATGCTGCCCCACGAACCGCACTGGTACACCGCCCGGGAATCCAACGAGCAGCTGGTCTTTGAAATGCTGCGGTGGTTCGATACGTACGTGAAACACGCCGCACCCCGCGCCTCGGTGGCGCCATGACCGCTTAAAGATCTACCCATGGAGAGTCGCGATCGGTGTCCAGGCTGGCACGGCGCTCCGGGGATTCATACCGATTCGCATTCAATAATCGAGAATGTAGTCGGGCGTTCGAAGTCGCTCCGCATCGCAGCCTCGCCCCCTGGCCGGTCTGCGCTGCTGCGCTTGACGCGCTCTGCTTCGCAGATCGCTATCTTCGAACGCACCCTGGTATCAGCTGGTGTTGAGTATTGGCAAGGACCCGGGCTCAGCCCCGGGGCTCGGCTTCCAGGGCCATGGCCACCTGCGCCCCCACGAGGGCGTTGTGCTTCACCAGCGCCATGTTGGCGACCAGGCTGCTGCCTCCGGTCAGCTTGTTGATGCGATCCAGGAGGAAGGGGGTCACCCGCTTTCCCGTCACACCCTGCCGGGAGGCGTCCGCCAGGGCATGCGCGATGAGGGCATCGATCTCCTCCTGCTTCATGGCCTGGGGCTCCGGGATCGGATTGGCGATCACGGCGCCCCCTGGGTAGCCCAGGGACCACTGAATGGCCAGCGTCCGCGCCACGGCCTGGGGGCTATCCAGGCGGAAGTCCACGGGAAAGCCGCTATCCCGGGTGAAGAAGGCCGGGAAACGGTCCGTCCGGTAGCCCATGACGGGAACCCCATGGGTTTCCAGGTACTCCAGTGTCAAGCCCAGATCGAGGATGGACTTGGCCCCCGCGCAGACCACCGCCACGGGCGTCTGGGACAGTTCGATCAGATCGGCGGAAATGTCGAAGCTGGTCTCGGCGCCCCGGTGCACACCACCGATGCCTCCCGTGACGAACACGCGGATGCCGGCCAGGTGGGCGGCGATCATGGTGCCCGCCACCGTGGTGGCCCCGATGCCCCCCATGGCCAAGACATAGGGCAGATCGCGGCGGCTCACCTTGGCCACCTGGGTCGCCTTGCCGAGCTGCTCCAGCTCATCGTTGGTCAAGCCGACGTGGATGCGGCCCGAGAAGATGGCGATGGTGGCGGGAACGGCGCCCTCGGCGCGGATCAAGGCTTCCACCTCCCGGGCGGTCTCGACGTTCTGGGGGTAGGGCATGCCGTGGGCGATGATGGTCGATTCCAGGGCCACGATGGGCCGATTGGAAGCGATGGCTTCGGCGACTTCGGGGGAAAGCTGGAGGGTCTGGTGCATGGGCATGTCCTCTTAGCGGGTCAGGGTCGTCGTTCCAGCTTCCGACAGGAAGGCCGGTGTGAGGGTGGGAGCCACGCTGGCGCGGCATCCCAGCGTAAGGGTGGCCAGTCGTTGCCCGAGACGGCAGGCGCGGACCAGGTCGTCGGGATCCCGGGCGAGGCTGGCCACCACCCCTGCGGCAAAGGCATCCCCCGCCCCCGTGACATCCACGATCCGGCAACGGGGAGCCTTGAAGTGCCGGGGTTTCCCCGAAGCGCCACAGCAGACGAGGCCCTCGCTCCCCAGGGTGACCACCACGCCCTTCGCGCCCTGCTCGCGCACCTCGAGACAGGCGGCCATCACCGCAGGACGGTCCTTGAGCCTCCGCCCGACCCGGACGGCCAGCTCACCCCCGTTGAGGATCAGCGCCGAGACCCCCTCCAGGGATTCGGGCAGGCGGTCCATCTTGGGTTCGGACACCGCCACCACGATCAGGGCGGCCCCGCTCTGGCGGCTGTCCTCGATGAGCCCCGAGAGCAGGCCCTTCCCCAGGTTCAGGTCCACCACCCGCAGCCGTGTAGAGGCCCACAGGTTCCTCCGGCCCTGGAGCGCCTCCAGGGTCAACAAGTCCACCACGGCCATGTCGGCCATGGCGATCACCATCTCGCCATCCGGTCCCAGCAGGGCTGTGTAGGTGCCCGTGGAAGCCCCGCTGGCCACCAGGGTCGCCCCCGTGTCGATGCCCAGATCCCGGGCGTGCTTGAGCAGGGCGGCCCCGGGGAGGTCGTCCCCCACGGCCGCCATCAGGCGCACGGGCAGGTCCATGCGGGCCAGGTTCTCGGCCACGTTGCGCCCGACGCCCCCGAAGCTCTCCTTGAGGGCCACCGGGTTACTGGTGCCCATGGCCACGGGGCCGAGGCTCTTGGCGATGCGGTCCAGATTGGCCCCACCAGCCACCAGGATCGGCTCGAGGGAGGGCAGCACGTAGGCGCGCCCCAGCAGGCGGTGGTCCTTCACCAGCTGGGCGATGTGGCTGGCCACGGCCGAGCGCGTGAGGCCGAGTCTCTCCGCCAGCTCCTGCTGCTGGATGAAGGGATTGGTCTGGATCAGTTCGAGGATCCGGTCTTTGCTGGAAGCAGGGGCGTTCATGGCTAGGTCACCAACATTTGTTAACAGCTTGGACTATTTTGTAGCCGAAGGGAACCGGGCGGATCCGAAGGGGCGAATGGAGCCTCCGGGAGGTCCGCCCGCCGCCAGCCCGAATGGGAATGGAGAAGGACACGCCGACCTGGGCGGGGGCTCTTCCCGACGAGGGACCTGTCCGTTCAATTCGCGGGCGCGTAAGCTCACGGGATGACCTGGAACCCCATGCCCCGGATGGATGCGGACCTCGCGGCCCTGCCCCTGGACGCCCAGCAGGGATTTCTTTTATCCCGCCTGGACGGCAGGACGGATGTGCCCACACTGGCCAGCATCTCGGGGCTCCCCCTGGAGCGGGTGGTGGCCCTGCTCGAGGAGATGGTGGCTGCCGGGGCCATAGTCCCTGAAACTGGAATCATCCCTGCATCTGAGATCGGCCCTGCTAATGGGATCGTCCCTGCCGCGGAGACCGCCCCGGAGGTTTCAGCCGTGAATCCGGAGCCTGACGAGATCGAAGTCGCCTCGGCTTCGAATGGGGAAGCCACGCACCGGCGGCTCTTCGAATCGAGGCTCCACGGCCATTCCGAGGATGCCCGCATCGCCCTGGCGAGGGTCGCCGAGGAGCCGGAGCTCAGCGCCCTCTGCTTCGACCCCATGCCCCGGGTCGTGGCCGCTCTGCTGGAGAACCCCCGGACGGGAGGGGCCCAGGCGCGCCTGATCGCCTCCCACCACCGGACTTCAGCGGGCCTGGAGGCGTTGGCTGCCCGCGCGGCCTTCACCCAGGATGATGGCGTGCGCCGCGCCCTGCTCCGCAATCCCGTGCTGCCGGCGGCTCTCTTCCGCCGCCTGTGGTCCCACCAGCGCCTCCTGGCCCAGTTCCTGGTGACCTCCTCCCGGGAATCCCCGGAGCAGATCCGCGCCATGGCCCGGGACCTCCTGCGCACCACCTTCAACCAGCGCCCCGGCGAGGAGCGGGTCGAACTCATCCTCACCACCGAGGGCCGCTGCCTCTCCGCTCTGGTCGGGCTCACCCTCGATGGCCAGACCACGGCCCTCCTCTGCCGCCGCAGCTACCATTCCGCCCTGCTCATCCAGAACATCGCCCGCTGGAGCGCGGCCCCGCCCCAGCTCATCGCCCACCTCCGCCGCCAGGAGGCGGTGCGCCGCAATGCCGTCCTGCGCCAGATGCTGGAGCGCCATCCCAACGCCACCTGACCGGGGCTGGGCTGCCCCCCATGGGTTCATCTCGGCGAGGATCCGACTCGCCCCTCGTTTTCCCGGGTTGACCCCAGGTGGAGCGACACCCGGGACGGAGAAGCTAGGCTCGAAGGGAAATCACGCCGCCGTGCGGATACTGCGCAATGGCATTCCAGGGAAGCCCTGGGGCTTTCTCACCGAAAGGTCCTTCATGAACTATGGTCCCGTCCTTTGCCTCGCGATGCTCCTTGTGGCAGGTGCCCAGCCAGCCCTGGCAGACCCCCCAGCAAGGAGTGGCAGGATCCCGGTAGAGAAACCCTCCGATCTGCCCACTCATGCCTACGCCATCCAGGGCAATCCCAGCGCGGTGGCCCAGAACCATGAAGCCGTGCTCGTCCTGGCCAGGCAGGTGGAAAGGGACCTGAAGGCCGATCTGGAGGCCTTCGAGGTCCGGGACAAGGCCTCCCTCACCAGCCTCTACACCAGCCTCTACGTGACGGCCCTGCTGAGGGAGGACTTCCCCGCCGCCGGAACGTGCCTGGAACGGGTCCGGGGGCTCCAGGAGAATGGCGTCGCCAAGCTCATGACGGGCCTGCTCACGGGACCACTGATCCAGACCATGGCAGCCCCGGGAACGGATCTCCACGCCACCTACCGCAGCCTGCTCTCCAAGCGCCTCGCGGAGCTGCCCTTCAAGGAGGTCGAGGGCATCCTGGAGCGAATGACAAAAGGCCAGAAGGCGGCCTCAAAGGATCAGATCGTTGCCGGCCTTGCGGCAGGATTGGACCCCCTGGTGAAGGACGGGGCACTCACGGAGGATGCCGCGGGTTCGATCCTGGATGCGGCCATGACTCTCCACATCACCCTGCCCATGAGGGAGGATGTGGTGGCCTGCCTGGAGGCCCTGTGCGAGGCTCACAAGGCAGACAACGCTGGCGGGAAGACCCACCGGACACCCCTTGGAACGACCCGGCTCAATGCCAAAGGCCTCTATTTGGGCCAGCCTCTGCCCGGAGAAACCCCGGTGCTCTTTGCGCCTGAGGTCCTGAAGGCGGTGAGTCCATGGGTGAGCGGAATCGCCTTCTCGAAGGACGGGGCCGAATGCTTCCTCCACGTGGGGGATGCCAACTACAGCGGCATGAGCATGTACTACTCGAAGTGCGTGAATGGTGTCTGGATGCCCCTGGTGGAACCTGCCTTCCTGGCGGGATTCACCTCCTCCGGCGAGCCCCTCTTCTCGCAGGATGGCCGCACGCTGACCTTCACCGCGAAGAAGGGGACTCGTTCCACGGATCTTTGGACGGTGAGCCGCACAACCTCGGGCTGGGGCAATCCCGTTGCCATGCCTGCCCCCATCAACACGGACACGAACGAGTTCCGCGGCAGCTTCGCCTCGGATGGGACCTTCTATTTCGGATCGGAACGCGTCTCGCCGGGCATCAACCAGGTGTTCAAGGCGAGGAAGAACGCCTCCCAGGCCTGGGTGGCCGAGCAATTGGGCGGGCCCATCAACGCGCTCTCCTACGACGGCGATCCCTGCATCGCCCCGGACGGACGCTTCCTGGTCACCTACGCCGGACGGGTCGGTGGGTATGGCCGCGTGGACCTCTACGTGACCTTCAGCGACGGCAAGGGGGGATGGGGAACCCCCGTCAACCTGGGGCCGAAGTTCAACAGCCCCGACGACGAGTTCGGCGCCTGCCTTTCCCAGGACGGGAAGCACATGTTCTTCAACCGCCACACCGCCGAGGGGGACAAGCTCTACTGGGTGGCCGTCACCGCCATCGACAAGCTCAGGCCCTGATCCGAGATCGTGCATTTCGAGTAGCCGACCGCCGCCAGGCGGGCGGCGTAGAGCGGGGCGGAACAGGCTTGGGCGAAGCCCAAACTGTGCCGCCCCGCGGCTCGAAATGCCGGAATGCGCCGCCCCTTGCGAGGATGGGGAACGGGCCCGATGAACTTCGGAAAAGGTGCACCTGCGCCTTCGCCCGCGCCGGTTGCCAGGCGCAAGCGAAGCCGGGAATGGAGCCCTCAGCGGGAAAGCGTGAGCGTGTAGGGTGTGGCCGAGCTGTAGCTGCTGTACCGGTGGACGTTGATGTAGAGGGTCTTGGAGCTCGAAGTGCTAGTGTTCTTGTAGCTCACATGCTCCGTGGTGCCTGCATTCTCCGATTTAGCCAGTCTGGTCCCCGTGCTGCTGCAGAGATACAGATCGTAGTCCTGGCTGGAGGCCGTCGGGCCGGTCATGTCCACGGTGAGGGTGCGACCCGCGGGGAGCACCACCGCGAAGTAGTCGTCATTGTCCGAGGTGCTCGGGAAGTAGCCGAGGATCCTGGTGACGGTGGCCCCGAGTGCATTGGCGGTGGAGATCGTGTTGTTGGCCTCAGCCTCGGCGAAGGTGGTGCTGATGACCGAGGTCACGGTCACGGTGGCGGCGGCGGACTTGAGGGGCTCGGCCACGCTGGTGGCCTTGACGGTATAGGTCCCCGCCGCCGCAGGAGCGGTGTAGAGGCCAGCGGTGGTGACGGAGCCTCCCGTGCAGGTCCAGGTCACGGACGCATTGGTGGAATTGCTGACCGTGGCCACGAAGGGCTGGGTCCCGCCCGTGGGCAGGGAGACCGCGGTCGGGCTGAGGGCCACGCTCACCGCGGCCACCGGAGTCACGGTCACTGTGGTGGTGGCGGACTTGGACGTGTCGACCGTGGAGGTGGCCGTCACGGTGAAGGTCCCCGCACTGCCAGGGGCTGTGTACAGGCCGGCCGTCGTGACCGATCCCCCCGTGCAGGTCCAGCTCACGGAGGTCGTCGCGCTGCCGGTCACTGTGGCTGTGAACTGCTTCGTGCCTCCCGGGGAAAGCGCTACCGTAGTCGGACTGAGGCTGACGGAGACGTTGCTGGCAGGAGCGGCGTGGAGAGGATAGGAGTCCGTCTGGGTGCCATAGGCGACGGTGAAGGTGTTGTAGCCCGTGGTGTTGAGGACGATGTTCCCGTTGGCCACCACACCGTGGCCGGAAGAAAGGGTTCCTCCATTCCCGGTTTCCGTGAGGTAGGTGTAGCAGTTCCCCGCGGCCAGCCGGTCCAGGATGCTCTGCACGGGGTGGAGGTACGAATTGCCGTTCCCCACCATGATCACGGCGGCGGTGGGGTGCAGCGCATTGAGGAAGGTCGGGTTCGTGGAATACGCCGAACCATGGTGGTTCACCTTGAAGGCATCGACTTCCCCCACACCGGAGACGGTGGCGATGGGGGATTCCAGATCCGCGTAGGACGACGACTCGCCGCCGCAGTCCCCCCCGGTGAAGTAGTGGAATCCGTTGAAGCTGAGGAGCCAGGCATTGCTGAGGTCGTTCTCGGAACTGGTGGCGTTGGAGACCGCCCCATAGCCCAGCACCGTGCCATCGGTGGCCAGGCACTTGAGAGTCACGCCTCCCCCCAGATCGAGGGTCGTACCGACGGTCAGCGTCTGGCGTCCCCCCGAAGCCGAGTTGGCCGCGGTGGAGTACGCGGTGTAGACCGCAGTGGTGGGGACGGCGTGGACCGTGCCCCGGTCGTAGACCGTGCCGATGTTGGAAGCGCCGAGGCCGTTGAGGACCTCGTCCAGGCCCCCGATGTGATCGGCGTGGTAGTGGGTGGCGACCACATAGTCCAGCCGGGTCACGCCGAGATTCTGGAGATAGGGGAGGACTCTCGAGGTCCCCTTGGTGTTATCCCCGGCGTCGATCAGGAGGGTCTTCCCGGTGGGGGAGACGAACAGGGTGGCATCCCCCTGGCCCACGTTGATGTGATGGATGACCAGGCCCTGCGCCTGCAGGAGGGTGCTCAGCGCGAGCAGGAATAGAGCAAAGACTACCGATCTCTTCATTCCGAGACCTCCTCCGAATGGGGAAAACTCACGGTGCAGGAACAGCCCTTCCCTGCCCTGTAGGGAAAAGCCGAAATGTCAGGTTTAAGCGGATGAGCCTCCCGATCATCGAGTGGTCCGGTCGGATGGACCAGTGAATTTTTGTGAAGATTGGAGAGCCTTCCCCGGGGACTGCCGGCACACAGCGGCGACTGGGCCTTCCCCAGATCGGCCGAAGCCCGGGATTTGTCGTTCCGGGTGCGGTGTTGGGGGTTCGACGCCCGGACCCGGCTCGGATCCCCCGGCGACCTTGGGAGGGTGCCCTGAAACAGGAATTGGAGATCCGGCCTTGCCGGGTATTCAATAGCCCGTACATTGCGGATCAAGAACCCCCAATTCCGGTGATTCCTCCTGCTGGCGAGGCGAAACGTGTCCAGATCCTTTGCTTCCCTTCCTCCGAGTGTCGAACAGCGGCATTCGGGCTGGATTCAGATCCAGGAACGCTTGTCCAAGCATGTGGAACCCAGGATCCGGCCCTCCCTCACCCTCTCCCGGCAGTTCGGGTGCGAGGGCTTCCCCCTGGCCGAACGCCTGAAGGTCCTCATGGAGGAGGGCTCCGGGGAACCCTGGAACATCTACGACAAGACCCTCATCGAGAAGGTGGCCCAGGACGAGGGCATCTCCATGGACTTCCTGAAGAAGCTGGGGGACCTCACGCGCCGCCTGGAATCCTTGGGCCTCAACGCCCCTGGTCACGTGACCCACGATGCCGCCTTCGAGAAGGTGGCCAAGTATCTCCTCGAGATCGCCAAGGTGGGCAACGCCATCATCGTCGGCCGAGGCGGGGCCATCCTCTGCCGCGAGCTGAAGAACAGCTTCCATTTCCGACTGGAGGCCAGCTTCGAGTGGCGGGTGCACTCCCTCATGAAGCGCCTGGAGCTCCCCCAGAAGGAGGTGGAGGAGACCGTCAAGGCCAACTCCAGGCTCCGGGACAAGTTCATCAGCCAATGCCTGGGCGCCAACGTGGGAGATCTTCAGCACTATGACGCGGTGTTCAACAACGAGCGGCATGGCGTGGGGGCCATGGCCCAGGCCATCACGGCCTACGTGAAGCAGGCCTGGGAGGACAAGACCTACTTCAAGCACTAGGGAGTATTCGAAGTCTTGGGGACTTACCGGATGAACTGCTCCGCGTAGTATTTCGGCGTGAGTTCCTCGCCCGTGGCGCGCTGGATCATCTCGTTCCAGGGGTAGCGCATGCCGGGCTTGAATACCCGCTCGACGAGGTAGGCGCCCACCTCCTTGTGGCCCGCAAGGCTCACGTGCCGAGGATCCTGGGCCTTCAGGACCTGGGTCCCCAGGTGGTGATAGAGCTGGGAGGCCAGGAGCTGCCCCAGCAGGTAGTTGTGGTAGTAGGCCGGGTAGAGGGCCACGTGGATCTTGCTGGCCCAATCGGCTTCAAGGCGCCCTTCCGGGCGGCGCACCAGCTGGTAGCGTTCCACCAGATCCCACCACAGCCTGTTCAGGTCCTGATCCGGGTTCTCATACATGGCCTTCTCGAAGCGGAACATGACCTGGGACCAGCGGCTGAAGACCAGCTGGTCCAGGCGCAGGGAATCGGCCAGGGGCTTCTCGATCCGGGCCTTCTCCTGGGCGCTGAGTCCCAGCACTTCGCGCAGCCAGGCCGGATTGGAGGCGAAGCGGCCGAACAGGTTGGCGATGGCCTCCGTGGTGAAGGCATGGGCCGAATCCCTCAGCAGCCAGGGCAGCTGGGGGTCGTTGAACTTGGAATACGCGCTGTGCCCGCATTCGTGGAGGAGCGTGTCCATCCAGGTGGCATTGGATTTGAGGCTGCACAGAACGCGCACATCGCCGCTGTGGTCGATGTCGCTGGAGAAGGCGTGCTGGTACTTGCCCGGCTTCTCGTACAGATCACTGCGGCCCAGGACATCCGAGACAGGCAGGCCCAGCCCGGCATAGTATTTTTCGGCCAGCTGGACCAGGTCCTTGTCCCTGTAGTAGACGTCCAGATCCACCGCGTAGATCTTGGGCGCCCCCTGGAAGAAGCGGTCCTGGTAGTGCCAGGGGCGCAGATCGGCCCTGGCGATGCCCAGGCGCGTGGCCAGGAAGGTGTCCACCTCGCCCTTCACCTGGGCGTAGTCCTTGCGCGTGAGCTCGTCCAGCTGGTCGAAGAGCTTCTCGATCTGCACGGGATCCTGTTCTCCGAGAGCCAGCTGCATCACCTGGAAGTTGGCATAGCCCAGGGACCGGGCCGCCTTGTTGCGCAGCTTCACCAGTTCCACGATGGCCGGAGCCACCTTCTGGCCGATCACCTTGCTGGCCGTCCAGGCCTTCTCCAGCTGGGCCGAATCCCTGGAGCCGCTGAGCACGGCGTTGAGTTCATTGTCGCTGACCGGCTTGCCGTCCAGGGTGGCCCGGAAGGTGTTGAAGGTCTTCTCCAGGGCCGTGCCCCTGGCCACGAGCTCGCCCAGCAAGTCCTTGGGCAGCTGGTTGCCCAGGAAGGCGAGATAGAGCAGCTCCAGCTCACGCTTGAGGATGGGGTCCTGGAGGGTCCCGCTGGCCCGCCAGGCCTTGAGCCTGGCGAATGCGCCGGGGTCCGAGTAGAGGGTCTTCAGGGCCAGCTGCAGCTCCTCCGAGCGCGCGTAGTCCGCGGCCTTGCCGCTGATGTTGGCCTGGTAGCTGGCCGCGTTGGCCTCCCGGGTCAGGGGCACGAGCTTGGCCTCGAAGGCCTTCAGGAAGCCGCTGAATTCGACTTGGGCAGGCGGGGGAGCCTGGACACTTGCCGCGGCGCAGGGGAGTTGCGTGCAGGAAACCAACAGCAGCAGGGAGAGAGCTGGACGCATGGGACCTCCTTGAGGGAAAGCACAGAGTCTGGACCTGCGCGACGGGGACCGGCCCTTGGGATCAGTAAGGCAGTTCCAGCGCGCGGGAGAGGAAACGCATCAGGGGGGCATTCAGACGGCAGGCTTCAGTGAAGCGTCCCAGGAAACCCGGCGCGCAGACCTGGGTCTCGGTGAATGGCGTGGAGGTGTAGAAGTCCTTCAGCTTCAGATCCTCGGCGAGGGGATGGGCAGGGTCGAAGCCTGAGGGCACGCGCTTGAGGGCTTCGCCGGAGACCTCCAGACCGCTCGCGCGGAGGGCCTTCCACTCCCTGGCGTGGCTGACGATGCGCGCTCGCACCTTGCGGAGGGATTCCGGATCCGGATGCCAGAGGCCCGCGCTCATGAAGCATCCCCCGGGCTCCAGGTGCAGGTAGAAGCCCGGCGAGTGGACGTCCTTGGAGCATTCCTGGTGCCTGAACTGGGCGCCCACATTGGTCTTGTACGGGCTCTTGTCCCTGGAGAAGCGGGTGTCCCGGAAGATGCGGAACATGGAACCCCCTGAGGGCCGAGGATCGGCGAGATAGTGGGGGCTCAGGCTTCTCAGGGGTTCCGCGAAGGCCAGGATGAAGGCCTGCATGGGCCCCCGGACATCGGCCTCGAAGCGCTCCCGGTGGGCCTGGAACCACTCCCTGTCGTTATGGACCGCCAGTTCCGAGAGGAAACGGAAGAGCGTCGGCGGGAAGCAGGCGCCCGAGCTCGGCGCGTCCTCAGCGTTGCGTGGGGCCATCCCTCACCTCCCCGTCCAGCTTCGACGAGAGCCCGGCCGGAGGCAAGCGATTCACAGGGACCCAGTCCCGCTGAGCCTCCAGCCTCCAGCCGTGTTCCCTCTCCCGCCCCAGGCAAATGAGAGCAGAATCTGCCAGAGACACCAGCAAGGCGGAGGTTCCATGGCCAGCAGCGGAATTGGACGACGGGAACTCTTCCAGTGGGGGGCCGCTGCGGCCGCGGGCCTCCTGGCCTCCAGACTGGAGGGGGCCGAGGCTCCATCTCCCGGTTCCCGGGCCCCCCTGCCCCAGAACCCCCGCACCGCCCAGGCCATGCCCACCCGCAACCTGGGGCGCACCGGCCATCTGGTGGGGATCTTCAGCCTGGGGGGGCAGGCCAGCATCGAGAAGCCCGACAACGAGGCCATCGCCGTGCCCCTCCTCGATCGGGCCCTGGATCTGGGCGTGAACTACCTCGACACCTCCGCCCGGTACGGCGGCGAGGGGCGCTGGAGCGAGCGCTACGTCGGCCAGGTGATGAAGCGGCGGCGCGGCGAGGTCTTCCTGGCCTCCAAGACCCACGACCGCACCCGGGACGGGTCCCTGCGCCACCTGGACATCTCCCTCCGGCTGCTGGAGACCGATCACCTCGACCTCTGGCAGCTGCACAACATGCAGACGATGGAGGACGTGGAGAAGGTCTGCGCCAAAGGGGGCGCCCTGGAGGCCTTCCTGAAGGCCCGGGACCAGGGCCTGGTCCGCTACCTGGGTATCACCGGCCACGCCGATCCCGACGTGCTCATGGAGGGCATCCGGCGCTTTCCCTTCGACACCGTGCTCATGGCCTTCAACGCCGCGGACCCACAGCACCTCAGCTTCCGCAAGCTGCTCTCCTATGCCGTGGGAAAGGAGATGGGCATCATCGGGATGAAGGTGCCCGCCCGCTCCCGGCTGCTGAACACCTTCCACCCGCCGCCCGTCTCAGAGCAGACCGCCCCCCTCAAGCTCGTGCCCGGCACCCTGAGCATGCAGGAGGCCATGCGCTACGTGCTGAGCTTCCCCTTCTCCACCGTGATCATCGGCTGCGACACCATCGCCCAGCTCCAGGAGAATGTCGCCATCGCCCGGGCCTTCCGCCCCTTCAATGAGACCCAGCTCGCCGATATCGAGGCCAGGGCCAAGCCCGTGGCGGAGCAGAGCCTCACCTTCAGGAGGAAGTGAATCCAGGGATCCGAAGGCAGCGCCCCTGCCCGTTCGTCACCCTGGCGCGCCTGCATGCGGGCTGATCCATGTCGTCTCCCTGAAACGGGATCTGGCTCAGGCCAGCATCCGCCGTGCGCCCGCCTCGTCCAGGGCCAGGGCGAGAATTCTGGCGTCCAGGATGCAGCCTTTCGACGTGTTGAAGAAATCCTGGCCTCCCATGGCGTCCAGCTCCCCCTCGATGAGGTCCCCCACCTCGATGGGCTCGGCCTCCAGCAGTTCGATCACCGCGAAGCCCTCCGCAAAGCGAACGGCGAAGCGCCCCAGGGCGGGAGCGGCGAAGGCGACCTGGCCAGTCATTCGGGGCATGCATCACCTGGATATGTGGCGCCAGCATACATCCCGCGGAACCGCCTGGGGGAAAATCAGGGAGTCGATGGGTGTGACGTCATCCTTCTTAGAATGGAAGACCGAGGGGCTGGAAACCTTCCACCGGCAACCTCCGCCCGTTCCTGGGATCCCTCAATGTCCGCTTGAGGACGAAATCGAAGAGCAGGGGGTTCCGCTTCCAGATCTCGTTGAGGGCCCTGCGCTCGGCCAGGGTGATCATGCCCATCTGGACGAGCTTGCGGGTCCAGATCACGAGATTCACGCCGGGCAGGGGATAATCACTGCCGTTCACGAGACGGCCCTCGAAATCCGGGCGGGCCAGGATGACCCGGAGCGGGCCGGGCAGGCGGTTCACCTGGGTCAGGGCGGAGAGATCGCCGAGGAGCAGCCCGCGGTATTTCGCCGTCTCCATGAGCCGCAGGAACAGCTCGAAGTTGGGGGCCGTCCTGCCGGCATGGTCCAGGTCCTCGTTGCGGCCCAGGCTGGCGCAGTGGGCCACGATGACCGTGACGCCCAGATCCAGGGGGCGGCGCAGGCGCAGGGGATTGCCCAGGGACTGGGCCCCCTTCACCGCCACTGCCTTCTCTTCGCCGGCATGGGTGAGCAGGACCATGCCGAGCTCCTTCATGCGCCGGTAGAAGGGATCGAAGCGGGGATCGGCGGGGTCGATGGCCTGGGCGTTGGGCAGCCACTTGACCATCCGCGCGCCCTGGGCGGCGCAGGCCTCCAGTTCCCGGATCGCGTCGGGCCGGGCCGGATGCACGGAGACCACCGGCACAAAGAGCTCCGGATGCTCCCGGGCCAGCTTCAGCACGTAGGCATTGGGGACGTAGAATTCTGTGCGAGCCGTGTCAGGCGTACCATCGGCGTGATAGGCCCGGTCCAGAGCCAGCAGGCCGATGCGGAGGGGGCGGGGGAAGGCCCGGGCCCGGGCCACCAGCATCTCCACGTAGTCCCGGTCGAAGTGAGCCATCTCCTTCACACCCGTGGCCTTCAGATACAGGCCAGTCTCGAAGCGCTTCATGGGATAGCGGGGGCTCAGCTTCCTGGGATTCACGAAGGCGCCATTTCCATCCTGTCCCAGTCCGAGAGCATGGACATGGATATCGAGTACCGGCCTGGAGGGATCCAGATCCCCGAAGGCCCGGTCGATGAGGGCCTGCGCTGACGCGCTGTAGGGCCGGGTCGCCAAGGGCTCGGCCTTCCCCTGCAACGCGGCGGGCAGCAGGGCCAGGATGAGGGTGAGGGCGCGAAGGGAAAGGGTGAGCATCCGACTGTGATAGCAGGGAAGGAGAGGGAAACAAAGGAACCCTCCTGAGGGCTGCCATGCTCGAACGCTATACTCAGCCCTTCCTTGTGGAGATTTATCCGTGCAAGCAGAAACCCAGCCCATCGCCCAAACCCATGGCAGGACCCCCGATTCCCGCCCGGTGGCGGCATGAAGGGCGGGTTCCTCGCCTCCTGCGGACGCGCCCTCCTGGGGCTTCGCTATCGGGTCCGGATCGAGGGTCTCGAGGCCATTCTGGCCAAGGGCAGGACCGGTCTCCTGCTGCTGCCCAACCATCCGGCCTACCTGGATCCCGCGATCCTCCTCACCAATTTCTACCCCTTCCTGCAGCCCCACATCCTCGCGGACAAGGACAACATGGCCAAGCCCCTGGCCCGCTATCTGATCGGGCGTGTGGGCGTGAAGCCCATTCCCGATCCCGCGCTCCATGGCGAGGCTTCCCTGCCGGAAGTGGCAAGGGTGCTCCAGGAATGCAGCGAAGGCCTGCGCCAGGGCGAGAACTACATGCTCTATCCCGCCGGCCACATCTACCTCAGCCGCCTGGAGGATCTGGGGGGCAACAGCGCAGTGGAGACGATCCTCTCCAAGGCACCCGAGACACGCGTGGTTCTGGTCCGCACCACGGGGCTCTGGGGCAGCAGTTTCTCCAAGGCCATCGACCGTCACCCGGACTGGGGGAAGTGCATCCTCCGGGGCTTCAAGTCCCTGCTCGCCAATTTCCTGTTCTTCGGCCCTCGCCGCGAGGTGCGCATCGAGCTGGTGGAGCCCGAGGATCTGCCCCGAGACCAGGGCCGCTCGGTCCTGAACCGTTACCTGGAAGCCTTCTACAACCAGGAGGCTCCGCCGGCCCGGTACGTGCCCTACACGCTCTGGGAACGAGGCGGCGTGCGGGAGCTGCCCGAGCCCGAGCTCCAGAGGATCGAAGGCAACCTCGGTGAAGTGCCGGCCTCCGTCCGGGAGCAGGTGCAGGGAAAACTCGCCGAACTGGAAGGCGGTTCGGCCTTCCCCGACACGGCCCTGCTGGCCCGGGATCTGGGCCTGGACAGCCTGGGACGCATGGAGCTGCAGCTCTGGATCGAGCACGAGTTCGGCCACCCCGTGCAAGATCCCGACATGCTCCAGACCGTGGGGGACTGCCTGCTGGCGGCCTGCGGGAAGGCCGCCGGCAGCACCCAGTCCGCCCTGAAGCCCCCCCCTGCGAGCTGGTTCCAGGAAGGGCTGCCCATGGAAGTGCCTTCCGGTGAAACGCTCACCGAAGTATTTCTCAAGCAGGTCGCCCGGGGTCCCCATCGTCCAGCATTGGCCGATATGCAGGGGGGACAGAAGAGCTACCGGGATGTGCTCACCGCCATCTTCGCCCTGAAGCCCCATATCCAGGCCCTCAAGGGCGAGCGGGTAGGCATCATGCTGCCGGCTTCGGGGGCGGCCGCGGTGGCCTATCTGACGGTGCTCTTCGCGGGGAAGGTGCCCGTGATGGTCAACTGGACCGCCGGTTCCCGGAACCTGGTGCATGGCCTGGAAATGCTGGGTGTAGAACGGGTGCTCACCTCGGCCCAGCTCGTCTCCAAGGTGGAAGCCATGGGCTCGGATCTCTCGGGGATCCGGGATCGTTTCTGGATGCTGGAGGATCTCGGGAAATCCCTGACTCGCTCCGAGAAGCTCGTCGCATTCCTAAGGGCAAGGCTCTCCTGGCGCGCCCTGCGCAAGGTGCGTGTGCCTGAGACCGCCGTGGTCATCTTCACCAGCGGCAGCGAGAACCTGCCCAAGGCCGTGCCCCTCACGCACCGGAACCTGCTGGCCAATGTGCGCGACCTGGTGGAGCTCTTCCCCCTCGCCCCCACGGAGCGGATGATCGGCTTCCTGCCGCCCTTCCACTCCTTCGGCCTCACGGGCACCCTGCTCCTGCCCCTCTGCACCGGACTGCCCGTGGTCTACTTCCCCAATCCCACCGATGGCGGCGCCCTGGCGCGTCTGGTAGAGGCTTACGGGATCACCATGCTGGTGGGCACACCCACCTTCCTCTCGGGCATCGTCCGCTCCGCCTCCGACGCCCAGCTGGCCTCCCTGCGAATGGTGGTGGCCGGGGCCGAGAAATGCCCGGAAGCCCTTTACGAGGTGCTGGGTCGCCGCTGGCCCCACATGCGCGTGCTGGAGGGCTACGGCATCACCGAGTGCTCCCCCGTGCTCTCAGTCAATGCCTTCGAGGATCCCCACCGCGGCACCATCGGCAGGCCCCTGCCCAGCGTGGAGCATGTCCTGCTCGACCTGGAGACGGAGCTGCCGGTGGAACCCGGCAGGGCCGGCATGCTCCTGGTGCGCGGCCCCAGCATCTTCGGCGGCTACCTCCATCACCAGGGCGAATCCCCCTTCGTGGAATACGGCGGGAAGACCTGGTACCGCACCGGTGATCTGGTGCGTGAGGACGCCAACGGAACACTGGTCTTCACGGGCCGACTGAAGCGCTTCGTGAAGCTGGGTGGGGAAATGGTCTCCCTGCCCGCCATCGAGGAGACCCTGCTGCGCCACTTCACACGCGACGACGATCAGGAAATCCCCCTGGCGGTGGAAGCCACCCCTTCGGAGAGCCAGCCCGAAGTCGTGCTCTTCGGCATCCGGGCCATTTCCCGGGAGGAGGCCAATGCCGTGCTGGGCCAGGCGGGCCTGAGCCCCCTGCACTTCATCCGGCAGGTCCGGCAGGTGGAGAAGATCCCCGTGCTGGGCACCGGGAAGACCGATTACCGAACGCTGAAGGCACTCCTGTGAGACTGCAGGTGGCACTCTCCCCGGCGCGAACGGAACGGTCTGCGGCGTTCATGGGTGGTCTAACAGCCACACTCCTCGTGGCCACGGCCCTCGCGCTCTCCGTGGGCTGCCTCTTCTTCGCCCCGACACCGACACCCATACGCACCGTCCGCGCCCAGGCGGTCCCGGGAGCCCGCACCCTGATCGTGTTTCTGCCTGGACGCGGCGGGGCGGCGGAGGATTATTTCCGCGAGGGCTTCGAAAAATTCGCCGCGGAGGCTGGAATCCAGGCCGACGCCATCGCGGTGGATGCCCATCTCGGCTACTACCGGAATCGCACCGCCGTGACGCGGATCAAGGCCGACGTGATCGACCCGGCGCGAGCGGCCGGGTACAACCGCATCGTGCTGGTGGGAGTCTCCATGGGCGGGCTCGGCGCAATCCTGTACGCCAAGCAGCAGCCCCAGGACATCGACGCGGTCGTGGTGATCGCCCCCTTCCTGAGCGATGCAGCGGTGCTCGATGAAATCGAGTCCGCCGGCGGTCTCGCCGCGTGGGTACCGAAGGAACCCATTCCCGAGGCAGACTACCAGCGCGATCTCTGGAAATGGCTGCGGGGCTATGCGGACCCGAAGCAGGCCCGTCCCCCGATCTACCTGGGCTTCGGGACCGAGGACCGCTTCGTGCGGGGCCATCGCCTGCTCGCCACGGTGCTCCCGAAGACGCAGGTGTTCTCGGCACCGGGGACCCATGCCTGGGAACCCTGGCGGGAGGTCTTTCGCCAGATCCTGGCCACAGGAGTGGTTTCATCCCGGCGTTGAAGAAAGACTTACTCGCCCTCACTTCACAAGTACCGCCATCCACGGATCCAGCTTGGGGGCTAGATAGGCCGCCACGTTCCAGACCCACAGGGCCGTGACTGCACCGGTGAAGACATCCATGGTGTAGTGCGCCCGGAGGACCAGCACGGTGCAGACCTCGATGAGGGCGATGGCGATGCCCACACCGATGGCGATGGGCCCGCCGATCTGAGCCAGTTCGATGCAGCCGAAGACCGCGATGGCCGTGTGCCCGGAGAAGAAGAGATCCGAGGCTGTGCCGTAGGTCACCAGCAGGGAGGGGAAACCAGGATGGCGCCAGATCATCCCTTCGGGCGAGGGCAGGGCGCAGAGGCCCTGGCAGAGCTGGCGCAGGGAGAAGAGGATGATCAGCCCGATGAAGGGGCGCAGGCTGGGACCGAAGATCGAGATCCCCACGATGAAGATCCCCAACAGATCGATGAGGGCCGAGGTGCCGATGAGCAGGCCGTCGGCCCAGGCCGTGTGCTCCCGGAGGAACCGGTTGATGGGCGCCGTGAATTCCAGCAGAGCGTCCCCGATGCGGCCTTCGGGAAAGGCGCGCTTGCCGATGAGGGCCTGGGTCCAGAACCAGGCGCAGAGGGCCAAGGCCACCATCAGCGCCCGGACTACCCACTGGGGCAGGTGCATCATGCCCATTCCTTGCCGCGCAGTTCAAAGGCCAGCCAGGCGGTGAAGACCAGGGAGGCGGCCCCTAATACGGAATAGGCCAGGGTGGGACGCAGGGCCGTGAGGGGGATGTAGAGGAGGCTGGCCGCCGCCATGCCGGAGAAGGAGGCGAAGTTGGCCGAGGCCCACACGGCGCCCTTGCGCGCCGGGGCGGGGCGGATCTGGAGGAAGCTCTCGCAGGGGATCAGGAAGAGACCTCCCGCCATGCCCGCCAGACCGATGAGGACGTACAGCAGGGGCACCTGGGCCGAGAGAGGTAACTGCGGGACACCGCCGATGGCCAGCATGATCAGGCCCATGGCGATCCCGGCGGGAGGCAGCACCTTGAACCAGCGGCTGCCCTTGGCGTACCGGGCCGACAGCAGCCCTCCCAGGGCGAGGCCCACCAGCTGGCTGGCCACCAGCAGACTGGTGCGGGAATCGTTGAGGTGGAACTGGAGCTTGCCCAGGCTGTTGATCACCAGGAGCTGGAAGACCCCCACGGACCAGATGAAGACATCCGCCACCAGGATCCGACCCAGCTGACGGTCCTTCCAGACTTCGACGAGCTCCCGGACCGTGTCCAGGGGCCCCGTCCAGGGGAAGGGCCGACCCGGATCCGCCGCCGCCCGGGAGGGGATCCCGAAACTCACGATGAGCCCCAGCACGGCGTAGAGGATCACCGCCAGGCCGACCATGGCGTGGCCCCGGGAGGCCCCGAAGATGGGCGCGCCCTTGAGATCCAACACGAAGCCCGAGAAGGAAATCCCGATGAGGATGCCCACGGTGATGATCATCCTCAGGACGGCATTGGCCTTGGTCACATAGCTGGAGGGAAACAGCTCGGGAATGGAGCCGTTGAGGGCGGGGCTGAAGAAGGTGGACTGGGTGCCCATGATGGCCACCATGGCCACCATGATCCAGAGATTGCCCAGGATGATCCCCAGGGCCCCCACCAGGGCGGCCAGCATCTCCACCGTCTTGGCGCTGATCACCACGTTCCGCTTGGGATAGCGGTCCGCCATCCAGCCCGCCGGCGCGGCAAAGAGGATGAAGGGCACGGTGAAGGCGATCCCCGCGGCCCCCTGGAACTTCTCCCGCCCCGCCGCCAGGGCCATGAGCATCACCGCCTGCTTGAAGAAATTGTCATTGAAGGTGCCCAAAAAATAGGAGGCCGCCATGGCGGCGAACTTCCCTCGGGCCTGATGAATCTGGGCGGTCTCGACGGCATCCGTCATGCATTCTCCGGGAAGGGTCACGTGTCCATGGGTGGAGCTTGGGTTCGCGAACGATCCTTGAGCCTATCGCAGGAAGGCCTGCGACTTCGGCAAGGGGACGTTCTCAATGTCAGGGATTCAGACCAGGGGCTGGTAGTGCTTGCGAAAGACCGGGGGGCGGTTGGAATAAAGGATGGATCCCGCCCCGATCAGCGCGAAGAAGAGACTGATCCCCCCCGAGCCCGCGGAGTAGTTGATCTCCACGAAATGCTGGGCGACCCGACGGGCCAGGTCGAGCGTCACGGGTTCGGCCAGTTGGCTCGAGGAGGCCAGCAGGACGAAGACGTAATCACCCCCGATCGCCGGGCCCAGGCCGCGGACACCAGGAAGCCCTGCATCGAGCCGGCCGCGAAGGATTCACCGAAGAGGCCGCCCTTGCTGACAGGATGAAGCCCTCCGATCCGAGCCAGTTCAGACACCTTTCGCTTCGACATTGGGGCCTCCGGAATGAGTCCCATGGTACATGCTGATGTTCGGCCTCCGGGCCACCCGGGCGAAAGGCCAGGGATCCTGTGGTCTTGCAGCCCCGTCCAGGCTCCATTCGGAGAATGTCTTCTGCGCTACGTCGAACCCCTCTTCCGCCCTCCCAGTGAGGCCGACTCCTTCATCCTGCAGGCCACCCTGGGGTGTTCCTGGAATGCCTGCACCTACTGCGCCATGTACCGGGACAAGCAGTACCGGGTGAGACCCCTCGATGAAGTCCTGGCGGAAATCGCCGAAGCGGGTGCCCGGATGTCAGACGATGTGCGCCACGTCTTCGTGGCCGACGGCGATCCCCTGGGAATGGAACTCGGAATGTGGGAACCCATCCTCCTCGCCCTGGCTTCGGCCTTCCCCCGCCTCCGGCGCGTCAGTACGTACGCCACCGCGCGCAATCTGCTGGAGAAAGCACCCGCAGACCTGAAGCGCCTGAGGGAACTGGGGCTCTCGCTCCTCTATATCGGGCCCGAATCCGGCGACGATACGACCCTCCGGCGCCT
This sequence comes from Holophagaceae bacterium, assembly GCA_043723905.1. Taxonomy (GTDB): domain Bacteria; phylum Acidobacteriota; class Holophagae; order Holophagales; family Holophagaceae; genus JAYREN01. Next base: position 22,122 of record JAYSNJ010000120.1, read on the forward strand.
GGCCAAGGGGGCCAGCGCGAGCGAGCACATCGAGGCTTCCCAGAGGGCCATGGAAGCGGGGATGGAGCAGTCGCTGATGTTCCTGCTGGGCGCCGGAGGGCGCGAGCGCAGCGAGGAGCATGCGAGAGCCTCGGGGCGCCTCGCCACGGCCATGGACCCCCGCTTCCTCTCCACCCTCACCCTCACGGTGGTGCCCGGCACGCCCATCTCGAAGCTGAAGGAGCAGGGGCGCTTCGAGCTGCCGGATGTTCCCGCACTGCTCAGGGAGCTGCGCTGGTTCATCGAGGAGGCCCGCCCCCACGCCGCCATCTTCCGCGCCAACCACGCCTCCAACTACCTGCCCATCGCGGGCCGCCTGCCCCGGGACCGGGAGGCCATCCTCGCCACCCTCGACGAGGCGCTGGCAGGGCGTCTGCCCCTGCGGCCGGAGTGGAGGCGGGGGCTGTAGGAAGTCGCCCCGGGAAGGGATCCGGGGTTCATCGATTACACTGCCTACCGTCCCAGGACTCCGGCCACTCCCTGATCCTTTTCACCTCCAACATCCCGGATTCCCATGCGCGCTAAACCGTCCCACACGAGCAAACCCACCATCGGGAAGGCCCGCCGGCATCGGGATCCGCAAGGCCCCGGGCCCACCGAGACTCCCCGTCCCCCCAAGACGGGCCTCCACCCCCGGAACCGGCACGGGGAGGGGTACGACTTCCTGCAGCTCCTGAAGAGCTGCCCGGAGCTGGTCCCCTTCGTCTCAAGGAATGCGTACGGCAATGAATCCATCGATTTCGCCGATCCCGCAGCGGTCCGAGCCCTCAACAGGGCGCTGCTGATCACGTACTACGGGATTTCGACGTGGGAGCTGCCGCCCCTTTACCTCTGCCCCCCCGTGCCCGGCAGGGCCGACTACCTCCATCACCTCGCCGATCTGCTGGGTTCCTCCAATGGCGGCACCATCCCCCGGGGCGCCTCCATCCGGATCCTGGATATCGGCGTCGGCGCGAACTGCGTCTACCCCCTCATCGGCCATCACGAATACGGCTGGAGCTTCCTGGGCTCCGATATCGATCCCCTCGCCCTGGGCGCAGCAGGGCGGATCCTCAGCGAGAACCCCGGCCTGGACGAGGCCATCCAGCTGCGCCTGCAGCCCACCCCGCCCCACGTCCTGAAGTGCCTCCTCCAGTTCGGGGAGGTGTTCGATGCCTCCATCTGCAATCCGCCCTTCCACGGGTCCCCCGGGGAGGCCCAGGAGGGTTCAAAGCGGAAGTGGCAGAACCTGGGCCGAGCCCCGGAGACACCCAGGGCCCCGGTCCTGAATTTCGGTGGCCAGAGCGCCGAGCTCTGGTGCGAGGGCGGCGAAGTGGCCTTCGTGCGCCGCCTCATCCAGGAGAGCGCCCTGATCCCCACCAAGTGCTTCTGGTTCACCTCGCTCCTGTCCAAGGAGGCCAGCCTCCCCAGCGTGCGGCGCGCCCTCAAGAAGGTGGGCGCCCTGGAGACCCGGATCCTGGACATGGCCCAGGGGCAGAAGAAGAGCCGCATCGTAGCCTGGACCTTCCTCACCCGGGAGCAGCAGAACGAGTGGCGAGCGCGGCACTGGGGCCCGGGAAAGAGTCCCTAGGGCGAAGGGGTCCGCCCCTTCCGGGGTCGGCGGGGCCCGGGAGCGGAATGGCGGCCATTGGCGGCATCCACCTCGTCGATCCAGCCCGCGGGCGAATCCTGGAAGGCGTCGGCGTAGGGCACGTAGGGTTTGATATCCAGCACCGGCGTGGCGTCCAGAAGATCCACGCCCCGCAGGCGCAGGCAGCGCCCCTCCACGGCCACCAGTTCCACGGCGGAGAGGCCGATGGCGTTGGGGCGATGGGGGGAGCGGGTGGCCAGCACGCCGCGCTTGATGCGGGGGCCCCGGGGCGGCACCACGAGGGGCTTCCAACCCTCGTTGCGATGGAACACGAAGATCACCCAGATCCGGGCAAAACCCTCCAGGCCCCGCAGGGCCTCCTCGGGCACACCGGGCACGAGCTCGAGGATGGCCTCGGCGGCATCCCCCGTCTCCAGACCCTCGATGACGGAAGACTGGTGGGGAGCGTCAATCCGCCGCAGATAGGGCGAGTGGATGAATCCGATGGGGGAAAAGGTGAAAGGAGCGTCTGGCATCCCCGCCAGACTAGCGCACCCAGCGCGATTGCGAACCCGGCCCTTCCGGGGCCGGGATCCGCTAGGCTCGAATCTGATATGCGCATCGCCTTCATCACCCCTCCCCTCATCAAGCCCGCCGAGCCCGGCCTCTCCGCCGCGGCCGCGGCGGCCGCCTTCCGGAGCCGCGGCGTGGACGCCTTCGATATCGACGGCAGCCTTGGCTGGTACCGGCACACCTTCGCCCCCGGGAATCTGGAGTCGGCACTCCAGCTGGCCGAGGCGGAGGGCTATTCGGCGGGCTCCCTCCAGGCCTTCCGTCAGGCCCAGCGGGAACTGGCCCTGCCCAGATCCCCTCTCCAGAAGCCCGAGACCTTTGCCCAACGCCGGGTCTACAGTTCCGCCGTCAGCCATCTGGTCAACGGCCTGCGCCTGGCCTCCGTGCCCCATCCGGGTTTCCATCTGCGGCTGGCGGATGTGGAGGTAGAGGGCCGTCGCCCCCAGGATTCTGCGGACCTGGAGGCCCTCGCCCGGGTGCCGGGCCCCTTCGACGCCTACTTCCTGGAGGAACTCATCCCCCGGCTCGAGACCGAGGGGGTCACTCACGTGGGCCTCTCCCTCACCTTCCTGAACCAGGCCTTCGCCACCTTCCGCCTGGCCTTCCTGCTGGCGGAACGGCTGCCCGGTGTCCAGCGGATCCTGGGAGGGCCCCTGGTGGCCTGCTGGAGCGCCGTGGGCGCTGCCCTGGATACGCCCGCCTTCCAGCGCTTCCACCGGATCCTGGCCACCACCTCGGAGGCGGAGATGGACGCCCTGGCCCTGGAGCTGGGGGGCAACCTGGACTTGGAAGAGGGCGTCCTGGCGCCGGACTTCGCGGCCACACCCTGGGAGGCCTACCTGGTACCCCTGCCCACCGTGCCCGTGGCCCTGGGGCGAGGCTGCTACTGGCGCCGCTGCGCATTCTGCCCCGACTACCTGCACCCCGCCTACCGGCCCGGTTCCCGGGACGCCTTGGCCGATTGGCTTGGAGCCGTGGCAGCCCGCTTCCCGGAGGGGGCCATGCTGCACCTGACGGATTCCGCCCTCTCGCCCGCCCACCTGGAGCGCATCGCGGACGTGATTCGCGCCGGCTCACTGCCCCTGCGCTGGCACGGCTTCGTGCGGCTGGAGGCCCGCTTCGGGGACCGGGCATTCGCCCACCACCTCGCCGAGGGCGGCTGCGCCATGCTCCAGTGGGGCCTGGAGACCGCGGCCCCGCGGCTGCTGGAGCTCATGGACAAGGGCGTGTCCCCGGAACAGGCGCGGCGCGCCCTGCAAAGCTCCGCCGATGCGGGGATCAAGAACCACGCCTACCTGCTCTTCGGCCTGCCCACGGAGACCGAGGCCGATCGGGAGACGACCCTGGCCTTCATCCAGGACGAGGCCGCGTCCCTGCACGATCTCAACGCCTCCATCCTGAATCTGCCCCGGCGCAGCCCCATGCACGATGAGCCCGAGCGCTACGGCATCACGAGCCTCAGTTCCTTCGGCCACCACACGGACCTGTCTCTCTACGCCGACTTCCGCTGCGGGGATTCCCACCCCAGGGTGGAGGCCCGCCGCTGGCTCTCCGCACGCTTCCTGAAGGACGCCACCGTGAAGAAGATCCTGGGGGACCTGAACGGGCCCTTCAAGGAGAACCATTCCTGCTTCCTGCCCAGGTGATCGGCGTATCCTGCGGGAGAACCCGGAGAGGCCCTTGGAGGCGGAATCCACCACCCATCACACCCCATCGGAGGCCCTGGCCCGCCTGGGCAGGGGTGTCGGCGAGCCTCCGGCAACGGCCCTGGGCATGACACGGGAAGAGATCCTGGCCAGGCTCCGTGAAAGGATCGTCGGTTTCGCGGCATCCAGGTATACGAGGGAAGGCGCCGAGGACCTGGCGCAGGAGGTGCTCGTGGTGCTCCATGAGAGGTACGGCCAACTGGAACGGATGGAGGACCTGCTGCCCCTGGCCTTCCAGATCCTGCGCTTCAAGGCCTTCGCGCTGCGGCGCAAGAGCGTCCGGCACGGGGAACATACCCAGGTCTCCGTGGACGAATTCCCCCTGGCCGGGGACGCCCCGGACGCCGAGGCCTTGCTGGCCCGCAAGGAGCTGCTGGCCCGCCTGAGCGGGGGCATCGCCCAGATGGGGGAGCGCTGCCGGGAGCTCTTCCGCCTCAAGCTCCAGGGCCGGAGCTTCCCCGAGATCCGGGAAGTCATGGGCGCCGCAGTCCTGAACACCGTCTACACCTGGGATCACCGCTGCCGGAAACAACTCCTCGTTCATATGGGTGGCAGGTGGGAACAATGAGCCATCTTCGAGTCGTCGGGAAGACCCGCGGCGCGGGCTTGGCCCAAGCCGCGGGTGGGGGGCCGGGGGGGGACGCAGAGGCCCCAGGACTCCTTTCGCGCTGTTCACCCCATGCAGGGCCAAGCGGTCCACCCCCGACAGCACTGTCCGGGAGGTGGGAGCCATGAAGGCGGTCCGAGCGATGAGCCACCACGATGCGGAGAAACTGCTGGGTGGCTATGCGGCGGGAATCCTCACCGATGAGGAAAGGACGGCCCTCTTCTCCGCCGCCCTGGAACACCAGGAACTCTTCGACGCCCTGGCCGACGAGGAAGCCCTCCGGGAGCTCCTCGCCGATCCCGAGGCCCGGCGTCATCTGCTGGCCCTCCTGAGCGATCCCGAGGTCAAGCGACCCATCAGGCTCTGGAGGCGTCCCGCCGTTCTCGGACTGGCGGCGAGCCTCTTCGCCATGGTGACGACCAGCGTGGTCCTATGGCAGCGGGAGCGACCCCTTCCCTTCACGCCTGTGGCTCAGAAAAGGGCGGACGAGTCGAAACAGCTCCCCGCCACTCCGGCGGCGGAAGCCTCTGCCACCGGGAAGCTGGCGACCAAGGGCAGCGCTCCAGAGAGGGCTCACCCGGGTGCCGCTGCCAAGGATGACGCACCGCTGGCAGCCCCCCCCGCTCCCATCGCTCCACAGGCGAGCCCCCTTGGGGCGGCCGCCAGCGAGGGGCAGCCGAAGATGAAGGCCGAAGCCTCCCTTGAAATGAAAAAGCAGACGGCACCAAGACCCCAGGCCGCCGCCGTGGTGGAGGTGATTTCAGCCGGTGCAGCGATGGACAAGAGCGAATCGGCATCCAATTACGCCAGGGAAAGCCTGGAGCGGCTCCCGACGAACCGCGCCGCAGGTGGCGCCGCTGTTCTGACCCCCGGCATCGCCTCGGGGAACGTGCAGCCCTCCAGGAGCCTTCCCGCGGGAAAGAACCTCGTGAGGCCGGTGCCCCCACCGGACTGTGTCCTGGAGCGCCTCGATAACGGCAGGATGCGCCTCACCGTCACCTGGGCCTCCGGGCACCATCTCTACGTCCTGAGACGCGGCGAGGCCGGCATTGCGCTGCTCAGGCCCCTCATATCCACACCGGACAGGGCTGGCGAGAGCCTGAGCACCTTCGAATTCCCCCTGGGACCGAAGGACCATGTGGATCTCTACCTGCTCCCTGAACCCGCATCCGACCCCAGGGCCCTTCCGGCGGAGGGTGTGCTCCCGGGGTACCGGAAGCGCCTGCTGTAGGACCGCGAAGAATATCGTCCTCCGGGTGAAAGGGAGCTTCCCCTTCCGGCATTCCCTCTCTGAGACCCGCCATTCCGGCGCGACTGGTCCAGGAGGAGCCCCATGCGATTTCCCCTTTCTTCGACGCTGCTCGCCTGCGGCACGATGCTCTGCACACTGCCGGGCCGATCCCTCAGTGTCCCCCGCCTCGTACCAAACCAGTCGGGTCAAGGAGAACGGGGCGATGCCACGCTCTCGCCCTATTTCTGGGTCCAGAGCGGGGATGCCACCGTGGACCGGCTACCCCTGAAATCGACCTCGGCGAAGGTGGCCATCGCGGGAGTCATCGCCGATGTGAAGGTGACCCAGGTCTACAAGAACGAGGGACGGAAAGCCCTGGAGGCCGTCTATGTCTTCCCGGGCTCCACGCGAGCGGCGGTCTACGGCATGAAGATGACCATCGGGAAGCGCACCATCCAGGCCAAGATCCGCACGAAGGAGCAGGCCCGGCAGGAATACGAGGAAGCCCGCCAGCAGGGCAAGAGCGCGTCGCTCCTCGAGCAGCACCGGCCCAATGTCTTCCAGATGAACGTCGCGAACATCATGCCCGGCGACGAGATTCGAGTGGAACTCTCCTACACCGAACTCCTCGTCCCCACGGAAGGCACCTACGAATTCATCTATCCCACGGTGGTGGGACCGCGCTACTCCAACACGCCTGTCGCTCAGGCCACGGATTCCGAGAAGTGGGTGGCCAACCCTTACACCAAGGAGGGCGAGGCACCCCTCAGCTCCTTCGATCTCGAGGTGCGCCTCGCGGCCGGCATGCCCATCGGCCGCATGACTTGCGCGACCCACAAGACGGGGATCTCGTACGACGGCCCCCAGAACGCCCTCCTTAAACTGGACGGCTCCGAGAGCCAGGGGGGCAACCGTGACTTCATCCTCAAATACCAGCTCGCGGGAGGGCAGATCCAGTCCGGCCTGCTACTCACCAAGGGCCGGGACGAGAACTTCTTCCTGCTCATGGTGCAGCCCCCCAAGCAGGTGAAGGCCGCCCTCATCCCGCCCCGGGAATTCGTCTTCATCATGGATGTCTCAGGCTCCATGCATGGCTACCCGTTGGAGACCTCGAAGACCCTGATGAAGAACCTGGTGAGCCATCTGAGGCCCGGGGATCGCTTCAACCTGATGACTTTCGAGGGGGCCGCCACGGTCTGGTCTCCCAGCGGATCCCAGCCCGCCACGGCGGAGAACCTGCAGAATGCCCTGGCCTTCGTCGGCCAGCAATCGGGGGGTGGCGGCACGGAGATCCTCTCGGCTCTCAAGAAGGCCCTGGCCCTGCCTCGCACGACAGGCATGTCCCGCAGCTTCGTCATCGCCACGGACGGCTATGTCTCCGTGGAGCCCGGCGTGCTGGATGTGGTGCGGAAGAACCTGGGGGGTGCCAACATGTTCGCCTTCGGCATCGGCACCTCCGTGAACCGTTTCCTCATCGAGGGCATCGCCCACGCCGGCATGGGCGAACCCTTCGTGGTGACCAGGCCCGAGGAGGCCGCAGCTGCGGCGGAGCGCTTCCGCCAGTACATCGCCTCGCCGGTGCTCACCCAGATCCAGGTGGCCTTCAAGGGCTTCGAGGCCTACGATGTCGAGCCCCTGAGCCTTCCCGATGTGCTCGCCCAGCGCCCCGTGATCTGCTTTGGCAAGTGGAGGGGCCAGCTTGCGGGCAGTGTTGAGCTCACGGGCACCAGCGGCATGGGGCGCTATCACCAGAGCTTCCGGGTGGCCGAAGGGCGGCCTCTGGAATCCGATGCCCTGCGCTTCCTGTGGGCGCTACACCGCATCCAGCTCCTGGGCGACTACGGGGGCCTGGGCAACCCGGAAGGCCAGAAGCAGGCCATTACGGAGCTGGGCCTGAAATACGGCCTGCTCACGAACTACACGTCCTTCGTCGCCATCGATTCCCAGGTGCGCAACCATGGAGGCGTCAGCGAACGCATCACCCAGCCCCTCCCCCTGCCCGAGGGCGTCTCCAATCTCGCCGTGGGTGTTGCCAACGCCCCCCAGGCCATGGCCTGCATGTCCCCGGGAGTGGCTTCAGGGTCCATGGGGAGGAATGCCTACGCGACAGTGGAAGTCCTTTCCAATATCGCCGCCAAGAGCAAGCGCGAAGCCAAGATTTCGGCCGATTTCTCCCAGGAAACCCTGAACGCTTTGCCCCTCCAGCGGAATGCAAAGCCCGGAGGAGTCCGGCCAGGTGCCCTTACCGCCGATCATCCCGTGAATACCCTGCCCGCCCTGACCCAGGACATCGCGCTAAAGCTGAAGACCCCCGCTCTCGCCCCCCTGCTGGCGGATCTGCCCCGGGGCAGCGTCCTGGAACTCCGCATCGACGCCAGCGGCCGGGTAGTCAGCGCAACCTTCAGCCACCCCTTCCCCGGCGCCTCCAGGGCCCTGAAGCTCATCCGGACTTGGCGCTTCGCGGACTGGAAGGGAACAGGGAGTACGGTGCTCGCCATCCCCCTGGAGACTTCAGCCTGATCGGCCCCGACGGGCTGAACCCCAGCCCCCCTGACAGGAGCGTCCCGAAAGGGGGTCGTGGAATCCGGGGCATCCCAGATTTCCCGGCCCCTGGACGCTTTCACCTCGCCGGCCCCGGCCCCGGAACCTACACTTCCATGGGGCGTTTTCAGCCCAGGGAATCCCGGGGGATTCCGACGGAGAAGGGAGGGGCGCCATGAAGCTCGAACTGTCTTCCCAGGAGATGGATCTGCTGCGAATGCTCCTGACGAAGGAGCGGGAGGACACCCGCGTGGAGATGCATCACGCGAAGAACATCGATTTCAAGGGCCACCTCCAGGCCCGGGAACAGCTGCTCCAGGATCTGATGGAGCGCTTCGAGGTGCATATTTCCGTGTGACGCCCTGGGGCTGCCGAGAATCGAGTCAGCGGCTCTCGGGTTCCCACTGGAAGCGGTAGGGCAGGCCGTACCAGTCGCGCATGACGACCATGTCCTTCTGCAGGGGGAGCGGCACGGGGCAGCCCTTCACCTTCCGCAACTGCCAGATCAGGTGCTCCTTCTCGCCGGGGGTGAAGATGTAGTCGCAACCCGGAGCCTTTCGGCTGGCGCGCAGTTGGCGAAGGATATCGCCAGTGATGGCCTGGAAGCGGTCCAGATCGATGAACTCCTCCACGGAGATGGCGATGAAGAAGTGTCCCAGGGGGTAGGGGATCTTCTTCCCGGCCTCGTCGAAGCCGTTGAGCAGTTTCAGGTAGGCGCCGTCCTGGAGTGCCGCCGAGAGGATCTCCACCACCGTGGCGTAACCGTAGCCCTTGTAGCCGCCGCCGTCCTCGCCGATGCCCCCCAGGGGCGTCAGGGCGGCCTTGCCCCTGGTCAGGTCCATGAGCACCTGGGCCGTGTCCGTGGAGGTGTTGCCGTTCTCGTCGATGACCCAGCCTGGAGGCAGCGGCTTGCCCATGCGTTCGTAGTGCTCGATCTTCCCGCGCTGGGTGATGGAGGTGGCGCAGTCCAGGACGAAGGGGAAGGGTTCGTCCGTGGGGATGCCGATGGTGAGGGGGTTCGTGCCCAGCATGTTCTCCACGCCGAAGGTGGGCGCGATGGAGGGTCGGGCGTTGGTGCCCGTGATGCCGATCATGCCGGCCTGGGTGGCCATGGTGGCGTAGTAGCCCGCGATGCCGTAGTGGGTGGAGTTGCGCACGGCCACCATGCCCATGCCATGCTCCCTGGCCTTCTCGATGGCCATGGTCATGGCCCGGGTGGAAACCACGTGGCCCATGCCGTTGTGGCCGTCCAGAACCGCGGTGGTCTTGCGTTCGCGAATGGTTTCGATCGTCGTTTGGGGATTCAGGATGCCATCGCGGATGCGGTCGATGTAGATGGGCTTCAGGCGCCCGATGCCGTGGGAATCGATGCCCCGGCGATCGGATTCGATGAGCACCTCGCCGATGCACCGCGCGTCGTCCCCGGGCACGCCCGCCGCCACCAGCGCATCGCCCATGAAGGCCTCCAGGAGGGCGAAATCCAGCCAGGCGCACTGCGCGTACTGGGCCTCGTACTCGTCCATGAACTTCATGGGGCATCCTTTCACTGGGATCTGGGAATGGGTGTTGGGGTTCATCCTCGCCTGTCCCCTCGGCCCTCCTCAAGGGATTGTTTCAGGGGCAATGTCCCCAGCTATCATGAGAGGCCCGTTCCGTGGGCCTTTCCCGGAGTTCCCCATCCTCGCCGACGGCATTTTCATCTATGGCACCCTGCGGGAAGGCGGCCACCACCACGCCTGGCTGGAGCGCACGCACCCCCTGGGCAGCACGCGAGCCTGGGCTCCGGGCCGCCTCTTCCACCTGCCCGAGGCCGGCTATCCGGCCCTGGTGCCCGGCCCGGAGCCCGGGGCCCCGCCCCCGGGAACCGGATGGATCCTGGGGGAGTTCATCGGCTACGAAGACGAAACCGAGCTGGAGGCCGCCCTGTCGGATCTCGATCAGGTGGAGGGGGTGGAGGAGGAACTGTTCCTGCGGGTCACCCTCCCCGTGATCCTGGATGGCGGCCAGCGCTATGCAGCCTGGGCCTATGTCTTCCCCGCCGATCGCCTGCCGACCCTCGAGCGCAAGGCCGTGGAACTGCCCGATGGGGACTGGAGCCCCTACCTGGGGGAAGGCCCCATCTGACCCGAATCCGGGTTCAGCCCGGATTTTGCGTTTGGTTCAGCTGATTCGACTCCCGCGCGCGGCCCATTACGGCATTTCGAGCCGCGGCGTTCGGTCGGTGCGGGGCCCCGCTCCAGGCGCTCTCGCGCCTCCCGCGACCCGCATCCTCTCTCCCAGTTTGGGCTTCGCGTCGCACCCCCTTCGGGGGCACCAAGCCTGTGCCGCGCCGCTCCTCTTCGCCCTTCGGACGAAGGCCCACTTCGTGGATCCCATGATCGCCGCCCACCTGAAGGCGGTCGGCTACTCGAAATGCGCGATCCGGGTTCAGCGCTCCGCCACCCGCTGGTACCTGAACTTCACCCGCCGCTGCAGGGCCCGGCCCTCGGGGCTGCCGGGGTTGCCTTCGATCATGGAATCCCCGTGGGCCTCGGCGGTCATGAGCCTGGGATCCACCCCCTTGGAGGCCAGGTAGCGCAGCACGGACTGGGCCCGCAGGCCGCTCATCTCCAGGGCATCCACGCCCCCACGCCCCTTCTCGCCCGGCGCAGCGTAGCCCTCGCAGACCAGGTAGAAGCCCGGATACTCCACGGCCAGCTGGACGATCCGGCTGAGCAGGGGCTGGAAGACGGGATCCACGGCGGCGCTGCCTTCCTCGAAGAGGATGGAGCCCCGGAAGGTCACCAGGCGCATCTTCGTGCCCACCTCGGGCCCTTCGGTGGCCCGCAAATCGCTGAGCAGCTTCTCCAGATCCGCCGCCTTCGAAGGCACGATGCCCGTGGTGCCCGGCAGGATCCCCGGGCCCGAGGTCGTTCCAGAGCTTGTGGAAGTCTTCACGCCCAGCACCTTCTGGAGGGAGGTGGCCAGGTCCCCCAGCTTGCGCTGGTCCTGGATGCTGAAGGAGTAGACCACGGCGAAAAACGCCATGAGCTGGACCATCAGGTCCGCGAAGGTGATGAGCCAGAGCGATTCGAAATCCACGCTCCGCCGACGCATCCCCCGGAGGGACATCTTAGCCATTGAAGGCTCCCACCCCGTGGCGCCGGATCTTCAGGCGGGGGGCCAGGGAGGCGTTGAGGGCTTCCTCCAGTTGACCGGGATTCATCTCCGCGGCGATGCCCAGGATGCCCTCCAGCATCACCAGGCGGATCTGGGCCTCCTCCTTGGAGCGGAATTCCAGCTTGCCGCTGATGGGCAGCGCAAACAGGTAGGCCACGATGGCGCCCCAGAGGGTGGACAGGAGGCTCAGGGACATGGCGCTGGCCAGTTTGTCCGTGTCCTTGCCGATGCTGGCGAAGAGCTGCACCATGCCGATGAGCGTGCCCACCATACCGAAGGACGGCGCCGCCCCCCCGATGAAGCGGAACAGCTCCTGGCCCAGTCCGTGGCGGTCCTGGGTGGCGTGGATCTCCGAGGTGAGCACCTCGCGGATATGCTCCTTGTCCAGGCGATCCACCACCATCTGCAGCCCCTGGGCCAGGAAGGGGTCGCCGGGCATGTGTTTTTCCAGCCCCTTCAGCCCCTCCCGCTTGGCCCGCTGGCTGAGGCCCACCATCTGGACCACCACCGCCTGATGGGAGGCGGGATGGGTAAAGAAGGCCCGGGAGGCCACATCGAAGCCCGAGCGGACGTGAGCCAACGGAAAGCGGATGAGCGTGGAGGCGATGATGCCCCCGAAGACCACGACGAGGCTGGGCCAGTAGAAGAAGATCCTCGGGCTGGGCCCGAAGCCGATGGCCACACCCAGAAGGGCCAGACCCAGCAAAAGGCCAATGAGCGTTCCTCGATCCATGGATGGCTCCCAGGGGATTATCGGCGAAGGGAAGAGCCAGAAGAAATATTCGAGCCATGTCGGGAGGGCAAGGATGACCCGGGGAGCCTGATGGCCTCTATTTCTGGGCGAGGATCAGCTCCCCTTCGGGTTCGGGCCGGAGGATCTTTGCGAAACCCGCCTCCCGGAGCCACTGCCGGTACTCAGATTCCGTATACGTGTTTCCCCGGCGTGTGCCCACGAGCATGTTCAGGGCAAAGAGGGCGGCGCTGGGGGGCCCCGCGCGGTCGGGCTCCAGGATGAACTCCCTGATGATGAGGCGCCCGCCGGGGGCCAACGCTCTGAAGCAGCGCCGGAACAGATCCCTGTTCTCGTCCTCGTCTAACATGTGGCAGATGGCCGAAGCCAGGATGAAGTCATAGCCCTGGCCGAAAGCATCCGTCCTCAAATCCCCCTCGCGCATGGTGACGCGATCAGCGAGCCCGGCCTCCCGGATGTTCCGCGCTCCCAGGGGCAGAACTGGCCCCAGGTCCAGCACTTCGGCGTGCAATTCCGGATGGGCCCGGGCAAAGGCGATGGCAAAGGTGGCCGGACCACCGCCCACATCCAGCATCCGCCGCACACCTGAGGCGTCCACCGTCGCCACCATGTGGGCGGCGGTCGTGCGCGCCCGGGCATGCATGGCGGCGATGAAGGCCTCGGTCCATTGCTCCTGATGGCCTTCGACGCCCGGCTTCCGTACCGTTGTGCCTGACTTCACGCAGGCCGTCAGAGTGGACCAGGTCTCCCATAGGTGCACGGTGTGCATGAGCCCGGCGCGAGCGGGTCCCAGGCCCTTGGATCCGGAGGTGCAGCGGAAGATCCCGTCGCCCTTCTCCAGGGCCCCCAGGGCCACCAGCCCATTCAGGAGCATTTCCGTGGCCCGGGCATCCGCGCCGATCCTTCCGGCCACGTCCTCCGGGGACGCTCCCTCGCCCACGACCGTGAACACATCCAGCTCCAGGGCCGTCAATAGCGTCCGGCTCTCCTGGAAGGAGCGCACCGCAGCCAACAGTTCGTCCATCGTCCGCGTGCGGTTCATGGAACCTCCGGGGCCCCGATTATCGGGCCTTCCTGCTGGCAGGCCACACTTACCACTCCTGTTCTTCACATTTTTTCGGCTGACCCACTCATTTCCGTCCTGGGTTGCAGATTTAACCCCGCTTCCATTTCACGACACTCATCCATGGTTTAGGGCGGCGCCACCATTCGCGGCGCAATCTGATTCCATCGAAGCGCAATTTAGCATCAGGAGCGAACATACCATCGCGCCCAACGCTTCGGTCAAAACGGTACCCCAGGAACCAGTCTCCCTCTGAATCACGCCAGCACTCCAGCAGGTATACCTCCGCCCTGGAATGGTAGAGGGTCAGTTCGTATAGCTGGACGTCGGGGTGGAACGCCAGTATTCGTGGCATCAGATTGGCCATCACGACCTGTTGAACCTTGGCTTCCACGAGTTGCGGGCCTGGCACCCAGGGCAAATCCATCAGATGAGTACGAAAGCGAAGCTCATCCGGGAGCAATCGGCTGGAACCAATGACTCGAAGTCCAAAGTGCAGGGAATACCATTCATCCAGTACAGTATTCGGCTCACGAAGAAGCCCGCCCCCCGAATACCCAACCCGAATATCCGAACCTGCTCCCACCAGGGAATCACCCTTAACCTCGAAAATTTCTTCCCGAATCGATTCACCTGTACCCATCGCGTTCCGGACAGAGAGCCAATATCGGGCTCCTTCTCGGCTTACCACCGCCGAGAAAAAACCTTTGCGCAAACACGTTTCCGCTATATTTTCCTCGGGCTTTGCCTTCAGCCAGAATCGTTCTGCGGGAATGTGGTGAGCGCACCTGATGCGCTCTATCGTCTCCTGGTTGGACAAGGTTCCTCTGGCACCGCACCCAAACATCCAAATACCAAGAATGAAGACAAGGGATTTTCTCATTTGCTTTTCTTCCTCACACAATCCGCAAGATCCCGGGCTTCATTTGCAGTCCGACAAAGAGCCATAGATCCAACTGTATTTAAACCAGCCCCGGCGGGAAGCCCATGGAGAGACGCACCAGGGCGAAGCGGGGCGTGAAGCGCCCCTCGGCGCTGCGGATCACCAGGGGTTCCGGAAGCACGGGCAGTCCGGCCTCTGCGATGAACTGCTCGGGCAGATCCTCGGGCCGCGTGCCCGCGAAGAGGGCGATGCCGTAGGCTTCCCCCTCCTTGAAGACCACATCCTGGCGTTGGACCAGGACCAACCCGGCCTCGGCGTAGGCCGCTTGGGCCCGGGCGACCTGATCCAGGGGGAAGACACAGACGAAGATCCCGCCCGGGGCCAGGAGGGGAACTGCGGCCTTGGCATAGTCGGCAATGGTGCCCCGCACTTCCAGGCGGGCGGGGATGGCCTGGGGATGCTCGGCCTCAGTGCGCGCCCCCTGGGGCCAGTAGGGCGGCGAACCCAGCACGAGATCAAAGGGGTATTCCCCCGCGAAGAGTTCCGGATCGCGAAGATCCCCTTCATGGATGGTGTAGCGGTCCTGCACGCCGTTGTAGACAGCGCTCTTCCAGGCGAGACGCGCCGATATCGCCTGGGCTTCCACCGTGTGCACCACGGCGCCGGGGCAGCGCCAGGCGGCGCTCAGCCCCACGCTGCCGATGCCCGAGCCCAGATCCGCGATGCGTCGGGCCGTGGGGCACGCCACGCTGCCGAACCAGGCTGTCAGCTGATCATCCACGGAGTAGCGGTGCCCCTTGGCGTACTGGAATATTTTCCAGTGGCCACAGAGGTAGTCCAGGGTCTCACCCTCCTCGGGTTCCAGGCCCCCCGGCGGCCGGGGCCCCGGGCGCGTCCAACCCCTGAATGCGGTATCGGTCATGGACATTCTCCTGGCCCATTATCGCGGGTTGCGTGGGTAGGCCCTGCCTCCCGGGAGATTTGGGGAAAGCGTGGTTGACAGCCAAGACGACCGGTCGTATTCTTTGCCCATGGTCACGACCCCCCGCAGTCAGGACACCCGCACCCGCCTCCTGGAGGCCGGGCTCGCCTGCTTCTCGGCCCGGGGCTTCCACGGCACGGGCATCCAGGAGATCGTGGCGGCGGCGGGGGTCCCCAAGGGCTCCTTCTACAACCACTACCCCAGCAAGGAGGACTTCGGCGCCGCCATCATCGGCCACTATGGCGAGGCCTTCCTGCTCAAGTGGGGCGCGAGCCTCGATGAGGCGAAGGGCCCCACGCCCCTGGCGGCGCTTCGCCAAAGCTACGAATTCCTGATCGAGGCCCACGAATGCTGCCAGCCCAAGGTCGGGTGCCTGGTGGGCAATCTGGCGGCGGAGATCAGCGGCTCCAGCCCGGCCTGTCAGGCGGCCATGGCTGCGGTCATCGGCGCCTGGCGGGAGCGCTTTTGCCAGTACCTGCGCCAGGGCCAGGCCCTGGGCGAGGTGCGGGATGACGTTTCGGCCGAGGCCCTGGCGGACTTCTTCTGGTTCGCCTGGGAGGGCAGCCTCCTGGCCATGAAGATCCAGGGCTCCACGGAGCCCGTGCGCCAATGCCTGGCCTTCCTTTTCAACGATGTCTTCCCTCCGAGAGGCTGAGATGCAGAACTTCACCTTCCAAAACCCCACGAAAATCCTCTTCGGCAAGGGCCGCATCCAGGACCTCGCCACGGAGATCCCCGCGGGCCAGCGGGTGCTCATCACCTACGGCGGCGGCAGCGTGATCCAGAACGGCACGCTCGATGAAGTACGCGCAGCCCTGAAACAGGCCGTCGTCACGGAATTCGGCGGCATCGAGCCCAACCCCAGCTACGAGACGCTGATGGGCGCCGTGAAGCTGGCCCGGGAAACCCGATCCGAATTCATTCTGGCGGTGGGGGGCGGCTCCGTGATCGATGGCACCAAGTTCATCGCCGCCGCCGTGCCCTACCCCGGCGAGGATCCCTGGGATCTGGTCATCCACAAGGCCCCCGTGAAGGAGGCCCTGCCCTTCGGAACGGTGCTTACCCTCCCTGCCACGGGTTCCGAAATGAACAGCGGCGCCGTCATCACGCGCAAATCCCTCGGAGCGAAGCTGGCCTTCGGGAGCCCCATGCTCTTCCCGCGCTTTTCCGTCCTGGATCCCACGAAGACCTATTCGCTGCCCCCGCGCCAGATCGCCAACGGAGTGGTGGACGCCTTCGTCCACACCACCGAGCAGTACCTCACCTACCCCGCGGATGCACCCATGCAGGACCGCTTTTCCGAAGGCCTGCTGCGCACCCTCATCGAAGTGGGCCCCGTCACGCTGAAGGAAACCGAGAACTACGAGGCGAGGTCCGCCTTCGTGTGGAGCGCGACCCTGGCCCTCAACGGCCTCATCGGCGCGGGCGTGCCCCAGGACTGGGCCACCCACATGATCGGCCACGAGCTCACCGCCAAGTTCGGCCTGGATCATGCCCAGAGCCTCGCCATCATCCTGCCCGCCATGCTCACCGAGCGCCTGGAATCCAAGCGCGCCAAGCTGGTGCAGTACGCGGAGCGCGTGTGGGATCTCCGGGAGGGGGACGCCGAGACCCGCGCCCTCCTGGCCATTGAGCGCACCCGCACCTTCTTCGAGAGCCTCGGCGTCAAGACGCGCCTGAGCGAGTACGGCATCGGCGCCGAGGCCATTCCCGGCATCGTGAAGGCCCTGGAAGCCCACGGCATGAAGGCCCTTGGGGAGAGGCGGGAGGTCACCCTAGAAGTGTCCCGCCGTGTGCTGGAGCGGGCGCTGTAGTCGCCCAGTTCACCCTCCCTCAATTCGACCGCAACCTGGAGAACAGCATGAAGATCCTGATGGTCCTCACCTCCCACAACCAGCTCGGCAATACCGGCCACAAGACCGGCTTCTGGCTGGAGGAATTCGCCGCTCCCTTCTACGTCTTCCAGGACGCGGGCGCCGATATCACCCTGGCGTCGCCCCAGGGGGGCCAGCCCCCCCTGGATCCCAAGAGCGATGACGCGGCCTTCCAGACGGAAGCCACCCACCGCTTCAAGGCCGATGTCGCCGCCCAGGCCAAGCTGGCCGCCACGGTCAAGCTGGCCAGCATTGCCGCGAGCGATTTCGATGCGGTGTTCTACCCCGGCGGTCACGGCCCCCTGTGGGATCTGGCCGAGGATGCCCACTCCATCCAACTTATCGAAACCACGTTGGCCGCAGGCAGGCCCCTGGCCGCCGTGTGCCACGCCCCGGGCGTCCTGCGCCACGCAAAGCACGCCGATGGCACACCCATCGTCAAGGGTCTCGCCGTCACGGGTTTCTCCAATACCGAAGAGGAAGCCGTGCAGCTCACGGCCATCGTCCCCTTCCTGGTGGAGGACGAACTGAAACTCAAGGGCGGGTTGTATTCCAAGGGTCCTGACTGGGGCCCCTACGTCATCACCGATGGCTTCCTGATCACGGGCCAGAACCCCGCCTCCTCGGAGCCCGCCGCCCGGGCCCTGCTCGCCAAGCTGAACTGAGCTACCAATGACGCACCTCTTCGAGCCCTTCACGCTGCGGGGCACCACGTTCCCCAACCGCATCGGCGTCTCGCCCATGTGCCAGTATTCGGCCCTGGAGGGCCGGGCCTCGGATTGGCACCTCATCCACCTGGGGGGTCTGGCCCAAGGGGGCGCAGGACTGGTGCTCACCGAGGCCGTCGCCATTTCACCCGAGGGACGCATAAGCCCCCAGGATCTGGGCCTCTGGGAGGACGTCCAGATCGAACCCCTCCGGCGCGTCACCCGCTTCATCGCCTCCCAGGGGGCCGTGCCCGGCATCCAGCTGGCCCACGCGGGGCGCAAGGCCTGCACGCCGGCCCCCTGGCGGGGAGCCTCGACGACGATCCCGGTCTCTGAAGGGGGCTGGATTCCAGTGGGTCCCAGCGCCCTGGCCTTCGATGAAGGGTGGGCCACGCCCAGGGCCCTGGATGAAACGGGAATCGCGGAGATCGTTCAAGCCTTCACGGAGGCCGCAAGGCGCGCCCTGGACGCAGGCTTCCAGGTGGTGGAGCTGCATGCGGCCCACGGCTACCTGCTGCACCAGTTCCTCTCGCCCCTCACCAATGAGCGCAGCGACCGCTACGGTGGTTCCTTCGAGAACCGCACCCGCCTGCTGCGGGAGGTGGTGGAATCCGTGCGCAGAGTCTGGCCCGAGAAATTGCCCCTCTTCGTGCGGATATCTGCCACGGACTGGGCCCCTGACGGGTCGAAGGCCGGCTGGAACCTGGAGGAGTCCATCCAGCTCTGCAAGGATCTAGGCGGGATGGGTGTGGATCTGGTGGATGTCTCCAGCGGCGGCCAGATTCCCCGGGCGATCATCCCCGTGGGGCCGGGCTACCAGGTGCCCTTCGCCCGGGCCATCCGCGCGAAGGCCGGGATTCCCACCGGCGCCGTGGGCCTCATCACCGAGCCGGCACAGGCCGAGCAGATCCTGGCCGAAGGCCAGGCCGATCTCGTCTTCCTGGGCCGCGAACTCCTCCGCGATCCCCGCTGGCCCCTGCGGGCAGCAAGGGAACTGGGCGCCGTGGTTCCCTGGCCCGGCCAGTACGCCCGGGCGGCGGAGGGGAAGGTCCCGGTGAGATAAAAATCCGGCGCCCACGGGCGCCGGATTTTTAGGCCAAAGGAAAGGGGGCTACTTCGCCATCAGGTGCCTGGTGAAGAAGCCTTCCATGGCGCCGTAGAAATCGTAGCGGTTCTCCTCGTTGTGGAAGCCATGGCCTTCGTTGTCCTTGACCATGTACTGGACCTCGACGCCGCGCTTCTTCAGGGCCTCAACCATCTGATCGGATTCATTCTTGTTCACCCGAGGGTCGTTGGCCCCCTGGGCCACGAAGAGCGGGGTCTTGATCCTGTCCACATGGAAGACAGGAGAACTGGCCGTCAGGAGAGCCTTGTCCTTCTCTGGATCGCCGACCATCTCCTGCATCATCTTCAGGAAGGGCGCCCAGTAGGGCGGGATGGTCTTCATGAAGGTGAAGAGGTTCGCCACACCCACGTAGTCCACAGCCGCAGCGTAGAGGTCGGGCGTGTATGTCACACCGGCCAGCGTCGCGTACCCGCCGTAGCTGCCGCCATAGATGCCCACGCGCTTGGGATCGGCGATGCCCTCCTTCACCAGCCAGTTCACGCCATCCGTGATGTCGTCCTGCATGGTGAGGCCCCACTGCTTGAAGCTCTTCTCCCAGAAGGCTCGGCCGTAGCCCGTGGAACCTCGGAAGTTCATCTGGAAGACGGCGAAACCACGGTTGGCCAGGAACTGGATTTCAGGGTTGAAGCCCCAGCCATCCCGGGCCCAGGGGCCTCCATGGGGGTTGACGATGACGGGGAGATTCTTCGCCTCGCGGCCCGGAGGCAGCGTGAGGTAGCCATTGATCTTCAAGCCATCACGGCTGGTATACGTGACGGGCTTCATGGTGGCCATGTCGGCGGCTTTGATGCGCGGATTGATCTCCCCGAGCTTGGCCAGCTTGCCGCTCTTGGCATCGTAGATGTAGCGGTCGCCGGGTGTGTGATCGCTGTAGGTCGCCACGATGAACTTGTCCTCGGCCAAGTTGGAGTTCTGGAGGGTGACGTCGAGACCGGGAAGCTGCTTCTCCAGCTTCGCATAGAGGGCTCGGGTGGCTTCGTCGAAGTAATGGCGCTGGCTCTTCCAGGTCTCGAAGCCCACCGTGGTGAGGGCCTTCCGCTTCCTTGAATATTCGGCCCCGCCCAGGTCCACCTCGGAATGTTCGAAGAGGGGCTTCGCCTCCTTGCCCGTGGCGGGGTCCAGGATCACCAAGGCCGTCTTGTCCCGGTCGCGGTTGGAGAGCACGTACAGGTCCTGGTTATCGAAGGTGAAGAACATCGGCGCCACGGTGGTTCGGAAATCCGTGGTCAGTACCGTCCTGAAGGGGTCCTTCTCCGTGGCCCGGTAGAGCAGGCTGCTGTTCACGCCATCCGTGGTGGTGGCCACGCGCACGGCGCCCTTGTGGTCCGTCACCCAGCCGGTGATATTGCCGGGATTCTCGGCTGCCAGGGTCGATGCGCCGGTCTTCACATTGACCTTGAAGACGTCGAAGATCTGGGGATTGCGCTGATTGTGCTGCACCAGGATGTGCTCGGGATCATCCCGCAGATCGTCCACGATGGAGGCCTGGATCTTCTGGATGGGCGTGAGGTCCTTGATGTCCCCGCTCTTCACATCCACGGATACGACGTGGAAGTTCTCGTCGCCGCCGAAATCCTTGACGTAGAGGATGTGGCCATCCCCCTTCCAGAAGTAGCCGGCGATATCCCGGGCAGTCTCACGGGTGAGGCGCTTCGCCTTGGTGAAGTCCGGCGCGCTGCCGTCGAGCGGAAGGGCCACGATGTGGAGGTTCCGGCGCCGTTCGAAGGGCGCCATGAAACTCAGCGTCTTCCCGTCGGGGGAGAGCTGGTACCCGGAACGTTCCGGGTTTCCGAAAAAGTCCTTGATTTCGTACCGCCTGGGCGCGGTGACCGGACTCCCGGCCGATATCGGGACGGAGACCGCCAGGGCGAGGAGGCATCCGCGATAGAGGGCCTTGCGGAACAAAAGGGAAGCCTGCATGGAGCTCCTTTCATCTGAACAAGAGTGAGGGCCGAAGAGCCCTCGGTCTCGTTCACGCACCATCCTGATTTCCGTTTAGGGGTTCCTCGTCCAGGCCCTCGAACATGCTCCCGGGAGGCAGGGGGGGCTCGAGCCGGGCGAGGGCCAGGGCTTCCAGGTTCCCCTCCCCGAAATCGGCGAGCCGGGGGAGGTCCTGCAGGCTCTTGAGGCCGAAGTGCAGGAGGAACTTCTGGGTCGTCACATAGGTCATGGGGCGTCCCACCACGGGCTTGCGCCCTGCGGGGAGGACCATCTCCCGCTCCAGCAGGCTCTTCACCTGGTTGGCGCCGCTCGTCACCCCCCGCAGTTCGTTGATCTCGGGAATCGTCACGGGCTGGCGGTAGGCGATGATGGCCAGGGTCTCGATCTGGGCGGGCGTGAGCCTCCCGCTGCGCAAGGTCGTCACCAGCTTGGCCACGAGGCTCGCGTACTGGGGCGCTGTGGCCATCCGCCACCCCCCGCCCACCTCGATGAGCCGGATGCCCCGGGGGGCCGTGAGGCGCTCCTGGAGCTTCTCCAGGGCCTGGCGCAGGGGTCCCTCGTGGATGCCCGTCAGTTCCTGCAGCTTCGCCAGATCCAGCACCTCGCCCGTGGCCACGAAGAGGGCCTCCAGGGCCCCGGGCAGATCCCCGCCCTCCTCCCAGAGGGGCTCCTGATCGAAGAACGTGGATGGAATGGGGGGCTCGTCGGGCATACGCCTTCCAGGATAACCGTCCCGGGGCGGACCCTGGGATCAACGGCGCTGAAGGCGCTCCATCATGCCTTCGAGTTCGGCTATGCGGTAAGGCTTCGCGAGCATCCCCGCGGCACCGAGGGTGATGAGCTCCTGCACTTCCTCGTTCTCCCCGTACCCCGTGCAGACCACCACGGGGACATCTGGATCGATGTGGTGGATCTCCAGGAAGGCCTCGCGCCCCCCGAGAACGGGCATCTTGAGATCCAGCAGGACGGCGCGCAGCTCCCGGTGCCGTTCCAAGAAGATCGCCGCCCCTTCCCTGCCATTCGCCGCGCTGAGCGCCTCGAAACCCAGGGACTCCAGGGCGGAGGCGGCGAGTTCCCGCAGCATGGGTTCGTCCTCCACCACCAGCACCAGCCCCTCCCCCCTGCCCGGTCCGGATTCCCGGGAGACCGGCGCGGGGGCCAGCACACCGGCCGGAAGCAGTACACGGAACGTGCTGCCCCGCCCCCGGGCGCTGGAGACTTCCAGAGTGCCGCGGTGCCCCTGCAGAATGCCGTACACCGTGGAGAGCCCCAGCCCGGTGCCCATGGTGCCGCCCGTGGTCTTGGTGGTGAAGAAGGGCTCGCAGATGCGCTTGCGCACCTCCTCCGTCATCCCCACTCCAGTATCGATCACCTTCAGTTCCAGGTAGTCGCCTGCCTGGAGGCGGAGTGTCTCAGCCTCGGAATCCGCGAGGGGATAGCGGCGGGTCGTGAGGGTCAGTGTGCCCCGTTCGGGCATGGCGTCCACGGCGTTGATGCAGAGGTTGACCAGGACCTGATGGACCTGGGCCGGGTCTCCGTCCACGCGCAGCCCCGGTTCCAGTTCCAGTTCCACCTGCACTCCGGCGGGCAGGCTGGGCCGGAGCATGGAAAGGCATTCCCGGATGGCCCCGTCCAGCTCCACGGATTCGAGCAGATTCTTGCCCCGCCGCCCGAAGGCCAGGAGCTTCCGCGTGAGTTCACCGGAGCGGGTGGCGGCGCCGAGGATGGCCCGGAGGTACTCCTGGTGCCTGGGATCGGGTTCCGATTCCAGGAGGAGATCGGCGTAGCCCATGATGCCGCCCAGCATGTTGTTGAAATCGTGGGCGACGCCTCCGGCGAGGCTGCCCAGGCTGTCCATCTTCTGGGCCTGCTGGACCACCTCCTCCAGGTGCCGCCGCGAACTGATGTCCCGGGTGGTGGAGAGAATGCACACCCGGCCACCGTATTCCAGGGGCGCCAGGGAGATTTCGCCCCAGGCCGTGTGACCATCCTTGTGCACCAGCAGGGCCTCGAAGCCCTGGACCCGGGCGCCGGTGGCCGCCATCGCCATGAGCTGCTCCCGTTCGGGGGGGTCCTTCCAGAGACCCACCTCCATCGTGCTCCGGCCCAGGACTTCCTGCCGGGTGTAGCCGCTGATGCGCTCGAAGCCCGCATTGGTCTCGAGGATCCGCCCCGTCTCCTGGTCGAGGATGAGCAGGGCGTCCGGATTCCCCTGGAAGATGCGGGCGAATTTCCCTTCGCTCTCCTTCAGGGCCCGGTAGGACGTGTGAAGCCTGGACCGCTCCCGGTTGAAGCCCGCCAGGATCACCCACTGCATCAGCACGCAACCGAGAAGGCTGAGCACATAGCCCACCACGAGGTCGATGATTCTGTCCCAGGCATGGCCGAAGGGATGAGCCAGGGTCGGCCAGGTCCATTCCGCCAGATGGAGCCCGATGAGGTTGACCGGAATGAGCAGGATCACACCCCAGCGCAGCGTCCCCCGGAAAAATACCACCGCGAAAAGAGCTGCCGGGAAGAAGAACAACCCGATGCTGCCCTGGGAACCGCCGTTGGCGAACCAGATCAGGTCCAGGCAGGCCATCAGACTGAAGAAGTAGGTCCGAAGGAGATCGTGGCCCCTCCGGGCGGCCGCATTCAGAGCGAGACTCAGGAGGCCAAAGGTGATGACCGCCGGGTTCACCCAGGGGCTCAGGTTCTGGATCAGGTTGGCAGGCGCCACGACAAAGAGGCACAGCAGGCCACTGAGGAGGCAGAGTCCCTGGAAGAACTGGCGCTCAAGCGGCAGTTCGCGAGAGGGAATCAGCCGGGTGATCCAGCGCCGTACCAAGTCAGGTCCCTTTCATATCGGGCTCCGGCGAGGATAGCAGCGCAGGAAGGCGCGTGGGGGAACGCTACTGAAAGATCCCCAGGCGCTGACCGACCTTCACACTGCCCTCTGTTCTCAGGGGCAGCCATTCCTTGGATCTCGGGCCGCCGAGGAGCAGCACCACCGTGCTGCCGAACTCGAAGGTGCCGAGGTCGTCGCCCGGCGCGCAGGGCAGATCGTTCACCGTGAATCCGCCATCCTTCGGCAGGCGGCGCCCCGCCAACCAGCGTTCATCAATGACCACGCCGCCCACGTGGGTGGCCCCCACACAGACCGCGGCCACCTCGAGCCCCTCGTCGGGTCCCGTCCCCCGGGCGATCCAGACGGCCCGGCGGTTCCGCTCGTAGAGCCGGGGCACATGGGCCGTGCTGGCGTCGTTCACGGGCCAGAGTTCGCCTTCGACCCGGGCCACGGCCATGACCTGGCCCTCGATGGGCACATGGATGCGGTGGTAGTCCCGGGGGCTGAGGTAGAGCGTCAGGTAGTGGCCGCCCTCGAAGGCGGAGGGATTCGGAATGTGCTTGAGCAGTTCGGAGACGCGGTAGGGGAGCCCCTTGGCCTGGAGGACGCTGTCCTGGGTGATACGGCCCGAGGCGATGATGCGCCCGTCCACGGGGCTGTTCACGGAGCCCGGCACGACGCTCTCCTGGGGGCGCAGGCCCGGCTTCAGGCGCCGGGTGAAGAAGGCCTGGAGACTGGGATAGTCCTCCAGGGGCTTTTCCGCCTCCTGTACGTCCGCGCCATACTTCCGGGCGAAGCCCCCCAGGATCTTCGCGCGAAGGCTCCTGGGCAATTCCCGGCGGGCGATCCAGCCCACCACGGCGGAACCCTGCCTCTTGGGGTAGAGGCGCAGCAGATGAAGGGAGAGAGGCCAGCCGGACATGGTCCACCAAAGTAGCATGGCCAGAAGCCCAGCTCCCATCAGGAGAAGGGCCCTGCGGCTCCCTGGGGACATTTTCCGGGAAAGCCCGCCCAGGGGGGCCGGCCGACCGGCCCGCGAAATGATCCGCGTGACAAAAAGCACAAGGGAACCGGCCCGGGACATGGAATCCTCCGGCTCCAGAGTAGAGTGAGCCCATCCCCTCCGACAGGACCTGGGCAATCCCCAACCAAACCCCTTGGTTATTGGGTTTGCTCCCTGCCTGTTGATGGATATCACAGCGACCTCGTCCTATGCTTTTGGCGGGTTCATCCCCCGGGTCCCTCCTGCAGAGAGGGTGGCGCACGGAAACCCTGGCCCCCCCCAGCCCATCGATCCCGATGCATCCCAATGCCCACCGAAACGGGAGAAGACTCATGAGCAGCGGCAGCCACCACGCAGACCTGGACAGCCTGGCAGGGCGCATCGAGGCGGCCACGGGGGTGAAGCTGGCCCACTGCTACCAGTGCGGCAAGTGCGCCGCAGGCTGCCCTGTGGCCGACGAGATGGATCTGCCCCCCTGCCAGGTCTTCCGCCTGCTGCAGCTGGCCTTTCCCGAACTGGAGGAGAGGGTCCTCCGCAGCGAGGGCATCTGGCTCTGCCTGGCCTGCGAGACCTGCAGCACCCGCTGTCCCCAGGAAGTGGAGATCCCCAAGGTCATGGACTTCATCCGTTCCGAAGCTCTCCGCATGCACCTGGCCCATCCCAAGAGCAAGGACATCCTGGCCTTCCACCGGGCCTTCCTGGATTCCATCCACTACACCGGCCGCCTCTACGAAGTGGGCCTGGTGGCCGACTACAAGGCCCGCAGCCTCCACCTCCTGAAGGACGTCATGCTGGCGCCGAAGATGTATTTCAAGGGCAAGCTGGGCCTCTTTCCGCACCTGATCAAGAACCGCCGCGGCATGAAGACCCTGTTCAAGCGCACGTCAGGGAAGGGGTGACACCATGCGAATCGGCTACTATCCCGGCTGTTCGCTCCTGGGCTCCTCCCGGGAATTCGATGAATCCACACGGGCCTTGCTGAAGGCCCTGGATGTCGAACTCGTCGAAGTGCCCGACTGGAACTGCTGCGGCGCCAGCAGCGCCCATGTCCTGAACCACGAACTCTCCCTGGCCCTGCCCGCCCGCATCCTGGCCCTGGCCGAACAGGCCGGCCTCACGGAGATCCTGGCCCCCTGCGCCGCCTGTTCCAACCGCCTGCTATCGGCCCAGCAGGAGCTGGCCCAACATCCCGAGAAGATCGCCGAACTCGAAGGGGCCATCGGCCTTCCCTACAAGGGCACCGCGAAGATCGTGAACATCCTGGAGGTGCTCGATCGCCTGAAAGACCGCATCGCCGCGAAGACCACGGCGCCCTTCGCTCGCAGGGTGGCCAGCTACTACGGATGCCTGCTGGTGAGGCCGCCCCGGGTAGTGAATTTCGACCGGCCCGAGGATCCCCGCAGCATGGACCTCATGCTGGAGGCCGTGGGCGCGACGCCTGTGGAATGGCCCTTCAAGACCGAATGCTGTGGCGCGGCCTTCAGCGTCACCCGCACCGATATCGTGGCGAGACTCAGCGGCAGGCTGGTGAAGGACGCCGTGAAACGGGGCGCCGAAGCCATCGTGGTGGCCTGCCCCATGTGCCATTCGAACCTGGATCTCCGCCGCCCCGCCATCAACGAATACCTGGGCCAGGCCCACGAGATCCCCGCCCTGTTCATCACCCAGGTGATCGGCCTGGCCCTGGGACTGGAGCCCGAGGCTCTCGGCCTCCAGCGCCACATGGTGCCCGTTGAATTCAAGATCCCCGCTGCGGCGGGCGCCCAGGCCTAGGGAGTCGGACATGTCTCGAATCGGCGTCTTCACCTGCCACTGCGGCGAGAACATCGGCGCCACCGTGGACTGCGCCAAGGTCGCAGAGATGTGCAAGCATGTGCCCGGCGTGGTCCACAGCGTGGACTACAAGTACATGTGCTCCGATCCCGGCCAGCGCATGATCCAGGAGGCCGTGAAGGAGCACAGGCTGGATGGCGTCGTAGTGGCGGCCTGTTCGCCCCGCATGCACGAGCCGACCTTCCGCCGCGCTGTGAGCGAAGCGGGCGTGAACCCCTACATGTGCGAGATGGCCAATCTGCGCGAGCACTGCTCCTGGGTCCACGAGAAGGGCGAGGCCACCACACAGAAGGCCGCGGATCTCATCCGCGTGCTGGTGGAAAAGATTAAGCACAACGAACCGCTCCACCCCATCAAGGTGCCCGTCACCAAGACCGCCATGGTCATCGGCGGCGGCGTGGCGGGAATACAAGTGGCCCTGGATATCGCAAACGGCGGCCACAAGGTGATCCTGGTGGAGAAGTCCCCCAGCATCGGCGGCCACATGAGCCAGCTTTCGGAGACCTTCCCGACGCTGGATTGTTCCCAGTGCATCCTCACGCCCCGAATGGTGGAGGCCGCCCAGCATGCCAACGTGACGCTGATGACCTACAGCGAAGTGGAGAAGGTGGACGGCTTCATCGGCAACTTCAAGGTCACGGTGCGAAAAAAAGCCAGGAAACTGGACGAGAAGCTCTGCACAGGGTGCGGGCTCTGCATCCAGAAGTGCCCCAACAAGAGGATCCCGGACGAGTTCAACGAGGGCCTGGGCACCCGCACCGCCATCTATGTCCCCTTCCCCCAGGCCGTGCCCAACAAGCCCGTCATCGATACAAAGCACTGCACCTTCTACAAGACGGGCAAGTGCAAGGTCTGCGAGAAGATGTGCCCCACGGGTGCCATCCGCTTCGAGCAGGAGGACGAATTCGTCACCCTGGACATCGGCGCCATCGTGCTGGCGACGGGCTTCAAGCTCATGAAGACCGAGGCCTTCCCCGAATACGGCTACGGCCAGCACAAGGACATCGTCGACGGCATGCAGTTCGAGCGCCTGGCCTCGGCCAGCGGGCCCACCTCGGGCCTGATGAAGCGACCTTCGGACGGCAAGGAACCGGAAACGGTGGTCTTCATCGCCTGCTCCGGCAGCCGGGACCGCAGCAAGGGCGTGCCCTACTGCTCCAAGGTCTGCTGCATGTATACGGCCAAGCACGCCATGCTCTACAAGCACAAGGTGCACAGCGGCAAGGCCTACGTCTTCTACATGGATATCCGCGCGGCAGGCAAGGACTACGACGAATTCGTGCGGCGGGCCATCGAGGAGGACGACGTCAAGTACATCCGCGGCCGGGTCTCCAAGATCTACGAGGAGGACGGGAAGCTCATCGTGAAGGGCGCCGATACCCTCATGGGCGGAGCGCCCGTGGAGATCAAGGCGGACATGGTGGTGCTCGCCACGGCCATCCAGTCCAACGACCGCTCGGAGGAACTGGCCCAGACACTGCACGTGAGCTACGACACATACGGCTTCTTCGCGGAGGCCCACCCCAAGCTGCGCCCCGTGGAGACCAACACCGGCGGGATCTTCCTGGCCGGAGCGTGCCAAGCGCCCCGGGACATCCCCGAGAGCGTGGCCCAGGCCAGCGCCGCCGCCTCGAAGGTGCTGGGCCTCTTTAGCCAGGACCAGCTCACCCGCGAGCCCGTCGTGGCCGTGGTGAACCGCCTACCCGCGCCGGTCTTCAGCTACTGTGTGGGCTGCTTCCTCTGCCAGAGCGCCTGCCCCTACCAGGCCATCGAGCAGGAGGAGATCAAGGATCGCCAAGGCAACGTCCTCAAGACCCTCGCCCGCATCAATGCCGGCCTCTGCCAGGGCTGCGGCACCTGCGTCGCCACCTGCCGCACCAAGGCCATCGACCTCCAGGGCTTCAGCAACGAACAGCTCTACGCCGAGATCATGACGCTGTGAGCGCGGAGACGAACATGAGCGAAACCCCGAACGAGACCTTCGAACCCAAGATCACCGCCTTCGTCTGCAACTGGTGCACGTACGCCGGAGCGGACCTGACGGGCACCAGCCGGATCAAATACCAGTCCAATGTCCGCGTGCTGAGGGTGCCCTGCACGGGGCGCATCGACTTCATGCTGCTCCTGAAGGCCTTCCAGCGGGGCTCGGACGGCGTGATCGTCTCGGGCTGCCACCCCAACGACTGCCACTACACCTCGGGCAACTATCACGCGAGGCGCCGCTGGATGGTGTTTCGCGATCTCATGGACTTCATGGGCGTGGACACGAACCGCGTCACCTTCTCCTGGGTCTCGGCCGCGGAGGGGGCCCGCTGGGCTCAGCTGGTGAACGAGGTGACGGACGGCGTCCGCAAGTTGGGGCCCTACGCCGAATACAAGCAGCTCGCCAGCGCGGGCATCGAGTGAGGAGGCCCCCATGGAAACCCTGAAGCAGAAGGCCAAGGAACTCCTCCAGTCGGGCGAGGTGAAAGTCGTGCTGGGCTATGCCGTCGGCACAGCCGGCACGCGGCGACCCCATTTCGCTCGGAAGCCCGAGCAGGTGGACCGCCTGGTCCTGGACGACAGGTGCACACAGAACCTCGCCACCTATCTCACCAAGCCGGAGACCCGGCGGCTGGGCAAGGTAGCCGTTATCGCCCTGCCCGCCACACAGCGGGCCACTCTCCAACTCATCGCCGAACGCCAGCTGCGGGATGACGATGTGCTCCTCCTCGCCCTCGAGGAGGGCGTCGTGAAGGTCCTTTCCAGTGGTGCCGAGGTCGAGGAGCATCTGGCCCTCAAGACCGACACCATGAATGCGGCAGACAAGGCCCTCATCGAGAAGCTCTCGGCCATGAGCCGCGAGGCGCGCTGGGCCTTCTGGCAGCAGGAGCTGTCCCGCTGCGTGAAGTGCTACGCGTGCCGCAACAGCTGCCCCATGTGCTACTGCGAGCACTGCACCATGGACTGCAACCGCCCCCAATGGGTGCCCGTGGCCAGCCACGCCTTGGGCAATCTGGAATACCACATGGTGCGCGCCATGCACCTGGCGGGGCGCTGCGTGGAGTGCGGCGAGTGCGGCCGGGCCTGCCCCGTGGGCATCCCCGTGCATCTCCTGACCTGCTTCGCCGAAGAGAGCACCGCCCGGCAGTTCGGACAGCGGGCGGGACACAGCGCCAAGCTGGACTACGCCCTCTCCACCTTCAAGCCCGACGACAAAGAGACCTTCATCCGGTAGGCGGCCATGGCAGAGACTCATCAGCTCACGTTTGAAGCACTGGACGCCCTCTTCACCGCCCTGCGGAAGGACGGCCGCCGGATTCTGGCCCCCGTGGACGGGGATGGCCGCACGGAACTCAACGATGTGGAGCACCCCGCCCAGGTGGCTCAAAGCTACATCCAGACCATCCTGTCGGCCAAGGAGATCGTGTTCCCCAAGGTGGAGCGCCTGCTCTCCTACCAAACGGAACCCGGCCAGGTGGAACTGCAGGACGCCGAGCCGAATGCTCACCCCACGGTGCTCTTCGGTGTGCGCCCCTGCGAGGCCAAGGCCTTCAAAGCCCTGGACGCCGTCTTCAACTGGGACACCCGCGACAAGTTCTTTAACGCCCGCCAGGAAAAGATGGCCGTTCTGGGCATGACCTGCACGAAGGCCGACGAGGCCTGCTTCTGCACCTCCGTGGGCGGCGGCCCCGCGGACACGCAGGGGAGCGATATCCTGCTCACCCCCATGGAGGGCGGCTACCTTGCGGAAGTGCTCACGGAAAAGGGCAGGGCCATCCAGGCCCTGCTGCCGGAGGCATTCACACCCGGCAACGGTATGGACAAGAGTGCCCTTGCGGCCAAGGTCGCAACGGCCTTTGACCAACCCGCCCTGACAGCCAAGCTGCCCGGAATGTTCGAGAGCGATCTATGGAATGATCAGGCCCTCCGCTGCATCGGCTGCGGCGCATGCGCCTTCGTGTGTCCCACCTGCGTCTGCTTCGATATGCAGGAGGAGGCCGACCCCAAGCAGGGCCAGCGCCTGCGCTGCTGGGACTCCTGCGGGTTCTCGGCGTTCACGTTGCATGCCTCGGGCCACAACCCCCGCAGCACCCAGGGCGCCCGGTGGCGCCAGCGCATCTACCACAAGTTCAGCACCTACCCCGAGCGCTACCGGATGCTGGGCTGCGTCGGCTGCGGCAAGTGCACCCGCGCCTGCCCCGTGGACATGAACCTGAAGGAACATCTCGTCGAAGCGGCCAGCGTCTAAAAAAACGTCCACGGATACACACGGATGAACACTGATAAAGACTGCAACGACATTCCATCTGAAAGCAATTCCAGCCTTCCTACCCGCTTGTCCTTTTCCATCCGTGTGAATCCGTGTTCATCCGTGGATAGTTTCTCTTCTTTTTGGGTGCCCAATTGAGCGAGCAGAATATCTACCTGCCCTACCTGATGCGGATCACGAAGATCACGGAGGAGTCCCCGGCGGTGAAGACCTTCCGCCTGGAATTCGTGGACGAGGCCGCGGCCCAGGCCTTCGACTTCAAGACGGGCCAGTTCGGCCTGTACAGCGCCTTCGGCGAGGGAGAATCGACCTTCTGCATCGCGAGCAGTCCGACCCGCAAGGGCTACATCGAATGCACCTTCCGGGAGGTGGGTCGGGTCACGGCGGCCCTGGCCGACAAGGAAGTGGGCGATATCGTGGGTTTCCGAGGTCCCTACGGCAACGTGTTCCCCCTGGAGGACTGGAAGGGCAAGAACCTAGTCTTCATCGCAGGGGGCATCGCCCTGCCCCCCCTGCGCAGCGTCATCTGGAACTGCCTGGATCTGCGCGACTGGTTCCAGGACATCACGGTGGTCTATGGCGCCCGCAGCGTGGCCGACCTGGTCTACAAGGCCGAACTGAAGGAGTGGAGCGAGCGGCCCGATCTGCGCCTCGTCACCACCGTGGACCCCGGAGGCGAGACGCCGGACTGGACGGGGAAGGTGGGCTTCGTGCCCCCCGTCGTCGAGCAACTGGGACTCGTGGCGGAGAACACCGTGGCCATCGTCTGCGGTCCGCCCATCATGATCAAGCTCACACTGCCTGTGCTTGAGAAGCTGGGTTTCGCACCGGACCAGATCTTCACCACACTGGAGAACCGCATGAAGTGCGGCCTGGGCAAGTGCGGGCGCTGCAACACGGGCAGCAGCTATGTCTGCAAGGACGGCCCCGTCTACACCCTGGCCCAGCTCAACGAGCTCCCCGCGGAATACTGAACGAGGTATGGATTCACGAGGGGAGTCTTCTTGAACAAGCTCCGCAGCCTGACCGTCTGTCTTTTCTCCCTCTGGGCCCTGAGCGCCGGAGAGGCGAATCCTCCACCCCTTCCCCGTCCCGGCGGATTGCTCTCAGGTTTCCGCGTCGATCTGCATGCTGCAGTGCCCTTGGGCAGCCTGGCTGCGGATGTCAACGACCAGCTGGGGTTCGGATTCGGCCTGGGCTATGAGGCCAGACTGGGAAGCCGGACCGCATTCAGGGCCTCCTTCCGGTGGACAGGCTACCGGGTGAGCGACCGGAACCTGGGGAGCCGCATGCTGGCGACGCTGCTCGATGTCGGCTATGACGAGGATCGTCTCATTCTGCGGAGCTACGCCCTGGGGGGGGATTTCCTGGGCTACCAGGACGAGGGCTGTCTGGGCCCCTATCTCCTGATGGGAGGGGGGATCCAGCGCTCCCGCATGTACGCCGAACACCGGTCGGTGGATGACCAGGGGAACGAGGTGGTGCAGAACCTGGCGGCCTGGCCTGCGGCCGATACGCCCTTCGCCAATTTCGGCCTGGGCTACCGGGGCCGGTCCGGGGTCTTCATGGAGGGGCGCGTCGTCCTCTGGCGCTACCGGGCAGAGCCCGGGGTGCGGCTCATGGAGACCTCCCCGAACGCGTCGAACCAGCTGCGGGACGCCGTCAGTTTCACCATGGCGGTCGGCGTGGGGTTCTGAACCATCCCATGAACTGGGTTCAAAAGCCTGACAGCCGCCCTCGCCTTCCGGCATGATGGTTTTAACTCCGGAACCCATCCATGGCCCACGCGACCCAAGCCCCTCCCCTCCAAGCGCTGCTCATCGAGTGCCGCAAGGTCATCGTCGGTCAGCCCCACCTGCTGAACCGCCTGCTCCTGGCCCTGCTCTGCCGGGGCCATGTGCTCCTGGAGGGCCTGCCGGGCCTGGCCAAGACGCGCACGGTCAAGACGCTCGCCGCGGCCAGCGACATGGAATTCCGCCGCATCCAGTTCACGCCGGACCTGCTGCCCTCGGACGTGGTGGGGACCCTGGTCTTCGACCCTCGCAATCTCAGTTTCACCCCCAAGAAGGGGCCAATATTTGCCAACCTGCTGCTGGCCGACGAGATCAACCGGGCGCCCAGCAAGGTGCAGGCGGCGCTGCTGGAGGCCATGGAGGAGCGCCAGGTGACTCTGGGTGAGGAGAGTTTCCGTCTTCCGGACCCCTTCCTGGTGCTGGCCACCCAGAACCCCCTGGAACAGGAGGGCACCTTCGCCCTGCCGGAAGCCCAGATGGACCGCTTCCTCTTCAAGCTGAAGATCGACTACCCCTCCCAGAGCGAGGAGATCGAGGTGCTGCGCCGGGCCGACGGCTTTGAAGAGGCCGTGATGCCCGTGCTGAACGATGTCATGGTGCAGCAGGCCGCGCACCTGGCCTCCCAGGCGCGCCTGGACGATGGCATCCGCGACTACATCGTGCGCCTGGTGCAGGCCACCCGCCCCGGCCACGGCAAGGCATGGAAGGGCCGGGAACTGCTGCGCTGCGGTGCCAGCCCCCGGGCTTCGCTGGCCCTGCAGAACGCCTCCAAGGCCCTGGCCCTGATCTCCAGCCGCGATCATGTGCTGCCCGATGACGTGGTGAACCTCGCACCGGATGTCCTGCGCCATCGCCTCCTCCTCACTTATGAGGCAGAGGCGGACGGCGTCAACACGGACGAGGTAATCCGGGCCCTCCTGGGAGCGGTGGCAAGACCCTAGCGTCCTGGCCCCAGTCGCCCTGCACCACCGAAGGCCCCGCGAGTCGACCGGGAAAATCGCATTGTGAATGAGATGCTCATGTAGAATGATGGCGCTGCCCAATTCCTTCCGGGTCAGTCAGAGGAGGCGCCATGAGCAAGCTCGTTTCCATCGTCGTGACCGTATCGGACGGCACCCAGGAACGTACCTTCGAGGTCGATACCGAGAAGGACTGCGCCCTGTTCTGGAACCAGGAAGGCTGGGACGTCCTCGCGGACTTTTACAAGGATGTGAAGAAGGACGAGGGGAAGGAAAAGGAGGTCCGGGACCGCACCTGCCCCCAGGCTAAACCCAGGCAGGGTTCTACCCTCGCCCCGCCCGCCCCCACAGGAGAGCCGCTCATCGCCCTGAAGGACATCGTGTGCTTCCCCACCGAGTGGCCCTGAGGGGCTGAATCAGGGCCTGCCCAGCAGCTTCGCCCAGCGCTCGAGGTTGGCGTCCAGCGCCAGGGCCTTGTCCCAGGCCTGCCTGGCCCGGGGCTGCGCACCCCGGTCCCCGCGTCGGAGGGCCTCCTGCTCCACGACGGCGATCCAGAGCCAGGCCTCTGCCCGCAGGGGATCCTGCCGCAGGGCCTCCCGGGCCGCATCCAGGGCCCGGGCCCGAGTGCGGCCATACCGAACGAAGGCCCGGGCCCGCACCTCCGCCTGGCCCACGAGGGCCTTGGCGGAACCCGTGATCGCCACGGCCCGGCGGAAGGCAGCCTCGGCCCGGCCCCATTCCAGGCCAGGCTCGGTCCCGGAGGCCAGACACTGACGGCCCCGCAGCAGGGCGAGGCAGCCTCGAAGGTAGAGGGCCTGCTCCCGATCCACAGACCGGCCCCCCAGATCCAGACTCGCTTCTGCTTCGGCCAGGATGGGGCCCGGATTCACCCCCCGCTCCAGGCGGCCCTGGGCTACCCCCAGCAGGGCTTCGGCAACTTGGTCGTGAGCCTGAAGAAGGTTCGGGTTGGCCTGGAAGGCCCGGCCGTACGCCTCCGCCGCCCGACGGAGGTCCTCCTCCCCGTCCCCCCGGATCGCCAGGAGATACTGCCCCCGGATGAGACGGGCATCCCCTTCGGTCCAGGCCAGGATCCCGACCTGGAGACCCCGGGCCTGGGCGGCCGCCAGTGCGTCCAGGACCGCCGCCACGGAAGGTCGGGGATCCAGACCGTGGATCCGTTCGAACTCCGCCCGTTCCACCCAAAGGGTGGCCAGCCCCCGGTAGGATCCCAGCAGATCCGGGAAGCGGTCCCGAAGGGCCCTGGCCTGGAGGAGCCCCTCCTCGAAGCTGACCCATGGGGGGATACCCGAATTGATCTCCCCGGTCATCTTCCGCATGGTGGCCATGGCCATCAGGGCCGTGAATGCGGGTTCCTGGGGGTGGCGTCCCTGGGCCTGCCGGGCCAGTGTCAGGGCAGCCTGATAGGAGGGCATGGGGTCGAGCCCCGTCCTCCGATTCATGCTCCCCTCCCCCAGGAGGAGGGCCGTGCGGATGGCGAGCACGGCGGGATTGTCCGGCTCCAGGGCCAGGGCCTCCCGGGACAGGGCCAGGGCCTCCCGCAGGGTGGACTGGGTGGCGGGTTCCAGGGGCGGCTGCAGCTCTGCCCAGCCGGCCAGGATCCGGGCTAGGCGGGCCGGGGCTTCGCCGTCCTGGGGGCGCAGGATCCGCACCCGGGCCAGGGCCTCCCGGCAAAGGGCCAGGGTGGCCTCGGTCTTCCGTCCGGAGCCGAGCTCCCGGGTGGCCCGCTCCGCCAGGACCCGCACCTCACCCAGAGCCGTCGCGGGGTCGCTGGGGGCCAGCCGTCGGGCGGCCTCGAAGGCCTCCCCCCCTTGGGCGAGAAGGGCCAGGGCTGGTCCTGCCTCCGACACCGTCTGGGCTCGCGCCAGCAGGGCCTCACCCTCCAGCCGCTTGGCCTCGTAGAGCCAGGGGGTGGCGGCCAGTGCCTCCCGTGCCTTGGCCTGAACCTCGTCCCAGTGGCCCCCCATGAAGGCCACCTGGGCCAGGTGGTATGCGGGGGACTCCAGGGCGGCGACAGCCCCCTCCCGCAGCCGGACCAGGGCGGGATCCCGCAGCTCCTTGGCCAGCTCCCGCTCACGGGCCTCTCGCAGCCCCTTGGAGGGCAGGGCCCGAGCCAGATCCAGGGCCCGCTGATAGCTGGCGGCGAGGGCCCGGCCCAGGGCGAGGGACACTTCGGGCGTGCGGAGACCGCCGGACCAGGCTTCCTCCAGCAGGGCCTTCGCCTTCTCGATATCCCCCAGAGCCAGATGCCCTCGCCCCAGGGCGTAGGCCGCCGGGCCTGCGGCCAGTCGACCCCCGCGCCGGGCCTCCACCTCCAGGGCGGCCATCCGCTCCCGGGCCTGGACCCGCTCCGGGGTCAGATCATGGGGGGGCAGCAGCTGGGCATAGCGCCGCAGGGCCTCGATGCGTTCGGCCTCCTGGCCGAAGTGCTGGGCGTAGCGCGCCCGGGTCTTGGCCGTGGCGGCCGAGTAGGCGGCCAGGCCGGCCGCGACCAGCAGGCCCCCCAGGGCCACGCTCGCCACGCCCACGAGGAGCCGGTTTCTGCGCACCCACTTGCCCGTGAGGTAGCGCAGGGTCGGCTTTTGCGCCAGGATGGGCTCGCCCTCCCGCCAGCGCCGGAGATCCTCAGCCACGGCCAGGGCGCTCTCGTAGCGCCGGGTGGGCTCCTTCTCCAGGCACTTGCGCACGATCGTGTCCAGATCCTCGGGCAGGTCGGCCACGAGGTGCGCCAGGCTCGGAACATCCTCCTCCTGGGTGCGCCGGAGCGCGTCCAGACCCCCGCTCCCGGCGAAGGGCGCCTGGCCCGTGAGCACCTTGTGGAGGGTTGCCCCCAGGCCGTAGACATCCGTCCGCCGTCCCACATTGGCGTGATCGCCCCTAGCCTGTTCTGGGGCCATGTAGTGGGTCGTCCCGATCACCAGTCCCTGCACCGTCAGCCCCGTGGCCTCCTGGCCCTTGGCCAGCCCGAAGTCCAGAATGGTGGGCTTGGACCCTCGCTCGCCCGGCTCCACCATGATGTTGGCGGGCTTGAGGTCCCGGTGGATGAGGCCCTGGCGATGGGCCGCATGGATGGCCTCGGCCACCGCCTCCATCACCTTCACTTTCTCCACGAGGCTCAGCCCCGGCGCCGCGGCCTCCAGGGTCTCGCCCCTGAGGAACTGCATGGCGATGTAGCTCTGCCCCTGCCACTCGCCCACCTCGAAGACCTTGCAGATGTTCGGATGCTCCACCTGAGCCTGGTTCTGAGCCTCCAGCTGGAAGCGCGCCACCAGCTCCGGATCCTCCCGGCGCAGGAACTTGAGCGCCACCATCCGCTTCAGCCTGGAATCGAAGGCCTTGAACACCCGTCCCATCCCGCCTTCGGCCACGAAGCGGAGATTGCGATAGTGCTTCCAGGAAGGCAGGGTCAGGACCCGGAGCACCTGGTGGCCCGTGCCGTCCGTCTCGTCTCCCGCCGAGGGGAGGCTCTCCCAGGGATCCTGCCCCTCCACCCCGGGGGGGTGAGCAGCCGAGGATCCACTCTCCTCGCGACTTTGGGAGGGGGCCTGGGGCCTGCCCTCCACCAGTTGGGCCAGGTCCTTCAGATCTTCGGCATCCAGACTGCCCTGGGCCTGCAGGGCCTCCAGGAGGGCCTGCTCCGAACCCAGGGCCCTGCGCAGGGCGGACTCGTCCAGCAGCCCCCGGAGGAGGGCCATGCCAACGAGCTGGAGGGGCTGTCCGGAATCCAAGGCGAGTTCCTGAACCAGAAGAGCAGAGGCTCCCAGCAGTGTGACGGGAGGAGAACCCCGACTCCATAGTCCTTTGCGGCACCTTTGTGGGTTGACCTCGGCGCCGGGCCCAGGCCATCCTGCCAAGAGGCATAGATCCAGGAAGGAGGTTTCGATGAGTACTCAGCGCACGATCGACGAACCTCCTTCGTGGCTGGGCTAGCCTAAGCGCTGCTCAGCGGAACAAGGGACCGCAGGTCCCACCACCTTGTCGGAAAGGAACACGGGGAGACCCGGCGTACTTCCCGTTCCAAGCTTCTGGATCCGCCATGATCAATCAGATTCTCAACAACGCGTGGGGGCAGGCCAGCAACCTGTTCGGCGCCCCCATCCGCCGACGCAGGTGGGTGGATCTCCTCGTGATCGCCGCCCTGGCGGGCATCGTCATGGGGCTTGTGCTCGTGGCCAGAGAATGGACTGTCATCCAGCGCCCCGTAGTCACCATCGACCTTTCCCCCTGGGCCCTCCCCAAATACGCCATTCTCAGCTTTGCCCGGGCGGCAGCGGCCTTCGCCATTTCCGCCGGCTTCACCCTGGTAGTGGCCTACTGGGCGGCCCGGGACCCTCTGGCCGAGCGCTTCCTGATCCCCATCCTGGACATCCTCCAGAGCGTGCCCCTGCTGGCCTTCATGCCGGTGATCCTGCTGGCCATGGTCAGCCTGTTTCGCACCAGCAATGTCGGCATCGAACTCTCCGCCGTGATCCTCATCGTCACCTGCCAGGCCTGGAACATGGCCTTCAGCTTCTACCAGAGCCTGAAGACGGTCCCCCAGGAACTGGACGAAGTCTCCCGCGGCTACGGCATGAACTGGAGCCAGCGTCTCCGCTGGGTGGAGCTGCCCTACGCCACCCCCGGGCTGGTGTGGAATTCCATGGTCAGTGTGGCCAATGGCTGGTTCTTCCTCATGGCGGCGGAGGCCTTCAAGCTGGGCAGCCAGGACTTCCGCCTGCCCGGCCTCGGCGCCTACATGAGCGTGGCCGTGGAGCAGGGCAATGTCCGGGCGGAGATCTACGCCATCCTGACCATGCTGGCCCTCGTCGTCCTCCTGGACCAGCTCGTCTGGAAGCCCGTTGTCGCTTGGAGCCAGCGCTTCCAGATGGATGACGCCGTGAGGGTGGAGAAGCGACGGAGCTGGCTCCTGCGCCTCCTCCGCCGCAGCGAACTCTGGATGCGCGTGCGCCATGCCATCGCGAACCTCATGCCCGTGCGCCAACCCCGACCCCTCGCCCCCTCGGATATCTCGGAGGAGCATACGGCCTTCCAACGCGTGCTGGGCGGAACGATGCTCATCCTCGTGCTTCTGGCCCTCGCCCTGGGAGGGGTGAAACTGGTGGGAGTCATGACCAGCGTCTCCTCCTCGGAATGGATCCGCCTGCTGAAAGCTGGCGGGGCCTCCATGGGCCGCGTCCTCTGTTCCACCTTTCTGGCCACCTGCTGGACACTCCCCATCGGACTCTGGATCGGACTCTCGCCCACCTGGAGCCGCCGGTTGCAGCCCTATGTCCAGGTCGTGGCCAGCTTCCCGGCCAGCATCCTCTTCGTGGCCCTCATCGTGGCCCTCCAGCGGGTGGGCGTGAACCTCTTCAGCAGCAGCATCCTGCTCATGACCCTCTCCACCCAGTGGTACCTCCTCTTCAACATCATCGCCGGGGCCCAGGCCGTGCCCATGAACCTGCGCGAAGCCGCCAAGGCCTATCGTTTCGGCATCTGGAAAACCGCGTGGAAGCTCTACCTCCCGGCCATCTTCCCCTTCCTGGTGACGGGCTGGGTGACGGCCACGGGAGGTGCCTGGAACGTCAGCATCATCACGGAAATCGTCCAGGTTCGAGGGCAGACCTATTCGACCTTCGGCCTCGGCGCCATCGTCACCCAGTCCGCCGATACAGGGAATATTCCCCTGCTGGCGGCCGCAGCTATCCTCATGGCCATCATGGTGGTGCTCTTCAACCGGATCGTGTGGGCCCCGCTCTACCGCCTCGCCGAAACCCGCTATTCACTCAATCGATAGGAGTCGCCATGACCGCCCCCATCTGCGAACTCCGTGGCGTCCAGAAGCACTATCCCGGCTCCCGCGGCAAGGACATCCGCGTGCTGGAGGACATCAACCTGAAGGTGCTCCAGGACGAAATCCTCTGCATCCTGGGCCCCAACGGCAGCGGCAAATCCACGCTGCTCCGCCTCCTGGCGGGGCTGACCCCCCCCACCAGCGGGGAAGTCCGCTACCACCGCAACAAGCTGGTGGGCCTCAACCCTGGCGTGGCGATGGTGTTCCAGGATTTTGCGCTCTACCCCTGGATGACCGTGGAGGAGAATGTCCGCGTGGTGCTCCGCGCCCGGGATCTGCCGGAGGCAGAATTGCGGGACCGAGCCCATCAGGCCATCAGCAAGGTGGGCCTGGAAGGCTTCGAGGAAGCCTTCCCCAGGGAGCTCTCCCGCGGCTTCAAACAGCGCGTGGGCGTGGCCCGGGCCCTGGCCGTCGATCCCGAGATCCTCGTCATGGACGAGCCCTTCAGCCAGGTGGACGCCCTCACGGCCGAGGCTCTGCGTGCCGAAATGCTAGATATCTGGCAGGATGCCGAGCGCAATCCCAACAGCATCGTGCTCGTGAGCCACTCCATCCGCGAGGCCGTGCTCATGTCCGACCGCATCGTGATCCTGTCGGGCAATCCCTCCCATATCCGCACCATCATTCCCAATACCCTCCCCCGGCCCCGCAACAGCCGGACGCCGGAGTTCTTGAAGCTGGTGGACCGTGTGCACGACATCATCACTTCCGCCGAACTGCCGGATGTGGAAGTGACGGCGCCCATCCCCAGCAAGGTGCCCGAAGCCATCGAGCCCCTGCCCCACGCCGCCAGCCCCGACATCCTCGGCCTGCTGGAATTCCTGGAGGCCCAGGGCGGCAGTTGTGATCTCTTCCAGGTGGCCGCCCAGACGCATGTGCCCTTCGAGACCGTCCTCACCACGGTGAAGGCTGCCGAGATGCTGGACTTCGTCGAGACACCCAAGCGCAGCCTCACGTTCACTGCCATCGGCCTGCGCTTCATGGCGGGGGACATGGACAAGCGCAAGGACATCTGGCGCGCCCAGCTCCTCCAGCTGCGGTTGTTCCGCGTCGTGCGGGAGATGCTGCAGCTCCGGGAGGGGGAACTCGCCAAGGAGGAACTGCTCCACGAAATCACCCTGCGCCTGCCCATGGAAGACCCCGAGGAAACCTTCGAGACGCTGGTGGCCTGGGGGCGCTTCGGAGAACTCTTCGCTTACCGGGAAGAGAAGGAAGTTTTGACCTTCGAATGAAAAGGCAGTGGGCAGGGGTTGGCGGTCAGTAGCTCTCTGCCCACTGTTCACTGCCTTTTAGGCACAGGTGGATGGATGGCGGCGAGGGTGATGCCTGCCAGGATGAAGAGGATGCCCAGGCCCTGCGCGCCCCCCGGCGCCTCCTTCAGCAGCAGCCAGCCGAGGAAGACCGTGGCCACCTGCTGGAAGAGGAGGCCCAGGGAGCCCATGCTGGCCGGGAGATGGCCGAAGCTCCAGGCGATGAGCCACCAGGCGAGCACCTGCACCAGCAGGCCCAGTCCCAGCAGCGCGAGCCAGGCCTGGGGGGCATACCCGCCAAAGGAGGCACCCTGACCGATCGAAAGGAGCCCGAAGGCGAAGGTAGCCGTGGCCACCACGGCGGTGAGGGCCCAGGGCGCGCTGAGGGTGCGGCGGGCGCGGGAGAGGGAGAGCATGTAGCCTGCGTATCCGAAGGAGGCCAGGAAGCCCAGGAACTCGCCCCGGCCCCCGCCGAAGTGAGCCCCAGAGGCCAGGGCGAGCAGGGCCGCACCCCCGAGGGCGAGGCCCAGTCCGACCCACCCCCAGAACCGCAGGTGGAAGCCCAGGAAGAGCACCCCTGCCAGGGTCACCCAGAGCGGAGCCAGCCCCACCAGCAGCGTGGCGCTGGCGGCCGTGGTCCAGTGCAGAGCCAAATGCCACAGCCAGAGATCCGCCGTGAAGCAGAGGCCGCCCAGCGCCGCCCAGGCGAGCCCCTTCCCGGCCCCCGGGCCAGGCCTGCCGTCGCGGAAGGCGAGGAGAACCACCAGGGGCAGGGCGAAGAGCATCCGATAGAAACCCACGGCCAGCGGGCTCACACCGACTGCCCACTTCACGAAAATGGCGGCGAAACCGAGCACGGCCGCCCCGGCCAGAAGGGCGGGAAGGCCCCTGCGCATTTCAGCCATCAGTCGATGGGCGCCAGGAGTCGTTCCACTTCAGCCTGGAGGGTCTGAGGCTCGAAGGGCTTGTGGAGGAATCCGAGGGAGCCCATCCGCTCGAGCCGCTCCCGCACCTCGTCATCGTGGTGGGCGGTGAGGATGAGGACGGGAATCTCCTTCAGGACTGGATCCTCGCGGAAGGCGCGCACCAGACTGTTGCCGGGGCAACCGGGCATCAGGTAGTCCATCAGCAGGAGCTGGGGCGGGTTCTCGCGCAGGATCTTGAGGACCTCGAAGATGCTGACAGGCTCGATCTCCACGATCTCGTGCCCCGACTTGCGCAGACAGCTCGCCGCAAAGGTGCGCGCGAGGCGACTGTCATCCACAATGGCGATCCGGGGCATGGCAATCCTCTGCCCCATCATCCCCCAAGGGCGTTCCCGCCGCCAGTCAGTTCGCCCAGCGGGAGACCATTTCCCAGAGGTCTTCCTTCCGGCATTCGCCATTCAGGATGATGGCGAAGACCCGAAGCCTTCCATCGAGGGTCTGGAGGTAGCCGCAGACAGAATTGACGCTCGTGAGCTCGCCCGTCTTGCACCGGATCCGGCGGACCAGGTTGGCGTCCTGGATGTTCAATGCCCAGGGCTCGCCGCCGATGATCTTGAGGCTGCTCACAAATTCCGGCCCCACCTCGAAATCGTTCCAGCCCGCGCGCAGAACGATGGCCAGGGTTCGTGCCGAGAGGCGGTTGTCCTTGCTGAGCCCGGACCCGTCGGTGATCGCGATCTTGTCGGGCCCCAGCTCGAGGACGGCCTTGTAGAAGTCCTGGATCCGGGCGATGCCCCTGGGCCAGGTGCCGTCCCCGAAGCACTTCACGAGCATTTCGATGCTGAAGTTGTTGGAGAACTTGTTGATGTCCTGGATCATCTGGCGCAGAGGAAGTGATGTGTGGGTGTGGATCTTCTGCAGTTCGCCTGGCGGCAGCCTGGCGCCTTCCACCGTGATGCCCGCCTCCTGCAGAATCCGAGTGATGATCTCCACGGCCAGCCGTTCGGGGTCCCGCACGATCCGGCGGTTCTCGCGGTTGTGATTGACCGAAAGGGGAAGGATGGGCGGCGTGGTGTCCGAGGTCGTGTTGGCCCATCCATCGCCGTAGACCTGGTCATCGAAGGCGCTCTGGTCCAGCCGAACCCGCCCCTGCACGCGGACGACCCCCTTGGCCTTCAATTCCTGGGCCAAGACCCAGATCCGGTCGTTCACCAGGCTGGGATCCCCGGCTCCCTTGAACACCAGATCCCCGCGCACGATCCCCCCCTTGAGATCACCCCACAATTCCGTCTCGATCTCCCGGTTGGGCTTCCAGGACTTCAGGATGGCGTAGGTGGATACGACCTTGGTGGTGGAGGCAGGCACTAGGGCCAGATCCGTCTGGTGGCCCTCGATCAGCTTCCCCGTCTGCAGATCCCAGACTCCGGCCGTCACACGGATGCCCCGGGACTCCAGCTTCTCCACCCAGCTCTTCAAGCTGGGCGCAGGTGCGACCGCAGAGAGGACCGCCGTGCAGAGCACGGCCAGCGCGCAGGTGATCCGGTGCAGCATGCTCACAATCCTCAAGGCTTTTCGGGGGATGGGGTCTTGGTGGTGGTGCTGGAACCGCTCTTCAGGACTCCCGAGGCCCCCGGAACGCCGCTGCCGGGAATACCCAGGATGTCGTCGGCTGCCGAGAAGACCCAGTCGCTGTAGAGCGTCTTGCCCCGGTACATCTTGATGCTGTCGCGCTGACTGCGGCTCCGCACCCCCACGATGGGAAGGCCGGTCTTGTCGCCGGAAGCCCCGGCGGCCACGGCGGTCAGCAGATCCCATTCCCCGTCCGGGGTCATGGGGTCCTTGTAGAGCCTCCGGAGCACGGGCGGGCGCACCTTCATCAGGTCCTCCAACCGCGTGGGATAGGCCCCCGTCCGCTGCTGGTAGAGGCGGATGCCCCGGGCCATCGCTTCGCCCCGGAAGATCAGTTCCTCCTCGGCGCCGCGCTGCACTTCCACGATGACCGAGGGCACGGCCTGCATCAGGAAGATCCCCATGACCGTCATCATGCCCAGCAGGAGAGCGAGGATGAAACCCCGCTGCCGGGAGCGCGCCTTCAGGGGGCCCAGTGTCCGCATCCTTCCAGGTTAGCTCATTCCGGGTCTCCATGCCCTCTGCGGGTCTGGAGGTATTCCAGGAACTCCGCCACGAGCGTGGGATCGAACTGGCCCCCGGAGCCCCGGCGCAGTTCCTCGAGGATCTCCCGATTGGCGAGCGGCGCCCGGAAGACACTGCCATCGTTCATCACCTCGAAGGCCTCGACAAGGTTGATGATGCGGCTGCCCAGAGGAATCGATTCCCCCTTCAGCCCATCGGGATAGCCCTTCCCGTCCCAGCGCTCGTGGTGGTGGCGAATGATGCCCAGCACATCGAAGGGGAAGCGGAAGTCCTTCAGGAAGGTGGTGGCCAGAACAGGATGGGTCTGGATCCGGCTCATCTCCTCCTGGGTGAGCCCGGGTTTCGAAAGGAGTCGGGGATCCAGGAGGAAGGTCCCCACATCGTGCAGGATGGAGGCGATGCAGACGGCCTCCAGATCGCTCGCCGGAAGCTCCATGTGCAGCGCGAAGCTCCGGGCCAGCTTGGCCGTGGCGAGACTGTGGTCCCGGAGTTTCGGTGCGCCGCCCTCCACGGAATTGAGGAGCCGATGGCTCACGGAAAGGAAGGCACGGTGGTAGCGCTCGTGGAGCCGGACCTCCTGGAGATGGAAGCCCACCATGCGCACCACCATCTGGATGTAGCTCTGCTCGCGCTCGCTGAAGGGGCGGTCCTCCGAGCGAAAAAACAGCATCAAATCCTGGCCTTCCCCCTCCCCCGTGAGCATCACGGGCAGGTAGGTCTGGAAAATGCCCACCAGCGGCTCCTTCTCCAGG
>JAYSNJ010000121.1:0-1707 GCA_043723905.1 Holophagaceae bacterium
AACCCGTCGCGACCTGCTGGCCGTTGTGGCTCAGGGAAACGATCCGGCCGATGAAGGGGCCGTACTCGAGGCGTTCGATCAGGAGCGCATCGGTCGGAAACTCGGGCGCACTCAATCCGGCGTTGAGGATCCAACGGAAATCCTGGCCGTAGATGTCCCGGTTGCCGACGCGGAACTGGGTTTTTGCGGGTTCCTCGACGCGGGCAGGTTCGCGGCCGGTGATCTCCCCCAGGACAGGGCCGTCCGGGGTCTGCACCTGAACCAGGGGGCTAGGCCAGAAATAGCCCATGCCCTTGGCCGCGATGAAG
Organism: Holophagaceae bacterium; assembly: GCA_043723905.1. GTDB lineage: Bacteria > Acidobacteriota > Holophagae > Holophagales > Holophagaceae > JAYREN01. The sequence continues at coordinate 309 of JAYSNJ010000121.1, forward strand.
CCCACGAGACCAAGGATCATGGCAAGGCAGAAGGCCAGGACGGTGGCGGAGAGCCACACGAAGGCCCCGCCCCGTCGGAAGTGTTCAGCCACGCGACTCATCAGATGGACTCGTAACGGCGCCGCAGGCGCTGGCGAACCAGCTCCGCGACGGTGTTGAGGATGAACGTGAAGATGAAGAGCAGGAACGCGGCCAGGAACAGCACCCGGTAGAGGGTTCCGTGAAGCGGGGCCTCAGGGATCTCTACTGCAATATTGGCGGCGAGGGTCCGCATGCCGTTGAACGGGCTCCAGTCCATGATGGGCGTGTTGCCCGTGGCCATCAGCACGATCATCGTTTCGCCGATGGCCCGTCCCAGGCCCACCATGGTGGCCGAGAAGATGCCTGGGCTGGCGGTGGGCAGCACCACGCGCCAAGCCGTCTGCCAGGGACTGGCCCCACAGGCAAGGCTGGCGGAGGTGAGCGACTTGGGCACGCTCGACAGGGCGTCCTCGCTGATCGTGAAGATGATGGGAATGACGGCGAAGCCCATGGCGAAGCCGACCACCACGCTGTTCCGCTGATCATAGGTGATGCCCATGGCCGACTGCAGCCAGGTGCGGTAGCTCCCGCCCATCATCACGCGCTCAATCCACGGCCCGGCCAGACTCGCCAGCCACACGCCTGCAAGCAGCACGGGGAACATCCAAAGGACCTCCCGGCCGTTTCCAAAGGCGTTGCGAAACGTCTGGGGGAGCCTTCCCCAGAAAGGAGTGATGAGCATCGCGAGCAGGAACACGGCGATGGGGTAGATCAAGACTTCCACAGCCATCCGTTCCAGCAGAGGGGCCATCACGAGGCCCGCCAGGAACCCGAGGACCACCGAGGGCAGCGCCGCCATGATTTCCACGGTGGGCTTGATGGCGTTCCGGAGGCGGGGCGAGGCGAACTGCGAGGTGTAGAGGGCGCCAAGGACCGCCAAGGGGAAGGCGAAGAGCATGGCGTACAGAGTCCCCTTGAGGGTTCCGAACACCAGCGGCACGAGGCTGAACTTGGGTTCGAAATCATCCGTGCCGCCCGTGCTCTGCCAGACATATTCCGATTTCTCGTAGCCCTCGTAGTGCGTCTTCCCCCACAAGAGACCAAAGCTGACTTGTGGATGGGGCGCGTCGAGGGACCAGAGACTCAGGGCCCCGGTGGCGTCATTGGCGTGGAGGATCAGATCGCCCCTTGGGGCCAGGGTCGCCAGCCCGGGGCCGTCGAGCTGGGAGGAGAACAACCTGCGTTCCGTGGTGAGGTGGTCCACCACGGCCTCGTTGGGGGTCCAGGCCAGAAACCGCTTGTCCCGCTGGCTCGGCTGGAAGCCCAATACGGGTCCGTTGAGCCGCGGAAAGTCATGGAAGGCCTGGAGCTGAAAGAC
>JAYSNJ010000122.1:0-10272 GCA_043723905.1 Holophagaceae bacterium
GATCATGTTGTGGACGTACTGCACGTGGGCCCATGGGTTCATCAGGAAGGCCCAGAAACTGGCCAGCTGCAGGGTCCCGTCGGCACCCATGCGATAGCCCACGGGATTCTGCATGAAGGCGTTCGTGGCCACGATGAAGTAGCCCGAGAGCCAACTCCCCAGGAAGAGCGCCACCGCAGCCCAGAAGTGCCGACGGGGACCGATCTTCTTCTCGCCCCAGATGAGCAGCCCCAGGAAGGTGCTCTCCAGGAAGAATGCGAAAATGCCCTCCATGCCCAGGGTCTGCCCGATGACGCCCCCGGAGAAGCGGCTGAAGGAAGCCCAGTTGGTGCCGAACTGGAATTCCAGCGGGATGCCGGTCACCACCCCCACGGCGAAGTTGATGCCGAAGATGCGGATCCAGAAGCGGGCCAGATCGTTGTAGGCCTCGTCCCCGGAGCGCTGGGCCACCACCTTGAGGATGACGATGAGCAGCGCGAGGCCCATCGTGAGCTGAGGGAAGAGGTAGTGATAGGACGCCGTGAAGCCGAACTGCAGCCGGTGCCAGAAGACGGGATCGCCCATGGGGACTCCAGGAATGTGCGGGATCTGCTCGGAGGATATCAGGCGCAGGACGAAGGCCCATGCGCCATTCCCAAGCTGCGATGACTCCCCGATATCCCGCGTTCCAGGAGACTATGTCTCAACAATAGATCCTGCCTCCTGCCGGTGGTAGACCACCCGCTGGGGGAGGGGGATCACGATCCCCGCCGACCTCAGGGCCAGCAGGTACCGGCGGCGCAGTTCCCGGGCCACTTCCCACTGCTTCCCGGCGACCACCTTGGTGAGGGTGCGCAGGGTGACTCCGTTCTGGCCGATGGCCTCCACGCCCAGCACCTGGGTGGTCTCCAGGACGCGATCCGGCCAGGCCTTGGCCAGTTCTGCGCCCACTTCCCCCAGCAGGACCATCACCCCATCGATGTCCGCCTCGAAGCCCACCTCGAGATCCACCTGGGCGCGGGCGAACTCCTTGGTGAGCACGACCACCTGGGTGATCGTGCCATTGGGGAGGTAGTGGGCCCTGCCCTCGGCATCCCGGATCTGGGTGACGCGCAGGGTCATGCGCTCCACGGTGCCCGTGTGGGCGCCATCCACGCTGATGACGTCCCCCACGCCGAACTGGTTCTCCATGAGGAGGAAGAACCCCGCAATCCAGTCTTTGACGAGGCTCTGGGCGCCGAAGCCCAGGGCCACCCCCGCGATGCCCGCGCCCGCCACCAGGGGACCGACGTTCACGCCGAATTCCTGGAGCGTGCTCAGGGCGAAGAAGGCTGCCACCAGCACCCAGGCCAGATGATTCAACACCGAGGCCAGTGTGTCGGCGCGGCGCTCGGCCTCGCTGGTCACATCCTCGTTCCCGTCGTCCACGGCCTTCCGCACGGCCCGCCCGATCAGGCGCACGGCCCACAGCAGGACGAAGCAGGTGAGCAGCACCAGGCCCAGCTTCTGGACCTTCCCCCAGCCCACCCGCTCCATCCACAGGATGAAGGACTCCAGCCTCGCGTTGAACATCAGGCCCATGCATACCTCGCTGATGGAAAGAACGCGGCCGAAGCCGCGTCCTGACAGGGTTCTGATTGTAGCGGAACCGTCTAGAGAACGGTCCCGCCCACGGGCAGCACATCGCGGCCGAAGAGATCCAGGAAGATGACGTGGGCCATCATGTAGAGCGCGCTGAGGGCACAGAGGATGAGCACAATGGCCGCGACCGGAGTCATGGCGGGGAACCCGAAATGGGCCAGATCCAGCAGGATGAAGCCCACCACCAGCAGGCTGAAGGTGACGAACATGGCCTTGTGGACCTTCAGGCTGGCCACCCAGAGGATGAGGGAAAAGAGGGTGAAGGCCACCAGGAAGAAGCCCACATCCTTCGGGCTGCTCTCGAAGACCTTGTAGCGGTTGCCCAGCAGGATGACGGCGAAGGAGAGCCAGAAGGCGCCGAATCCAGAGAAGGCGCAGAACCCGAAGTTGTTCCCCATCTTCTGCTCCTGGAATCCGGCCACCAGTTGGGCCGTGCCCCCGAAGACCACCGCCAGGGCGAAGACCGGCCCCAGGCTGCAGAGGCCCAGATTGTGGAACTGGAGAAGGAGTGTGGTGAGTCCGAAACCGGCCAGGCCGACAACGGCGGGGTTTCCTAATTTGGGCTGGGACATGGGCTTCCTTCACTGGGCGCTTTCGCGCAGACCTGGATTGGCGAAGAGGCTCCGGTTCGCCCGGAAGCCGGCACATGAGACTCCCTTCCGCAGGGAAGGCGCAGCTCGTGTTCGCGCAGAGCCCTTATTCTACGCGGATCTAGGTTCATTATCCAGTCCCTAGAGCGCCCCCAGGATGGCCTTGGCCAGCTCCGTCAACGAGGGATCCCGCGCCCCCATCACCAGTACCAGATCCCCTGCCCGGGCCTCCCTGGCGATGCGTTCCACCAGCCATGCCCTGGAGGGTGCGAACTCGGCCTGGGCCCCAAGAGCGGCGATTTCGGCCGTGATCTCGGCGGACGAGAAGTCCCGGGTCGCCGTGCCTCCCGCGTAGTAGACCTCCAGCATCCAGAGGCGATCCTCCGAGCGGAGTTCGGCGGCAAAGGTCGCCACGAAATCCGGCCGCAGGAAGCGGGTGGGCCCATATCCGTGGGGCTGGTAGACCGCCAGCACCCGTTGCGCCCGCATCCGCGCCGTGCGGAGCGAGGCGGCCACCTTGGCTGGGTTGTGGCCGAAGTCGTCCACCACCTCCACGCCCCGCCCCCCGCCCAGCACCTGGAAGCGGCGCGCCACCCCCTGGAAGGCCGCCAGGGGACCGACCATCTCCTCCAGGGACACGCCCACGGCCCTGCAGGCGGCCAGGGCCGCCAGCGCGTTCTCCACGTTGTGCCGTCCCGGCACGGAGAGGCGGAAGGCCGTGTCCTCCACACGGAAGGTGGAAGCCTCGGCCTCCAGAGTCAGATCCTCCCCCCGCAGGCCGGCCCCCTCTCCGAATCCGAATACTTCGGCACCCGGGGCCAGGCCCGCAAGATTGGCGGCCTCTCCGATGACGAAGGCTTCCTTCACCCGGGTGCGGAAGACGCGGAACAGTTCCGCCACCTCTGCCTCCGCCTTGTGATCCTTCTGGAGGTTCAGGACCACACCCACGGCGGGTTCGTAGCGCACCACCGAACCATCGCTCTCGTCGGCCTCGATAACCAGCAACTCCGATTTGCCGGCCCAGGCGTTCCCCCATAGGCCTTCCCCCTGGAGGGCCACCAGTTCGCCCCCGGTGATGATCGACGGATCGCGACCGGCCCCCCGCAACAGTTCGAACACCATAGCCGCCGTGGTGGACTTGCCGCTGGTGCCCGTGATGGCCAGGGTCCGATGGGCCGCCACGAGATGGGCCAGGAGTTCCGAGCGATGGATCAGCGGCACGCCCAGGCGGCGCGCCTCCCTGAAGTCGGGCACCGTCTCCTCCACGGCCGTGGAATAGACGACGCCGCTGCAGTCCCCGGCCACGCCCCGGCCATCCTGGCTCAGGATGGCGATGCCCAGCCGCTCGAGCCTCTCCCGGGAGAGGAGGTTCTGGCCGCGGTCGAAGGCGCGGTCGCTGCCGCTCACCCGGCCCCCCTGCATGGCCAGGAACTGGGCCAGGGCGCTCATGCCGCTGCCCCCCACACCGGCGAAGTGGAGACGGCCCAGGCCCGCGCCCTCCGCCACCACCAGGACCTCGCCCTCCTGCACCTGCTCGAAGAGGTCGACCACATCGGCGTTGGCCATCCTGAGGCAGCCGTGGGAGACGGCCTGGCTCAGGAGGTGTTCCTGGTTCGTGCCGTGGATGTAGATGTAGCGCCCCAGGGTGTCGCGCCCCGGCCCGCGGTTCACGCCCTCCTCCAGGCCCTCCAGGGTGAGCACCCGGGTGAGGATCAGGTCGTCCTCCCGCGCTTCGCCCCGCAAGATCTCCCCGGTGGCGATCTGGCTGCGGAAGACCATCCCCGACGGCGCATTCTCCCCGATTTTGCGATGAATGCTGTGCCATCCGGGGGGCGTTCGGTACGAGCCCTCCTCGCAGCCGAGGCCGTTCAAGGCGGTGGAGATGGCCCAGTCACCGGTCAGCTCACCCCCCTCCAGGCGCCCCATCCGCTGGCGGGCCACGTCCACCACCAGCAGACGCCCCGGCAGCGCCGTGAAGGGGGAGGCGGCGCGCCCGAGGGCCTCCAGGGCCAGGGCGCGGTAGTGGGCGGTGAGAACGGGATCGGCCATGGGGCGAGGGTACCTCGGAGTCCACACGCCCGGGAAGCGGCCCTTCCCGACTAAGCCGTTGTCGGCAACGGCATGAGGAGCCTCAGCGAAACAACCAGAAAACCGCTGGTCATTTCGTGATGGCTCCTAAACCTCCAAGGGGCTTGCGCGAAACCAATCTAGACTTTATGTTCTAGACAATAAGTTCTAGATGCCTGAATCTAGACGTCCGATCCCCTCCAGGAGCCCCCCATGGCCAAGCCCCCCAAGCCCACTCCCGCCGAGCTGGACCTGCTGCGGGTGCTCTGGCGGCTGGGGCCTTCCACCGTGAAGCAGGTCCATCAGGAAGTCCTGAAGGAGCGGGAGATGGCCATGTCCGCCGTGCTGCGCCTCCTCCAGATCATGCACGGCAAGGGGCTCCTGCTCCGGGACGAGCGGGCCAAATCCCATGTGTACCGCCCCGCCCAGGCCCAGGACACCCTCCAGACGGGGCTCCTGAGGGAGCTCATCCACAAGGCCTTCTCGGGCTCCGGGAAGGACCTGGTGCTGGCCGCCCTCCGGGGAGGGCACGTGACGCGGGAGGAACGGAAGGAAATCGAGGCCTTCCTGCAGGGCCGGGGGGAGGACCAATGACTGCCCTGGACCATCCCTGGATCGGAGCCGTCGGGTGGGCCCTCGTCCACTTCCTCTGGCAGGGCCTCCTCCTCTGGCTGGGCGTCGCCCTCTCCCTGCGCGTGCTGGGCCGGGCGAAGCCTTCCACCCGGTACGCCGTGACCTCCGCAGGGCTCCTGCTCTGCCTCGCCCTGCCCCTCTTCGGCATCCTGAGGAATCTTCCGGCCTCTCCCATCCCAGAGGATTCCCCCACCATCTCCACCTTGGCGTTCCAGGCCACGTCCTCGCAGGTTCCCCTGTCGGCGCTGCCGAGGGGAGGCTCCCTGGAGCGTGTCCTGGAGGACCGGCTCCCCGTGATCGTGCTGTTGTGGGCCCTGGGGGCGGGCCTGCTCTCGCTGCGCTTCGCCTCAGGCCTGGCCTGGGTGCGGAACCTGCGCCAGCGGGAGGTCCTTCCCTATTTCGAGGCCTGGCAGCGCCGCCTGGATCGGCTCTCCCGCGCCCTGGGCCTGGAGCGGAGGGTGCTCCTGAGGGTGATCCGGGGCATCGAGAGTCCCCTGGCGGCCGGCATCTGGCGACCCGTGATCTTCCTGCCCGCCTCCATCGCGACGGGGATGCCGCCCGACCTCGTGGAGGCCCTCCTCGCCCATGAACTGGCGCACATCCTGCGCCACGACTACCTGATGAACCTCGTCCAGAGTTCCATCGAGGTGCTCCTCTTCTACCATCCGGCCGTGTGGTGGATCTCGGGCCGCATCCGCATCGAACGCGAACAGATCTGCGATGAACTCGCGGCAGGGGCCCTCGGCGAACCGCGGCGCCTGGCCCTTGCCCTCCAGGAGCTGGATCTCCTCCAGCTCGCCACACCTCATCTGGCCCAAGGGGCCCACGGAGGCAATCTCATGACCCGTATCCGCCGCATCATCCACCCCGAACCGCGCCCCCTGGCCTGGAAGGCCCTGGCCTCCATCCTGGGACTTACCGTCGCCTGCGTGGCCAGCGCCGCCATCTCCTCACCCCTCCTGCAGAAAGCGCCGGAGCCCCCGGCCCCGCCCCAGGCGCCCCCGGCTCCCCCCCGGCCTCCGGAACCCCCCAGGCCACCCAGGCCCGAAAGGCCGGAGATGACCTATGCCTTCGTGAGGAGCGACGGGAAGGGCATGTCCTGTTCGGCTTCCACCAGCGAGCAGCATGAGGTCCAGGCCCTCAAGAAGAGGCTCAAGGGGGACTTTCTCTGGTTCCGCGACAAGGACCATTCCTATGTGATCGAGGACCCCGCGGAAATCGCCAAGCTGCGCGAACTCTTCAAGCCCATGGACGAACTCAGGCAGCGGATGGACGAGCTGGGACAGGAAATGAAGGTCCATGGCGACAAGCTCAAGGCCCTGGGGCAGGAAATGAAGGCCGTCTCCAAGCATGACGAGCCCCATTCCAAGGAGATGGGCACCCTGGGCAGGCAGATGGGCGCCCTGGGCAGGGAGGCCGGCGAACTGGGAAAGCGCCAGGTCGCCCTGGAGCGCAAGCTCGATAACGAGAAGCTCTCCGCCGCCGACGAAAGGGCGCTGGAGGCCCAGATGGAACAGGTGGAGAAGCAGATCGAAGCCCTCGATGCCCAGATGGAGGAACTCGGTAGGACCCTGGAGGCACACGGACAGAAGCTGGAAGAGGCCCACCAGCCCATGAAGGCCATCGGCCAGAAGATGGATGCAGCCGGGAAACCCATGGAGGAAGTGGGCCAGCGCATGGAAGCGGCGGGCGCCCAGATGGAAAGGGAAGGCGAGAAGATCGAGGCAGCCCTCAGGAAGCTCATGAAGGAATCCCTCGCCAATGGCAAGGCGGCACCAGCCAAATCCTGAATCGACCCAGATGAACCGAGGCCGCATTTTCGGGTGCGGCCTCAGCCTTTGTGAAGGCCAGTCAGCTCTTTTCTCCGGATTTGAGGACGCGCCCCTTCAGGAAGGAGAAGTGCCGCCAGTCACCGGACATGTGGGAGCCGATGGAGGCCAGGAAGGTGGCGGCCAGGTACCACTCCAGCCGGGCGGCGGGGAACAGGTTGCCCATCCCCAGCAACCCCAGCTTCAGGAAGAGGGCCACGCCACTGCCCTGGCTGAGCACGAGGCAGCGCCGGGCCAGATCCACGGCGAGGAGCAGCAGGCCGCTGACAATGGTCCACAGGATCGGTGTGGAAATCGCCTCGAAGTCCGCCCCCCGGGCGAGTCCCCCCAGCACCAGGGCCATGGCCACGATGTGCAGGCTCCGCAGCAGCACCTGCAGGGCCCGGGCCCCGGGGATGCGGCGGCGGGGTTCCAGGGTCGTACCTTGAGGTTGGGGAGTTGGCATGCTCCCTTTTAGCAGACACTGTGGTTCCGCTAAACGCAATCGGCGCCCATACGTCTCCCCACTGGAGGGCTCCATGCCTGATCAGAACGAGAACCAGAAGACCCGCACGGAGGAGTTCAAGCTCGATGGCGGCAAGGTCTTGGACAAGATCAGGGAGCTGATCCACCAGGGCAATATCCGGCGGATCATCCTGAAGAACGAGGAGGGCAAGACCCTCATCGAGATCCCGCTCACAGTCGGCCTCGTCGGCGTTGCGCTGCTGCCCGTCTTCGCCGCCGTGGGCGCGATCGCCGCCGTGGTGACGCGGATGACCGTGGTGGTGGAGAAGACCGAGTAGGCGGACGTTCCAGGCCGCTCGAGAAAAGGATGAACCACAGAGGAAAACGGAGGACACAGAGAAAAGCCCGAACCTGGGAATCTTCTATCCTCTGCGTTTCTTATTGGGGTTCAGCCGCGCCACGCCCTCAGTGGTCCTCAGCCATTTCCGTGAGGTGCAGCCGCACGGCTCCACCCGCGGGGAGGGCGGTCTCGTCTTCTGAAATGATCACCAATGCATTGGCCCGGAGCATCGAGGAGAGGATGCCCGAACCCTGGGGACCCGTGAGGGCGGCTCGCATTTCGCCGCCTTCTTCCCGCACGGTGACCCGCAGGAAATGGACGCGGCCATCGGGGGCGCTCTTGTGCCAGGGCTGCTCCAGGATCGCCATCCGTTCTGGCCGATGAAGGTGGCGAAATCCCATCATCCTGCGCAGGGCGGGGCGCACGTATTCCTCCACCATCAGCATGGCCGCCACAGGATTGCCGGGAATGCCGAAAATGGGCCTGCCCAGGAGCCTCCAGAAACCCAGGGGTCCGCCCGGCTTCTGGGCCACACGCCAGAAGACGAGTTCGGCCCCCATGGCCTCCAGCACCGGTTTCACGAAATCGCAGTCCCCCACGGAAACGCCGCCCGTGGTGAGGATCAGGTCGCAACTCTCGAGGGCTTCCCCCAGGGCGGCCTCTACTGCGGCCGGATGGTCGGGTACACGGGGAAAGGGGACGGGAATGCCGCCCATGGCTCTCACCTGGGCACTGAGGGCGTGGATATTGGCATCCCGGATCTGGCCCGGGCCGGGTTTCTCGCCGCAGTCCACCAGTTCTCCCCCGGTGCTCAGGATCGCCACCCGCACCCGGGGGAAGACTGGAACCCGATCGAAACCCGTGGAGGCCAGGACACCGATCTCACCGGGCCGGATGGTGGTACCAGCCGCGAGCACGAGCCCCCCTTCCGGGATGTCCTCCCCCTCCCGCCTGACATTGGCGGCTGAACGCAGCGGTTTTATCAGTTCTACCCAGCCCTCGCCAGTCCGGGTCTCTTCCAGGGGGACCACCGCGTCCGCGCCTGCGGGCAGGGGTGCCCCGGTCATGATGCGCAGGGCAGTGCCCGCTTCCACCGCGTGGATGGAGGTCTCTCCTGCGGCGAGTGTGCCCAGGACCCGCAGTCTGACCGGGTCGGGTTCGGAGGCCTGGGCCACATCGGCGGCCCGCAGGGCGAACCCGTCCATGGCCGAATTCGTGAAGGGGGGCACCGGTTCGGCGGACCGGAGATCCTCGGCCGCGGTCAAGCCGAGCACCTCGGCCAGGGGCAGCCCCACCGGGGCCAGAGGATTCACGGAATCCAGCACGATCCGCCGCGCTTCCAGGAACTTGAGCATGCATTGGGCTCCGAAAGCCGATCTTAGCAGCTGACCCCGCTAGGATGGTTCCACCCGAAGGAATCCCCATGTCCCAGGACCCAACCCCCCACGCCTCCATCCGCATCCGCGTCATCTGCGGAGACGAGATCGCCATGGGCCTGGGCAAGGCCGATCTCCTGGAGGCCATTCAGGAGACCGGGTCCATCTCCGGGGCGGGGCGCCGCCAGGGCCTGAGCTACCGCAAGGCCTGGCTGATGGTGAACGAGATGAACCGCTGCTTCGCCACCCCCGTGGTGGAGGCCATGAAGGGGGGCGCCAAGGGCGGCGGAGCCCAGGTGACGGAGGTCGGCCGGGAGGCCCTCCGCCAGTACCGGTCCCTCCAGGCCCTGGCCGAAGCGGCCATCGAGCAGGAACTGCGGGAATTCCGGAATCTCCTGGCGCCTCAGCCCCGGAAACCTTGACAGACCGTAATGGGGGGAAGGAATCCGTTGCGGGGACCGATATATCCATCAGAAACTATCGACTGATTGCATCCTCGCCCACGAGGTTCCCTGGAGACGCACCATGGATCTGCGGAATGCCCTCCCCGCTATGCTGTTGGTCCTGTCCGCCGTCGCGCTCCGAGCCCAGGAATCTCAGCGCATGCTCCTGCTGGCCAGCACCCTCGGGCCCATCGATTCGGGCATCGTGGACCTGCTGGAGGAGCGGTTCGAGCGCGAGAGCGGGATCCGGGTGCGCCACGTGGGGGCGGGCACCGGTGCGGCCCTGGATCTCGCCCGCCAGGGGAGCGTCGATCTCGTGCTGGCGCACGCCAGGAGCCTCGAGGATAAATTCGTCTCCGAAGGTTACGGCACGGAGCGCCTTCCCCTCATGTACAACGATTTCGTGATCGTGGGCCCCGCCGCCGATCCCGCGGGCATCCGGAGCATGAAGCAGGCGACGGAGGCCCTTCGCACCCTTCTAGAAAAGAACGCCCCCTTCGTGAGTCGGGGAGACAAGTCCGGCACCCATGTGGCCGAGCTGGAATTGTGGGCCAAGGCCGGCCTCAAGCCTGCGGGACCTGGGTACCAGGTCTTCGACCGGGGCAGCGAAGGGAATACCGCCACCCTGCTCCACACGGACCTGAAGGGCGCCTACACCGTCATCGACCGCGCCACCTATCTGGGCCTCGGCAACCGCATCCGCCTCGCCATCCTGGTGGAAGGGGACGAGGCCCTCCTCAATCACATCTCCCTGATCCCCGTCAGCCCCGCCCGGTTCCCTCGCGTCAACCACAGGGAAGCCCTGGCCTTCGCGGCTTGGCTGAGGGATCCCGAGAAGGGACAGAGGCTCATCGCCACCTTCGGTCAGGAGAAGTTCGGCGCGCCACTCTTCACGCCCGAAGCCCAGGTATCCAAGGCAGACGTGGTGTC
>JAYSNJ010000123.1:0-10440 GCA_043723905.1 Holophagaceae bacterium
ATTCCATGATCCCGGTTCGAAGCCTTCTCCTCGCAGTGGGACTGGCTATGGGGCTTCCGGCTCAGACGGCCTTCGAGGCGCGGATCGCGGGAATCGAAAGCATCCTGGATCAGCACTTCCGGGGGCCCCAGGCAGACGAGGCCCGGGAGCGCTCCAACCGGGAAATCGAGGCCTTCAACACCCGCTCCAAGGCTCTCAACGCCGAGGTGGCCCAGGCGCGGGTCCGGATGGAGAAGGCGCTGGTGCCCGCCCTGGAAGCCTACGCCGGTCTCCAGAAAGTGGACGCGGGCCTCAAGGCCAGCATTCCGGACGGGGGGGATCGGGAAGGCAATGCGAAGTATGCGGCCCGCATCCAGGCCCGGAACGTCATGGCCGACAAGGTGAAGGCGCTCAACGCTTTGGGACAGCGGGGGGCGGATGAATACAACGCCCTGGCCGCGCGGATCCATGCCGAACTGGAACAGGAACGCAGGCGGGTGGTGGCCGACCGGGAGGCGGTGGACATTCTCGCGGCGCGCTCCGACAAGTTCGCAAAATCCGGCGAGGACATCGCCTTCTTCGTGGGGGTAAACCGCCTCCTGGCGGAGATCCGGACCGCCCTCAAGGGGGGGGCAGGGTCGGCAGTCGCCTCGGCCCTGACCAGGGTGCGGGCCATCCGCCGGGAACTGGGGGTCTGGGCCATGGCGGAACAGGCCCGGAACCCCAAGGGACTGGTGGTGGTGGAGGCCCTGGTGGGGGACGAGCCCTGCTGGTTGATCGTGGACAGCGGAGCCTCGGAGACCATTCTGAGCCAGGAGCTGGTGGACGCCACGGGATCGGGAGCCGCCCAGAGCGAGGCCATCAGTCTGGTGGTGGTGGGGGGGGTGCGCCTCCAGGGTCGCCGCTTCACGATCCCGCGGATCTGTGCAGCAGGTCAGACGCTATCCGAGGTTTCGGCCTCGGCCATCCGCCCCACCAATGTGGGACTCGACGGGCTGCTGGGGCAGAGCTTCCTGAAGGCCTTCGTCTACACCATCGATGAACGCACACCGGCCAAGCTGCTCCTGACGCGGCGCTGACCACCGAGGGTCCCTCAGCCTAGGGGCGGAATCCTTCCGTCCGCGGGACGGTGGGGCACCGGTAGGCAGGGAAGTAGTCTGAATGGCAGGGGTGCAGGTTCTGGGCGGCGTCCCGTGCCGCCTTCTGTTCGCACAGCTCGCTGTAGACGGCCGGGAGGAGCACGCACTGCCAGGTGGAGAAGTCATGCCTGCGGTCGGAAAACCGGGCCTTGTAGCGGAAAACGGAGTCTTCCTGCAGCCCCACCCCGCCGCCGAGGTGGAGCACGCGGGCTCCCATTTCCTTCGCGCATCGGCGCTCGGTGTCCACGACCAGCCGGTCCGGGGAGACCTTCAGGAATGCATCCCGGGTGCCTCCCAGGAAATCCTGCATGATGCCGCCGCAGAGGGTCGCCAGGCTGGCCGCAGCAACCTCGCGGCCCTGGAACACGGCGAAGAGGTGGAGGGCCGGGCCGAGCTCGCGGGCGAGCATTTCGAAATAGGCCAGATCGAAGTAGTAGGCGCTCTGCGCGTCCACCCGCCGCATGATCTCGTGATAGATTTCGACGAATTCCGGGAGATGGCGCAGCTCCCGGTCGTGGACGCCCACGAAGCCCGCCTGGTGGAGTTTCCGGATGCTGATCCGGCACTTCTTGTGGTAGCCCTCCCACTGGACTTCCTCGGGCTGGGTGAGATCGATGGAAATGGTCTGACCTCGAACCAGGCATTCACCCAGCCCGTCCAGGAGTCCGCACTGAGGGAGCAGGGGATGAAGGCGGGAGAAGGCGGAAACGACCCGCAGATCGCAGAGGGCCTTCCGGAGTGCCTCCTGGAAGTGCAGCGCCACGTCCTCAGGGACTCCCGCGGGGGAGGTGATGGGTCCTCCGTAGCCGTATACCGAAGTCGCATCCCACCACTCCTCGGGGGCGGCCGGATCGACGGGGCGGAGCAGGAGAGGCATCGCGATCAGGTGACCCGCCTCCCGCCAGACGAAAAGCCGCGCGGTCTTTTCCTCGCCTTGCTCGGCCACCCGGTGGTAATGGGGCAGGTGGCAGAAGTCGTGGCCGCCGGATTCCCGGAGCACTTGCATCCAGGCCGTCTCCTGGCTCGTGCCCAGGATTTCCAGCCTTCCGGCAGGACCCTCCAGGAGGGGGCCGGATTCCTGGCGCAGAGAGGGAGGCGGGAGCGGGTTCACTTTTTGAGGGCCCCCGAAGGCACCGGGGACCGGAGCAGGAGTCCTCGTCTCGGCAGGGGCTGGAGGGGCCGGTCGTGGGAAGTCACGGGAAAACCCAAGGTGGAAGGTCTGGGGAAAGTGGTATCGGGACGGCCAGCATGAAAGGCGAGGATCGGGACCTTGGATGCCGACACGGGGCAGTGGAGACGAATGAGCGACTCACACACCTGAAATGATCCTCAGCCTAGAGCCGAAATCCGGCAGCGGCCAGAGTTTTCACCGTCCCGGAGGCGGCCCTGGAGGGGGAAAATACGACAGGACCTATTCCGGGATGGAGAACTGATCCGTGAGGTGGAAGACCTGCTCGCGGATGCGGGCCAGGGCGGACTCGTCCGCCCGGTGCTTGAGGGTCAGATCGATCCAATCGGCGATCATGGCCATCTCAGTCTCCTTCATGCCGCGGGTGGTGACGGCAGGGCTGCCGAGGCGGATGCCGCTGGGCTTGAGGGGCGGATTGGGGTCGAAGGGGATGCCGTTCTTGTTGACGGTGATGCCCGTGAGATCCAGGGCCTTCTCGGCTTCGCTGCCCAGGATGCCCTGCTGGAAGACATCCACCAGCATCAGATGGTTGTCCGTTCCGCCGGAGACGACGCGCCAACCCTTGGCGGACAGCGTGTCCGCGAGCACCTTGGCGTTCTTGAGCACCTGCTCCTGATAGGCCTTGAACTCCGGGCGGAGGGCTTCGCCGAAGGCCACGGCCTTCGCCGCGATGACATGCATGAGGGGGCCCCCCTGGACGCCGGGGAACACGGCGCGATCCAGGCTCTTGGCATACTGCTCCTTGCAGAGCACCAGGCCGCCCCGGGGGCCCCGCAGGGTCTTGTGTGTGGTCGTGGTCACGAAATCCGCGAAGGGCACGGGGCTGGGATGATGGCCGGTGGCCACAAGGCCCGCGATATGGGCCATGTCCACCATCATGAGCGCGCCCACCTCGTCGCAGATCGCCCGGAAGGCGGGGAAGTCAAAGATCCTGGGGTACGCGGAGGCGCCCACCACGATCATCTTGGGCTGGTGTTCCAGGGCCAGGGCGCGCACCTGCTCCATGTCCACCCGCTCCGTGTCCTTGCGGACCTGGTAGCCGATGAACTTGTAGAGGATGCCGCTGCTGTTGAGGGGATGACCGTGGGTCAGGTGCCCGCCGTGGGCCAGATCCAGGCCCAGCACGGTATCCCCTGGCTTCAGGGCCGAGAGGTAGACGCTCATGTTGGCCTGGGCGCCGCTGTGGGGCTGCACATTGGCGTGTTCGGCCCCGAAGAGCCGCTTGGCCCGGTCCCGGGCGATGTTCTCCACCGTGTCCACGTTGGCGCAACCACCGTAGTAGCGGCGCCCCGGGTAGCCCTCGGCGTACTTGTTCGTGAAGTGGCTGCCCATGGCCTGCATGACGGCCCTGGAGGCGTAGTTCTCGGAGGCGATCAGCTCCAGATGGTGCCGCTGGCGCTGGACTTCCAGCTCCAGCGCCTGGAACACGCTGGCATCGCTCTGTCGGAGGGCTTCGTACATGGGCATGGTCCACCTCGAGGCCTCAGTTTCTCAGAAGGGGCTTCCATGTTCCATGTGGAACATCCGCAGATTGTGCACTTCCCGCAGGGCGCGCCCGCCATCGGATCCCATACTTGGTCTTATTCCAGGGAGTCGCCATGCCGCTTCGCGCCCTGAGCCTTCTGCTGGTGTCCGCCGCTGTCCTGACAGCCCAGGAGGCGACACCCCATTGGGGGCTTGGGCTCCTGGGCGGCAGGGAGAGCGGAGACGGCAGCCGCCTGTGCGGCCACCCCTTCGGGGCTGAACTCTCCTGGCACTTGCTGCAGGGGCACTGGGTGGAAGGTCGCGTCAGGGCGACCTATCTGCGATTCGGGTTCGGGGAGGGGGGTGTGACCCATTCCCCCGCCTATGTATACCGGGACAGCCTCCGGGCGGAGTACGCGATCCTTTCGAGCGACTGGATCTGCTCCCTCCAAAAACCCCGCGGCCCCTATCTATTGGCGGGGGTGGGCTGGCATTTCGGTGAGCAGGAATTCCGCCACGAAATGAGTCCCCTTCTGCCGGGAGCGGAGCCTGAAATCCAGACCCACCGGGACCCCTCCAACTTCTTCGCCTTCAGTCTCGGAGCGGGATATCAGATCCGGCACCGAGCGGAAGTGGAGTTGCGGTGGGACTTCCTGCCCGACCCCGGAGTCGCCTTCCAGGGCTGGGGCGGCGAATCCGAGACCCATCGGGATCTTTCCGCACTGAACCTCGCGGTGCGGTTCAGGTTCTGAAGAGGCCTGTGCGAAACTGGACGCGGAGCCCAGCCATGCCCTTCCTGCCCCCTTCCGACCTGCCTGAGCTCGAGCATTTCGAGCATCCCCTCTCGAGCCGCTATGCCTCCAAGGCCATGGTGCGGCTGCTTTCACCCCTGTACCGGATGCGGGTGTGGCGCCGTCTCTGGATCGCCCTGGCGGAGAGCGAGGCGGAGCTGGGCCTGCCCGTCACCGAGGCCCAGCTCCTGGAGATGCGGGGAACCCAGGATGAGGTGGATCTGGAGGCCATCGCCCGCTTTGAGGCGAATCTCCGCCACGACGTGATGGCCGCCATCCACGCCTGGGGTGAGCAGGCGCCCACCGCGCGGCCCATCATCCACCTGGGCGCCACCAGCTGCTTCGTCACGGACAATGGCGATCTCCTCATCTGCCAGGAAGCGCTGCAGCTGCTGCGCCGCCGCCTGCAGGACGTGATCGCGGCGCTTTCGGGCTTCGCTGAGGCATGGGCCGACCAGCCCACGCTGGGCTTCACCCACTTCCAGCCCGCCCAGCCCACCACCGTGGGGAAGCGCGCCTGCCTCTGGCTCCAGGATCTGCTCCTGGATCTCGAGGACCTGGACCATGTCATCGCCACCACTCCGATTCGAGGCGTGAAGGGCGTCACGGGCACCCAGGCCAGCTTCCTGGAACTCTTCGACGGAAACGGCGCGAAGGTCGATGAGCTGGAGCGGCGCTTCTGCGCCAAGGCGGGCTTTCCCGCCATTCCGGTGTCTGGACAAACCGCCACACGCAAGCTGGAGGACCGGATCGGGCAGGTGCTCTGCGGCATTGCGGCCAGCGCCTCGAAGTTCGCCTGCGATCTGCGACTCCTCCAGCACTTGAAGGAAGTGGAAGAGCCCTTCGAGTCCAAGCAGATCGGCTCCAGCGCCATGCCCTACAAGCGCAATCCCATGCGGAGCGAGCGCATCAATTCACTGGCCAGGTTCGTCCTGGGGCTGATGCCCTCGACCTACCAGACCACAGCCACCCAGTGGATGGAGCGCACCCTCGACGACAGCGCCCATCGGCGCCTGACCATCTCCCAGGGCCTGCTGGCCGTGGACGCCATCCTCGTCCTCTACAAGAATGTCGCCTCAGGCCTGGTGGTGAATCCCCGGATGATTGAGGCCCGGCTCCTGCAGGAGCTGCCCTTCATGGCCGCCGAAGTGCTGCTGATGGAAGGGGTCAAGCGGGGCGGGGACCGCCAGGATCTCCACGAAGGCTTTCGCGTGGCCTCCCTGGAGGCGGGCCGTCGCATCAAGCAGGAAGGCCGCAGCAACGAGCTACTGGGGCTGCTCGCCGCCGATCCGGCCTGGAAGATGAGTGAAGCGGAATTGATGGCCATGCTGGATGCCCGGCGCTTCACGGGGCGCGCGACCGAGCAGGTGAAGGCCTTCCTGGCCCAGGAGGTCGCCGCGGCGCTGAAGGACCACCAGGCCGCGGAAGCATCGGAAGTCCGGGTCTAACTCCCACGAAAGAATCGAAAGGTGTATTCCATGCTGAAACTAGCCGTCATCGGTGCCCAGACCCAGCTCGGTCGGGAACTCGTTCAGGCCCTGGAGGCCCAGGAATGCTCGGTGCTTCCCCTCTCGACTGGGCCCCTCACCGTGGCCCAGGAGATCGGCGATCTGGTGGTCTTCGCCCCCTCGCCCCTGCTGCTGGAAGGCCTGGATCTCGTGATCCTGGCCAGCTCGCCTCTGGATCCGGAGATGATCCCGGCCTTCCCGGGCCGGGTGCTGGATCTGCGGGAGGAGCCCGACGAGGCGGCCGAACCCATGCCCCTCACGGGCATCTGGCCCAAGGATCACCGGGTTCTGCGCGGGCGCCCGGCCCTGGAGATGGTCCTGACGCTGCTGCCCGGACTGGTGGAGGGGCTCGGCGATATCTCAGGCACCCATCTGCGGTCGGTGGCTTCCCTGGGCGATCACGGCCTGGAGGGCCTCAGCCAGCAGACGGTGGCCGTCCTAAAGGGCGACGACCCGAATACGGAGTCCCTGGGCTATCGCGCCGCCTTCGAGGTCGTGCCCCAGGTGCCCCGGGGCGCCCTGATCGAGGTGCGCGTGCCCGTCTTCCACGGGGATCTCCTCATCCTCCATCTGCGGGCCGAGGAGGGGCAGACCCTGAAGGCCCGCGAAGCCCGAGAGGGGGTGGCCTGGGTCGAGCGGCCCCCCACGAGCCGCGAGGTGGCCGTCAGTTCCGATCTCCTGGCTCACCTGGCCACGGGAGCCGAGGGGCGGACGGGCATCCTCACCCTGGGCTTCGATCCCATCCTCTGGGGAATCCTGCGACCCGTGCTGCGGCTCCTGGAGCTGGGCGGGCTGAACTAGCGCCATGGCCAAAAAGCTCGACGAACCCCAGGGCCGCTTGGGCTTCATGAAGGCCCTGGGCACCGTCATGGCCGGCTTCGTGGCCGAAAGGGTGGAGGAGGCTGTGGTGGGATCGGGCCCCAGCCTCCTGCGCCCCCCGGGCGCGCTGGAGGAGTTTGCCTTCCTGACGGCCTGCACGAGGTGCGACAAGTGCCTGCCCGCCTGCCCCCAGGACGCGCTCCTGAAGGCGCCGGGGAGCGCCCGGATGGCGCTGGGGACGCCCTATCTGGAGCCCCGCAGCATGCCCTGCTTCCTCTGCACGGAACTGCCCTGCATCCCGGCCTGCCCCGAGGGAGCCCTGGTCTGGCCCAGACGGACCGTGAAGGGGGTGGAACGGGAGGGGCCTCGGGCCGTGAAGATGGGCACGGCCGTGGTCGTGCCGGAGCGCTGCCTGACCTGGCCCCGGGAAGGGAACCCCGCCCAGGACTGTCGCACCTGTGTGGACCGCTGCCCCTATCCCGACGAGGCCATCCGCATGGTGGAGGACGCCGCCGGGGGCCCCGCCCATCCGGTGGTGGATGTGGAGATCTGCACCGGTTGTGGGCTCTGCGAGTTCGGATGTCCCTCGCCCAGGTCCGCCATCCTGGTGGAGGCGCGGCGCTGAATCCCGAGGAACTGGGATGAACATTTTTTTGATCATCCGCGGTAGGATTTTTTACTTCCCGCCTGGGGATCCTGGCGTCACAATCGACCAATTTTGCATATCTCTCTGAGGCAGACGTGATCGGGATTCCCGCAATTCGCAAAGAGGGTCGCGCCAAGGTGCTTGGCCGTGCCCGCTACACCGACGACAAGACCCTCCAGGGCATGCTCCATGGCGCCACGGTGCGCTCCCAGGTGCCCCGCGGCATCCTGAAGGCCATCCACTTCGGCGAGGGCATTCCCTGGGCGGAGTTCACCATCGTGAGGGCCCAGGACATTCCCGGCGAGAACCGGGTGGCCGCCATCGTCCAGGACCAGCCCTTCCTGGTGGAAGAGGGGACGATGATCAACCATCCGGAGGAGCCCGTCCTGCTCCTGGCCCATCCCGACCGCTACATGCTGGAGATGGGACGCCGGGCCGTGCGCCTGGAGGTGGAGGAAAGCCCTGCGGTCCTGGACATCCAGAGCAGCCTGGACCGGGGGCAGGTCATCGGCGGAGTCCAGAATATCTTCAAGGAACTCCGCATCGAGAAGGGCGATCCCACTCCCGTCTGGGGAGGGGCGGCCCAAGTCATCGAGGGCGAGTACCGCACCGGCGCCCAGGAGCATCTCTACATCGAGACCAACGGCGTGCTGGCCGTCGTGACCCAAGCGGACCAGGAGGTCCAGGTCACGGTCAGCGGATCCCTGCAGTGCCCCTATTACGTGCAGAAGGCGGTGATGCACCTCTTCGGCCTGCCGAGCGAGCGGGTCCGCATCGTGCAGATGGAGACGGGGGGTGCCTTCGGCGGCAAGGAGGACTATCCCTCCCTCATCGCAGGCCACGCGGCCCTCCTGGCCTGGAAATCGGGCCGGCCCGTGAAGCTCATCTACGACCGGGAGGAGGACATGGCCGCCACCACCAAGCGCCATCCCTCCCGCACCCGAGTGAAGACGGCCTTCGACACCGAAGGCCATCTGCTGGCCCTGGACATCGATTTCGTCCTGGATGCGGGCGCCTACGCCACCCTTTCCTCGGTGGTGCTGAGCCGCGGAGCCATCCACGCCGCGGGCGTCTACCGCTGCCCCCACACGCGCATCCACGCCCGGGCCGTGGCCACCAACACGCCTCCCAGCGGCGCCTTCCGAGGCTTCGGCGCCCCCCAGAGCCTCTTCGCCCTGGAGCGCCACCTGGATGTGTGTGCTGCGAAGCTGGGCCTCGACCCCGCCGAACTGAGGCGGAAGAACTTCCTGAGGATGGGCGACACCACCGCCACGGGCCAGGTCATCCAGGAGAAGCTGGACCTGGAAGGCCTGATGGACCGGACGCTCCAGGAAATCGGGTATGCCGAGAAGCGCCAGCGCTTCGCGGCCACCAATCTCACGGACGACCCCATCAAGCGCGGTGTGGGCATCTCCGTCTTCATGCACGGGTGCGGCTTCACGGGCAGCGGCGAGGCCTACCTCGCCTCGGTGGCCGGTATCGAGGGCCTCGCGGACGGGAGGGTCGCCGTCCTGGCGGCCTCCACGGAGATCGGTCAGGGCAAGGACACAGTCTTCTCCCAGATTGCCTCCGAGGCGCTCAAGATCCCCATGGACATGGTGGAGGTGACCCAGCCAGACACGCAGTGCGTGCCCGACAGCGGTCCTACCGTGGCCTCCCGCAGCACGATGGTGGTGGGCAGTCTCGTGGAGGACGCGGCCTACGCCTTCAAGCAGGCCCTGATCCAGCAGGGCTTCCTCCGGGAACCCTACACCCCCGAGGTCTTCCGGGAGGCCGTGCGCCGTTCCCACGCCCGCTTCGGCGCCGTGAGGTGCTATACCCAGTACCACAAGCCGCCCCACATCCTCTGGGACGACCAGATCTACCGTGGGGACGCCTACCCCACCTACTCCTGGGCCTGCTACGCTGCCGAGGTGGCCGTGGACACCGTGACCTGCGAGGTCAAGGTGGAGGACTTCGTGGCGGCCCAGGAAGTGGGGCGGGTCATCAACCCGGTCCTCGCCGAGGGCCAGATCGAGGGCGGTGTGGCCCAGGGCATCGGGTGGGCTCTCTGGGAGAACATCGAATGGAAGAACGGCCGCATGGCCAACAACCAGATGACGAACTACATCATTCCCACCAGTGTCGATCTGCCCCGGATCCGCGTCGTCTTCCTGGAGAATCCGCACCCAGCGGGCCCCGGGGGGGCCAAGGGGATCGGGGAACTGCCCATGGACGGCCCTGCGCCTGCGGTGCTGAACGCCCTGCAGAACGCGCTCGGGGAACTCCTTTTGGACGAGGTGCCCATGACGCCGGAGCGTCTCTTGGATCGCGTGGAGGTGCCCCGTGGCTGAAAAAATCCGTCTCCAGCTCACCGTCAACGGGGAACCCAGGGTGGTGGAGGTCTTCCCCATGGCCCGGCTCGTGGATGTGATCCGCGAGGAGCTCCAGCTCACGGGCACCAAGGAGGGCTGCGGCGAGGGGGAATGCGGGGCCTGCACCGTCCGGCTCGACGGGCGCATCGTGAACAGCTGTCTCATCCCCGCCATCCAGGCCCAGGGCGCGGAACTCCGGACCGTCGAGGGGCTGGCCGAAGGAGAGAAGCTGCATCCCCTGCAGGAGGCCTTCCACCACCACAACGGCGCCCAGTGCGGCTTCTGCACACCGGGCATGCTCATCGCCGCCGAGGATCTCCTGCATCGCTGCCCCCACCCCGATGAGAGCCAGATCCGCGAGGGCCTCTCGGGGAATCTCTGCCGCTGCACGGGCTACGTGAAGATCGTGGACGCCGTGAAGGCCGCCTCCCAGGGGAGTCACGCATGAGGGGCTACGTTCCGGACTGCGAAGTGAAGGTGCCCGCCACACTGGCCGAGGCCCTGGAGACACTGGCTTCCGAGCCCGGAGTCTGGCGTCCCCTGGCGGGGGG
>JAYSNJ010000124.1:0-8399 GCA_043723905.1 Holophagaceae bacterium
CTAGGTCCAACACCGGATTTCACGCGGCCTGCTCCGTAAGGCTGGAAACCTGCGCCCTATTCTGGCCGCCCGAAATCCTCACTATTAACCGGCGCTGCCACGGCGGCGCGGTAAGACGGAGAGCGAGGCGGGACGCTGAGCGAGGATACCTTGCCGCGAAGGCAGCGTCCGGTTGAACGATTGGTTAGGCACGAACGTGGCCATGCTTAACAACCCCTATCCTAGCGAAAACCATAACCGTTTGAAATTCCTTACTCCATAATACTATTTCGCGATTGTATAGAACGTCTTGGTTGCTCTGAAGAATTTGAATATCGGCCGCGGCAGTAGATGTCTTTGATTCATATGCAACGTGGCGATCTATTACTATTAAAATTGTTTCTTCTGGAAAAACCGAAGAAATTGAACGCTGAATATCAAATAATCGAAAATCTGTGCCAAACCCAGAATAAGACCATTCATTCCCTTGACCTAAAGCCCAGCGGACCAGCCCCATATGTCGCCTGCTCGCGTTGTAGATTTGCTTAGAATCCATGCGGTGCTGCCTAACTTTGTATTGGACGACGGGGGACGGAGGGGCTGGAGTACGCCTAACCGGGTTGGGAGGGGGTTCGGAGGGGGGTTTGGAGGCGTCTGGGCGCGACTGGTCTTAGGGCAATGGGCGTACTCTGAACCCGGGCTGGATGGGTGAGAAGTCGCCACATTGCAGCATTCTCTTGGGGATCCTTCGGGTGGGGCGATCCGCAGTTTACCGCATTAGGCGAACCTCGGCCCCTTCCGGGGGGAAAGGTGCCCCGGGGGATTAGGCAGACCGGTGGAAGACGGATGGCCAGCGGAAAGGAGGCTTCGCGCGCCCCGCTCTCCCCTGTGCTCTCCCATATTCCTCTGTGCCCTCTGTGGTTCGCTTTTTCGCGTTTGTTTACAGGAATTACCGGCTCTGCATGCTGGGGGCCGTCTCGGAGGTGGCCTGGGATTCCTGGGCGGGGCGGGCCTTCTGGGGGAAGGCGCTGGCGTTGATGGTGACGAAGGTGGCCAGGAGGAAGAAGAGCAGGGCCAGGAGGGCCGCGCCGCGCTTGCCGGCGGCCAGGGCCTTGGGTGTCATCTCCGAGAAGGCCAGGAGGGCCAGCACCAGGACGAGCTTCCAGTGGAAGTAGGAGAACGAGAACAGGTTCACGTGCTGGCGGTACCGGATGACCCAGAGGGCGATCCCGAAGAGGAGGGCCAGCCGGAAGGGCCAGGCCACCACCTTCTTCCAGACCGTGGCCGCCAGGCCCCGCAGATCCTCGCGGTCCTCCTCGAAGCCCGAGAGCAGCAGGGCGACCACGATGGCGCCGCCTCCCACGGCCAGGGCCAGGAAATGGAGCCACTTCACCAGGTAGAAGGAATCGAATTGGGGCATGGGAACCTCGGGGGGATGAGGCTCCAGGATAGCCACCCGAGCCGGACTCCCGCATCAATGGCGGCACGCCGACGGAAAAAATTGGAACACTGATGAACGCAGATGAACGCCGATGGGAATGGGATGGCGGGCCCTGGGGCCTGCCCCCGGCGGAAAGGGATCTGCCGTTTCCCTCCGTGCTTTTCTCCGTGTCCTCCGTGCCTCCGGGGTGGATCTTTTCCTGCGGCACAGTCCCGCTGAGCGGGGAAGGACAAGAACCCGGATTCAGCCTTGGCCGACTGGAGCCGCTTTCATCCCCTTCATCCTTGTGGATTCCTTTCCGTCCTTGCCGAGCCTCGATTCCGCGCCCTAGGCGCTCACGCGGGCCAGGGGCATGGTCATGCAGCGGGGGCCGCCCCGGGCCCGGGAGAGTTCGCCGCATTCCAGTTGGATGAGGTACTTCCGGCCGTCCAGCAGATCGATGCCGGGGTCCGCCAGGAGCTGCTTCACGGGCAGGACGTTGTAGCCGTTCTTGGCCAGTTCCTCGGCTGTGCCCGTGTTGCGGCTGTAGCTGAAGATCACGCCGGGGGCCATGGCGAAGGCGTTGGCCCCGTCCGTCCACTGCTCCCGCTGCTGTTTGATGTAGTCGGCGCCGCCGCAGGCGATGGGCTTGAGGTCGATGCCCACCTGCTTGAGGGACTTCAGGAGGCTGGGCTGGGTGGTGAAGCGCAGCTCCTCGTTGCGCAGATCGATGGACATGACATTGAGGAGCTCGCGGCTCTTGCCTGCGAAAAACGGCGGGAACACCAGGCACTCGTCCTGGCTCGTGCGGGTGAAGATGGTATCGAGATGCATGGCCGAGCGGATGGGCGGCATGAGTACCATGAGCAGGTGCTCGAAGCCCGTCTCCCCGCTCCGGTAGTGGTCCCGCAGGCTCTCGGCCAGCTGGTGCACGGCATCCGTGCTGGTGCGCTCGGAGCAGCCGATGGCCAGCACCTTCTCGCTGAGCACCAGCATGTCGCCGCCCTCCATGGCCAGGGGGGCGCGGATCTCCCCCTTCAGCAGCGGCGTCACCTGGTCGAAGAGCCGCGCCCGGTCGGGCAGATGGCGCAGACGGGGGTGGTGGCGGAAGACGTAGCTGAGGATCAGGGGCTCCCGCTCCCGGGCCCAGGTGGACATGGAATTGATGGAGTAGGCCGTGCCCAGCACCGCCGCGGGGTCGCGCATGAACAGCAGGTTGGGGATGGGCCGCAGGCGGTACTCGAAGCCCCGCTGCCAGTGGGTATGACCCGGGATATCGTCCCAGGCGATGCCCGTGATGATGCTGCGGGCGCACTGGTCGGACGGCATGTCGCGCAGGAGGTTGCAGGTGGCGTCCTGGAGGTTCACCAGGCGGCGCAGGTCCTCGATGAAGGCCAGCTTCGCGCCCTCCTCGGCCATGGCCTCCACGAAGAGCTCCTGGATATCCAGCACCTCGTCCGCCACCCGGGCCAGGGCGCCCCGGAAGAGGGCATGCTCGTCCCGGGCCTGCTCGCCGTGGAGGATATCGTCGAAGAGCAGCTTCTCCATGATGGTGGGCACCATCAGATCGACTTCCAGACCCGGGGCGTGGACCACCACCTGCTTGAGGCGATCGATTTCAGAGAAGACCGAGAGATGGATCGGTGGCATGGGAACTCCGGGGCGGCGTCTGCGGGAGGCTCAACTCTACCCAGGAAGGCCCCTCCCCGAAACGTACCCCTCTGCGCGGAATTTTCTTGTAACGCCCCGGGGCCAGTTCGAACCCAAGAGGGGTGGAAGCTCATTTCCAGGCACACACACCCATTCCACAGGAGGAACCATGGCAGCATTCGTCACCCAGCCCGCCCCCGATTTCAAGGCCGACGCCCTCGTGGGCGGCCAGTTCGTGGAGAACTTCAGCCTCGCCCAGTTCAAGGGCAAGAAGGTCGTCCTCTTCTTCTACCCCCTGGACTTCACCTTCGTCTGCCCCACGGAGATCCTGGCCTTCTCCGACGCCAAGGCCGAATTCGATGCCCGCAACACGGCCGTAGTGGGCGTGTCCGTGGACTCCAAGTTCAGCCACTGGGCCTGGACCCAGATGGAGCGCAAGGAGGGCGGCATCAAGGGCATCACCTATCCCCTGGTCTCGGACCTCAACAAGACCATCGCCCAGGACTACGGCGTGCTCCTGTCGGCCGGCGTCGCCCTGCGTGGCCTCTTCATCATCGATGCCGACGAGAAGCAGACCGTCCGCCACATCACCATCAACGACCTGCCCCTGGGCCGCAACGTGGAAGAGGCCCTGCGCCTCCTGGACGCCATCGACTTCTCCAATGAGCACGGCGAAGTCTGCCCCGCCAACTGGAAGAAGGGCGACAAGGCGATGAAGCCGACCTTCGACGGCCTGAAAGCCTTCAGCTCGAAGTAGCCGACATCCCGAAACACGATAGAAGGGGCGTCGGAGGCGCCCCTTCTCGCTCGAACGGATGAGGCTGAATCGCCTTGGCCATGGTCACCCGACATGCCAGAGGCGTGGAGGGGGACGACGGAATGGGCCGCAGGTCCATTCCGCCCGAAGGGCGCGGGCCACATAGGCCCGCGTCACGAAGACCTTCGACGGCCTGAAAATCCAGCGTGAACCGTGCTTCATCAGATCCACGAAGAACCGGATTTCCCCGCCCTTCCCCCGATCAGGCGTACCCTTGAGCCCGGAGGCTCCATGCGCGGTCTGACCCTGGCGCTCGTGATGGCGGCGGCATCCCTGGCCCAGGGCCAGGGCACGGAGGTGGGCCAGGGCGCCATCGGGGGGGCCTTCCCGGCGGGGCCTTCGGAATCCCGCCTGGAGGCGGGCTGGTCCTTCGCCTTCGGAGGCATCTACTGGTTCTCCGACCGGGTCGGGATCCATTCCGAACTGGGGATCCACCGCTTCGGCCTCTCGGATCGCCTGCGCCACGATATCGGCCCGGCCCAGGACGGGCTGGCCACCGTCCTTTCCATCCCCGTGAATGGAGTGCTCCGCCTGCACGGGGCGGGAGAGGCGGGCCTCTACCTCCTGGCGGGCCTGGGGCTCTACCACCGCCAACTGGAACTCTCCGCACCCGCGACGGACCCCCTCCCGCAGGACGAGCCCTGGGCCGGCACCCGGGCGGGCTGGACTCCCCAGGCCAATCTCAGCACCACACGGGGTGGCCTGGACGCGGGGCTGGGGTGGGAGCTGCCCCAGGGCCGGGGCCACTTCTTCGTGGAGGTCCGCTACCACCGGATGTTCACCCGGGGCCTGCCCACCGAGTTCATCCCCGTGGTGGTGGGGACTCGGTTTTGAGGTCGTTTCGCCACTAAAAATGCGCGAAGCGCATTTTTACTTCAACCCGAAGTAGACCCGGCTGCCGCCCTCCTGCTTGGCGCGTTCGCCGCCCTCGACCTCGAAGACCCGGCTGGCCTCGAGTTTCCCCCCTTCCAGGAGCAGCCTGACGAAGGTCTTGGTGCGGCGATCGGCCAGTGCCCTCAGCTCGTTGGGATCCACCGCCAGGCTGCCCAGCAGGCGCTGCTCCAGCTCCGGGGGGGGTGGGGGGGGCAGCTTGGCCTTCCCGCTGGTCTGTTTCGGAGTGGGGAAGGCGGCTTCATAGGCCTCCAGCAGCCAGCGGGGACGCTCCTCCGCCGTGACGATCACGGATTCGGGATCCAGATCGGGCTGGGTGGCTCTCAGGGACCTGGCCTTGGCGGTGCGGATCAGCCGCTCCAGGGCGAACCGCTTGAGGGCGAGACCGTCCGTGGCTGGATCGGCGGTGCCTTCGAGCTCCAGGCTCAGGTCGGGGCGCTCCACCAGGGACCGGGTGAGCACTTCGGCCTTCTTCCGGGCGGCGGCGTCCGCCTCCCAGAGGCCCGGCGCGAAGGCCGCGAAGCTGAGATCCTCGCCTCCCCCCCCGAAGAGGTTCCCGATGAGCGTGAAGGGCGAGGCGACGATCTTGGTGAGGACGTTGAACAGGGCCTTCCAGACGATCTTCCCGTAGCGGAAGTCCGGATCGTCCAGGCTGCCTTCCACCGGGAGCTCCAGGGCGACGAGGCCCTTGCGGTCCCGGAGGAGGGCCAGGGCCAGTCTGACCGGCAGCTTCGTGGCCTCAGGGCTCCCGGTGCGATCCCCGAAGTAGAACTGGTCCAGCTTCGTCGCCACCAGCGCGCTGAGCCTGCGCTGCTCGATCCTCACCCGGGCGTCCACGTCGAGCTTGCCCTTGCGCACGGTGTAGCCGAGATACTTCCCCGTGTAGGGGCTGAAATCGGAGAGTTCGGCGCCCTGGATGCGCATCCTCACGTCCGTGTCCTGGTCCCGGCGCAGGGGCATGCTGTGGCCTTGGATGGAGAGCGGCGCCACCCCTCCGGCCCGGCCCTTCAGATCGATGGAGGCATTGTCGGTGGGCTCGGTGGAGAGGCCGGTGTTGGTGCCCTCCAGGTCGGTGATGAGGAAGGCCGCATTGGGCTCGAGGCTGCGATCGATGAAGGACAGGCGGCCGCCCTGCATGTGGAGCCTCTGGACGGCGATCCGGAAGGCCTCGGGGGGGGTGGCGGGCACGACGGCCCCCAGGATGGCGCCGGCCGGGGAGGCCGCCGGGGGGGCCTCGGTCTTGAAGGCCCGGGCCACGTTGGTGGTGCCGTCCCTGGAGATGACCATGCGGTGTTCGGCCTCCATCAGTTCCACGTTCCGGATGCCCAGCTGGCGCGGGTGGGTGCCCAGGTCCAGGCCCTCCAGGCGCAGTTCCCTGTAGCGCAGGAAGGGCTCCTGCTGGGCACCATCCATGGCCTCGAAGTGCTCCAGGCGCACGTTCCCCTTGAAGGTGACGGAGTCCGAGGCCTTGCCCTCGAAGGCGGCCCGCAGGCGGCCCTTCAGGAAAAGCGAGCCGCGGTTCACGCGCACATCCAGGGCCGGGTCCAGGTAGGGATCCAGGGGGGGGAGGTCGAGGCCCTCGAGCTGGAGGGCGAGGTCCAGGGCCGGCCGGAGGGTCGAGACGGTGCCCTCCATCTGGAGCCTGGCGCGGCCCTCCAGCGTCAGGGCGGCGGCGAGTCGGGCCGAGACCCTGGGGTCGAGGCTGAAGTCCTGGAGCGTGATGTCGAGCTTCTCGGCCCGCAGGTGGACGGGGCGCACGGTGGCCCGGTCCTCGAAGGCCACGGTGAAGTTCCGTGTGCCGATTTCCTTCAGGGTCAGGGCGAAGGGCTGTTCCGGTTCCGTGGGCCGGGGCCGGGGTCGGGGAGTCAGGAGCTTCACCAGGCTGAGCTCGCCGTTCTGGAGGCGGGTGATGTCCAGCTTCCCGTCCCAGGCGAGGAGGGAGGCCACCTCGGCGGAGCGGGCGATCAGATCGGCGCGAGCCCCCCGCAGCTCGAGCCGGGGCAGTTCCACGGCGTTTTCCGCCCGGCCGATTTCCCCCAGCTTGAGGTTCAGGAGATCGAGTGTGCCGTCCTGGAGCTTCAGGATGTGGGTCCCGGCGGACCACTGGAAGGTGTAGTCGGCCTGCATGGACGCCAGCCCTTCCCTCAGTTCGAAGGCCACCTGGTCCCTGTAGTAGGGGTGGTATTTGGGCAGGACCAGGCGCTCCAGGGAGAGCCTGCCCCGGGAGCGGAGGGGCTCCGTGGAGAAGTCGCCCGTCCAGGCGAAGGTCTCACCGGATTCCGTGCGGCCAGTGAAGGTATAGGGGGTTCGGGTGTCCCCTTCTGTCCGGAAGTCCCTGAGTTCCAGGCTGAGGGGCCCCAGGGTGGTGGCGAAGGGTTCGCTGAGGCTCCGGTCCAGGAGCTGGATCCGGGCCCCCCGGAGGGCGAGGTGCTGGATGGCGATTTCCCGGGGGTTCCCCTCCGGCTTGGGCTGGGGGGCGGGAGTTTCCTTCCCCAGCCGTTCCAGGATGTCGGAAAAATTAAGGGCCCCGTCCTTGCCCACCACCACCCGGCCCCGGGGGCGCACCAGCTCGATGTCCTGGAAGCTCAGCGTGCGGCTCCAGAGACTGGACACGCCCAGGTTCACATAGAGCCGATCCCAGGCCAGGCAGGCCTCGCCATCCCGGTCCAGGATCTGGAAGCCATCCAGAGTCACGGAAAGGGCGAAGGGGTTGGTGCGGACCCTGCCCAGGCTGACCTCCCGGCCCAGGAGTCGGCCCACCCGGGGGGGCAGCTGGCCCCTGATGAGGGGCGGCAGCACCAGGAAGCCCAGAGCCGCGTAGAGCAGGAGCAGCGAGGCCGCACCATAGAGCAGCCGACGGCTCCAGCGGGGAAGTCCAGGGATCAGGGCCGAGATTTTCATGCTCCCAGGATAGGCCTGGAGATCCCCTGGGAAGGGATCCTTTTCTGGGCTATCCTGGGCCCTTCCACCATGGTCCCGAGGCCATGACTACCCATTCCGGGTGTGTCGGTTAATCGGTCGACGCCTTCTCCTTGAGGAGTTCCAATGTCCGAGCCCCGTCGCGTTCTCATCCTGGGAGCCGCTGGTCGCGACTTCCACAACTTCAACACGGTCTACCGCGATAACCCGGCCTACAAGGTCGTGGCCTTCACGGCGACCCAGATCCCCGACATCGCGGGCCGCGCCTACCCGGCCGTCCTGGCCGGGAAGCTCTATCCTGCGGGCATCCCCATCTTCGACGAGAGCGAGCTGGTGGACGTCATCAAGCGCGAGAAGCCCGATGTGGCCGTCTTCTCCTACTCCGATGTCACCCACGAGACCGTGATGCACCTGGCGAGCCTCTGCATCGCCCTGGGCGTGGACTTCGAGCTGCTGGGCGCCGACAAGACCATGATCAAGTCCAAGGTCCCCGTCATCGCCATCACCGCCGTGCGCACCGGCGCCGGCAAGAGCCAGACCACCCGCTACATCAGCAACATCCTGAAGGCCCTGGGCAAGAAGGTCGTGGCCATCCGCCATCCCATGCCCTACGGTGATCTCGCCATCCAGGCCTGCCAGCGCTTCGCCGAATACTCCGACCTCGACAAGCACAAGTGCACCATCGAGGAGCGCGAGGAGTACGAGCCCCACATCGACAACGGC
>JAYSNJ010000125.1:0-27958 GCA_043723905.1 Holophagaceae bacterium
GGCTCGCCCGGAATCTGGCCCAGCCCCGGCTGCTCACCCTCATCGCCCGCACGCCCCACTGGCTGATCCATCCGCCCGTCCTGCAGGCCCTGGCGGGGAACGAGGCGACCCCGGAGCCCATCCGTCGGGACCTGGAGCTCGCCGTTTCCCTGTTCGATCTCATGCACACCATGGATCGCACACCCCCAGCCGAACGGGAGGAGCGGGCAGAGACCGTGAAGCTCGTATACGCGCAGCTCCCCTCCGAGCTGAAACCCATCGTCAAGCAGCAGCTCAAGCAGTTGGCGCGACAGGTCAATCCCACGGGGCTGACCCAGGAACTGCCCGCCCTCCCCGCGCCGGACCCGGACTGGGAGAAGCTCACCGAACCTCCCCTGGGTCGGGGAGCGACCCAGCCCATCACGATGCAGGTCTCCAGGGACGAGCTCGTCTCCCGAGCCGGCAGCACCCATGTGGTGGAAGAACTCCTGGAGAGCCTGGGCAGCCCGGAGGCCGAGATCCGCCAAGCCGCCCTCCACAACCCGATGATCTCCGAGGAAATCCTGGTGGAAGCCCTCCGCGCCTCCACCCACCCTGAGCTGTTCGAAGAAGTCTACGGCGAGGCCCGCTGGTACTTCCGGGAGCCCGTCCGGGAGGCCCTCTATGAGGCTCCCACCCTTCCCGATGCCTTCGCGAAGAAGCTTCGCGTGAGCCGGGATCTCCTGTCCCAACTCTCCCGGGGAGCCCAGGGAGCCCGAGCCCTCAACGGCATCGCAAGCCTCTTCACCCAGCTGGACGAGACCGAATACCAGTTCATCACCTTCTGGGCCAAGCGCAGCGCCCCCAATCTCCTCCGGGTCATCAAGATCTTCTACGACCGCCTCCAGCGCAAACGCACGACCCAGGTCAGCGGGCTGGGTTCCCAGCCCGAAGGTCGCTGGGCCTCCCTCGAGGAACGCGTCTTCATGGCCAACCAGTCCACCCAGCCCGAGCAGATGGTGGCCGCCCTGCGGGACCCGGATCCCATGGTCTTCAGTGTGGTGCTCGAAAATCCCGGCCTGACACCCCGGGAACTGCTCTCCGCCATTCCCGCCCTGGACCAGTTCCGGGCGGAGAAACTGGCCAATCACAACACCTGGGGGGAGAATCCGGCCATCCAGGAGGCGCTGCTCCACAACGTGCACCTCTCCCAGGGCACGGCCCTGCGGCTGCTCCATTACCTGACCACCCCCCGAGCTCTCCTCGACCTGCTCCGGAATCCCCGCATTCCCCATCTGGAGGTCAAGCAGCAGGCCCTGGACGCCCTCCGATCCATCTATCTCACCATGAGCGTTCAGCAGCGGATCATTGCACTGCGCGCCAGTGGGGGCGAGCTCATCCGCCATCTGCCCCAGGATGTGCTGAAGGACGAGGAGACTCTGCGCCAGATGGTGACGGATCGCCAGCTGGACCCGAGCATTCTGCTGCGGCTGGCCCGCAACAAGCAGACCCCCCGCTCCATCCTGGAGGCCATTGCGGCTCATCCCACCCTGATGGCCCACCCCCCGATCATGTCGGAGTTGCTCCTCAATCCCAAGACCCCGCGGGAATCCGCCACCCGGGTCTGGGGTCTGCTCTCGGAGAGCGAGCAGCTCCAGTTGCTGCGCAGCCCCCACCTCCCGGCTACGCTCCGCCACCTGGCCTCCTGATGAAGGTGAAGCTTCCGGTAACCGACGCCGAATCCGCCGGCGTAGGGCTACGGGGACCAGGCTCACCCTGCCCCCGGAGGGGGTGCGACGAAGGGTGAGCTGGACACCGCTGCGACCGGGAGTGCCCGATAAGGAACCTTCACGCTGCATGGTGCCGCAACCGGCATAGAGTCAAACTAAGCGTATGTCTCCCGCCAGCGTAGCCCTGAGACCTGGGATCAATATGAGAACCGCCACGTCGATCATCCTTTCCGCCACGCTCCTCGTTCTCGCGGGGTGCGGATCCAGGCGGCCCAAGGGACCCGATTGGGCCCTTTCCGCCCCCAGCGGCACCGTGATGGCCATCTCGAGCCAGGCCGGATGGGCCATCCAGCAGCAGGAATTCCAGAATCTCCTGGGGCGCTTCCCCATGGCTGAGCGAACCCTGGATCTCTTCCTCAAGCGGGCCCGCATCAACCCCGAGGGGGAGACTGGACGGATCTCCGTCTACGCCATGGACCTGCAGATCAATGCCGCCCTTCCCCGGGCCGGGGCCGAAAGTTCCAGCTTCCTCCTGCAGCTCGGCGGCTTCCGCAATCCCAAGAACCTGCTGATGGCCGTCACCGAGGCGTTCCCCATGGAGGGCACCCTCCAGGTGGGGAAGCGGGAATTGCCCCTCTACGTCCTCCTGGACTACAACCAGTTCCACATGCGCCTCCTCTTCGATGAACAGGACCGGATCTGGATCGGGGATCTCTCGGCTCTCGCCGCCCTGGGTAGGCCCCGGGCCACGACCTCGCCGGCCCTGCGCGCCACCGAATGGATCGATGGCCGGGCTCCCCTCCAGGGGCTTCTGCTCCCCGAAAGCCTCCTGAAGCAGGCCTCGGACAAGCTGCCTCAGGAATTCGCCAAGGAGATCCCCAGGGGCGTCCAGGCCCTGGCCTGGAGCGTGACTCCGGGTTCCGCCAAGGATGCGCCCCATGTCTTCGAACTGGCCGTCACCGGGAGCCCCGAGGGCATCCAGCAGATCTCGCCCTGGATCCAGCGCCTAGTGGCCTTCATCAGCAGCATGCCGGGAGCGCCCTCCCATCCTGCGGATGTGCTGGAGGAGAAGACCCGCGTGGGCCTGAGGGCCCAGCTGAACGCCTCCCAGCTCGAGGCTGTCATGGCCCGCATCTCCCAGCCTGGGCTCTTCAAGGGCATCCACCCCGCCGAACGAAAGCCATGATCGGAGTCGCAGGGGCCCCTCCGGGCGAAGAACTCACGCCGGAATACTGGATGGCGCGCCTCAAGGGCGGCCAGGAGGAGGCCTTGGCCCACCTCATGGCCCGCTTCGAAAGGCCCGTCTTCTCCTTTCTCTACCGTCGGCTCCAGGGAGAAACCGGGGTCGTACAGGAACTGACCCAGGAAGTTTTCCTCAAGTGCCTGCGCCACTGCCAGCGCTTCGAGGAGGGTCGGCCGGTGGCGGCCTGGATTTTTACCTTGGCGGCTAATGCGGCGACCGACCACCTCCGTAAACGAGGTCGGGAGCTACCCACTCCCGAGGCCTTTGACGCTCCCGACCCTCACCAACCCTCTCCCTGGGACCAGGTGGACCAAGACCGGAGACTCCGGGCGCTCAAGGAGGCTCTCGAGGGTCTCACACCCCGGCAGCGCACGATGGTCCTGGCCTACTACGTCCAGGAGCGCCCGGTGAAACAGATTGCCGAGGAGCTCGGCTGCGCCGAGGGCACCGTCAAGGCCACCCTTTTCCAAAGCCTCGCCAAGCTCCGCAAGAACCTGGATGTGACGCCATGAACCCCGAACTCGAAACCCGCCTCAAGCTTGACGCCGAACACTTCGAACTCCTGGAGCACCCGGAACTCTGGCCCGAGGATTCCACCCTCCAGGCCGAACTGGCCGAGCTGCTGGAGCTCCACCTGGCCCTCCAGGCCCACGGACCCGAACTCCAGGGCTCCCTGCGCCCCGCCTCCACTCGCCTCCGACTGCAATCCCACTGGCTCCTGGCCGCAGCCGCCGCCTTCCTGGCCGTCGTCCCCACCGTCTACGCCCTCCAGCACGGCCGCTACCTCCAGCGCCAGGCCGGGGATCGGGCGCGCATCGAGGCCTCCGCCCTGCAGCGGGGCCAAGGCCGGCTCTGGGCCGCCTTCTTCCAGCAGTCCTCCGAGCTCCTCCAGCGCTTCGACCGGAACCCTCCGGTCTGTGCCAAGGATGGCGAGGACCGCAACGAGGAGCGCGTGCTCGCCATGGCGCTTCTCGAAGCCAGCCGCCAGCTCGCGGGGCAGACGGCCATGGTCCCCGAAGCGGAGACCGCCCGGAACGAGCTCCACTTCTGGCTCACCGAACTCTCCCTGGAGGATGGCTGCCTGAGCCCCGAACGGGCCCAGGAGCTCCGGCGATTGGCCAGTGCCCAGGACCTCGAACACCAGGCCCAGCGCCTGGGTGAACTCCTGAAGACTGAGGGGTCTTGATGCTGCTCTCGGTCCTCCTCGCCCTCGCACCCCTGCACCCTACCCTGGAGCCGCTGGTCATCCCTGAGCGGATGGTCAAGGAGAGCCCGGGAAGGGCGCTCCTGCGGGAAGCCAAATCCCTTCGCTACGCCCAGCGCTTCTTCGAGGCGGCTGCCCTCTATCGCCGCTACCTCGCCGAGAACCCCAGCTCCGATCAGAGCACCGAGGCCCGCTTCTGGCTCGCGGCCACCCTGGAGCAGGACCAACGCTGGGACGAGGCGGCCGACGCATACACCGAATTTTTGGCCAGGCACCCCGATGAGCGGATGCTGGGCAAGGAGGCCCGGTTGAACCGGGTGCGCTGCTGGGGCATCCGCCAGGGACAGGCTCCCAAGGCCTCTCCCGGGCTCGTGGCCGCCCTGGCGGACGAGGTCCCGGAAGTCCGGGTGGCCTCCGCCCTCCAGCTGGCCAAGACCCGGGACCCCCGGGCCATCGATTCGCTCCAGAAGGGCCTGGGCATGCCCGCCTATGCGGACGCCTGCAGCCTGGCGCTGATCGGCCTCGGCGTGAAGCCCGCGCCGGTGTCGACCCAGGCCAATCGCTTCCTGGTCATGCGGATCCGGGAGAAGGGCAAGGCCGAACCCGTCACCATCCGCCTCTCCCTCGGACTGGCCCGGGCCCTGGAGAACTACCTCAGCGACGAACAACTCCGGCAAGCCCGCACCAAGGGTATCGAGCTGGGGAACCTCTCCGACCACGCGGCCAGTCTCCCCAGGGGTTCCGTGCTGTTCTCCGTGGAGGACGGCAAGAGCAACGTGACGGTGACCGTGGAATGAGGAGCGCGAAAGGCGGCAGGACAGTAATCTAGAAGACCTATGTCGCCTCTGATCCGCTTCTTCCGTGAACATTTGAAGCCGTTTGTCTGGCCCCTCCTGGGCGGCGCCCTTCTGCTCCAGCTGGGCGCCACCTGCCAAAGCCTCATGGTGCTGACCCTCAAGTTCGTCTTCGACGAAAACTTCGGGATGGCGAGTGCAAAGCCTTCAGGCATCGAGCACATGAAAATGCTGGTCGGGCTCAAGGCCCAGCTGGTCTCCATGCTTCCTGCGGCTTCCTTCATGCGGGAGTCCACGTACTTCGTGCCGACACTCCTCGTGGTTGTCTTCCTGCTCAAGGGGATATTCACCTTCAGCGGCACCATGGTGATGGTGCGCTGCGGCATCAAGGCCACCCAGGCGCTTCGGGAGCGCCTCTTTTCCCGCACGCTGGACCAGGAGCCCTCCTTCTTCATGCGTCACCCCGTTGGGGAGTTGATCCAGCGGTGCATCAATGACGTGGCTCAGGTCCAGGGCATCGCTTCCAGCCAGCTCGCGGAGGCCGTGAAAGAGATCACGATCGCGATCACCATGTTCACGACGGTCATGTACCTGAACTGGAAGCTCACGCTGATGGTTTTCATTGCGGTTCCCCTGGTGGTGTTGCCCATCCAGCGCCTCAGCAAGCGGATCCGGATGATCAACCACCGCAACATGGAGGCCTCCAGCCGCTTGCTGCAGCGCCTGAAGGAAGTGTTCAGCAATGTCCGGGTGGTCATCGGATTCTCTCGCGAACGCTACGAAGTGGAGCGCTTCCATCTTCAGCAGCACGACCTCTATCGCCTCGGAATGAAGGCCGCCCGGGCCTCCGCCCTCAGCCATCCGATCATGGAGCTAGTCGGGGGCCTCCTGCTGGCGGGGATCATCATTCTCGTCTCCAAGACCCACACGGTAACAGGTGCGGATTTCATGGTGTATCTCATGGCGCTCTATGCGTTCTACGATCCCATCCGTCGGCTCACTCGGTTGAACAACGAGGTTCAGACCGCCAAGGCCAGCCTGGATCGCATCTACTCCCTGGTAGACCGGGAACCCGAACTGCAAGGACCCGCCCAGCCCTCACCCGTGCCCGTCGAACCCGAATCCCTCCGCTTCGAGGCCGTCCACTTCTCCTATGACGGAAAGCACCTCGTCCTGCGGGGCATCGACCTGGAGGTGCGCCGGGGCGAGACCGTGGCGCTGGTGGGTGGCAGCGGGGGCGGGAAGACGACGCTGGTGAACCTGGTGCCACGCTTCTTCGATCCCACGGCCGGGCGTCTCACCCTGGACGGCATCGATCTGCGCCAGTTCGATCCGCGGGACCTGCGGCGGCGCATCGGCATCGTGAACCAGGAGACGCTGCTCTTCATGGATTCCATCCATGACAACATCGCCTACGGCAAGGAAGCCTCCCGGGAAGCGGTGATGGCAGCGGCCCGACGGGCCCACGCCCACGACTTCATCGCGGCCCTCCCCAAAGGCTACGACACACTGTTGGCGGAAACGGGCTCCAGCGTGAGCGGCGGCCAACGCCAGCGCCTCGCCATCGCGCGGGCCCTGCTGCAGGATCCCCCGATTCTCATCCTGGACGAGGCCACCTCCGCCCTGGACACCGAGAGCGAACGCGCAGTGCAAGCGGCCCTGGAGACCCTCATGCAGGACCGCACCACACTGGTCATCGCCCATCGCCTCTCCACCATCCAGCGGGCCACACGCATCTGCGTCCTCAAACAGGGATGTGTGGCCGAACAGGGCAGCCACGAGGAGCTCCTGTCCCTGGGCGGAGAATATGCGCGGCTCCACCGCCTGCAGTTCGCCGAAGCCTGATGAAGCGGACTGAATTCTCCTTCCCACTCCCCGAGGAACTCATCGCCCAGCACCCCGCCCCGGAGCGCGACGGGGCCCGACTCCTGGTCGTGGACGCGGCGGCCCGCACACTGCGCCATGCCGCCATCCGCGATCTGCCGGAGTTCATCCCAGTGGGGACACTCTGTGTGCCCAACGATGTGAAGGTGCGCCATGCCCGGCTCCTGCTGCGGAGGTCCGGCGGCGGGGCAGGCGAGGCCCTCCTGCTCCGCACCCTTCCCGATGGATCCTTCGAGGCCCTCGTGCGCCCCGGCGCGCGGCTCAAGCCAGGGAAGTCGGCCAGCGTCGTGGACCCCGACAGCGGCGCGACCTTGGCCGAACTGCATATCGAAGAGACTCTGGACGAAGGACTCCGCAAGGTCCGCATCCAGCGCGAAGGGCTGGATCTGGACTGGGACAGGGTGGACGCCATCGGCCGCCTGCCCCTGCCGCCCTACATCCACCACGCCCCCGAAGGGGAGGATGAAACCCGCTACCAGACGGCCTTCCATGCTCAGGAGGGCGAGGCCGTGGCCGCGCCCACGGCAGGCCTGCACTTCACCCCCGAACTCATCGCCCGCCTGGAGGCCCGTCGATGTCTGTGGAAGCCCGTGCGCCTGCATGTGGGGCTGGGCACCTTCCGGCCCATGACGGCTGAAAACCTGGAAGACCATGCCATGCACGAGGAGCGCTTCGAGATCCCCGATTCCACCGCTGACGCGCTGGAATCCGCGCTGAGGGACCGAGTGCGCCCCCTGCTCTGCATCGGTACCACGAGTCTGCGCACGGTTGAGGCCGCCTGGGATGGCACGCGTCTGGCCAGGAGCGGCGCCACCCGGATCTTCATCCAGCCCGGCCACCGCCTGCAGACGGCCGATCACCTGCTCACCAATTTCCATCTCCCCGAGAGCACCCTCTTCGTGCTCATCTGCGCCCTGCTGGGCCAGGATTTCGCCAGGGAGGCCTACGCCGAAGCCGTTCGCGAGCGCTACCGCTTCTTCTCCTACGGCGACGCCATGCTGATCCTCAACGCCCGCAGGACCTGATCAACGTACCAGGAGTACACCGGCGAGGATCACCATCACCACGGCGAAGCTCCTCTGAAGGCGCGGCCCCGCGATCCCGGTGGCCATCCTGGCACCCCCGAAGGCGCCGGCCTGGAAGCCCAGGGCCAGCCCGAGGAGCACGAGCCAGGGGAACCCGGGGTTGGAGCGGGCGTAGACGAGCACGCCCGGAAGCCCCACGGGTGGCAGCAGGACCGCGAGGCTGGCGAGCTGGGCCTCGTGCTGGGGCAGCTTCAGCCAGATCACCAGCAGCGGGATCATCACCACCCCCCCCCCGATGCCCAGCAGCCCGGCGCAGAGGCCGCCGATGAGGCCGATGGAGAGACCCGGAGCCCAGGGGGGAGGTGGCACCGGCTCGGAGCCCGATGGGGGCGCTTTCCGCTTTTCCAGCAGGGTGCGCGCGGCCAACAGCAGCAGGAAACAAACAAAACCGAGGCGGAGAGGCCCCTCGGGAATCCGGTTGGCGATCTTCGCCCCCGCCCAGACCCCGGGCAGGAAGGCAGCGATGAGGGCGCCCACCAGGGGCCAGTGGATGGGAATGCCCCGACTCCGGAAGTGGAGCACTGCGGGCAGACTGTTGGGCAGCAGCAGGGCGGCCAGCGTCACCCCCTGGGCCTGATGCTGGTTCAACCCCAGCAGGAGGGCCAGCAGCGGGATGAGGACGATGCCCCCCCCCACGCCAAAGAGTCCGGAAAGCACGCCCCCGCCCAGGCCAGCAGCCATCCCCGCAAGCAATTGGTATGTGGAACCCATCGTGCAACTCCTGGACCCAGCATAGGACAGACGTGGTGCCTGGGCTCCGCCTGGGCATCCCGTAGGGGTGAAAGGGGGGACTTCGCGACCTCAGGGAGCAGGCGGTCCCCCCTTCTTCAGGACAGCCCTAGCTGTGTTCCAATGGAAGGGACTGGAATGGACCATGCAGATCAATTTTTCCGATGATGTGATTCTCGATAGCCGCCGCGCCGTGATCCTGCCCAAACAGGAGACCCTGGTGCTCTCCGATCTCTTCTTGGGGTTGGGCGCCGGGCGCCGCAAGCGTCTGGACGTCATTCCCGCGGGCCAGCACAACGACCTCTGGGAGCGCCTCTTCGGCCTCATCGCCGACTACCAGCCCAAGCGCATCGCGCTGCTGGGGGATGTGAAGCCCGCCCAGGGTACCGTAGAGGGCGAAGAAGCCGAGGAACTCCGAAACCTCTTCCGGAAGCTCCAGGGCCCCGGTCGCGAGGTGGTGCAGATCGTGGGCCACCCCGAGCGAAGCTGGGGCCCGGCCCTCGAGGGCACCGGCGTGCAGCCCGTGGACACCTACCGGGTGGGCAA
Source organism: Holophagaceae bacterium (assembly GCA_043723905.1). Lineage (GTDB taxonomy): Bacteria > Acidobacteriota > Holophagae > Holophagales > Holophagaceae > JAYREN01. The sequence continues at coordinate 9,174 of JAYSNJ010000125.1, forward strand.
CCACACTCTGATGCATCGACGGCGCATTTTCGTCTACCCTCGCCATGACCCACCCCAGGGCTTCTGGATCAATGGCGGCCTCCACCCCCTCTTCGCCGTTCCCATGCCCGGCCCCGATGGGAAGGAGGAATTCCTGCGCTACCCGTCCTTCCTCTTCACCGGCTTCGCCCTGGTGATGCCGCCCTTCGTGAGCTACGCCCAGGGGTGGGAGGTCATGCAGCCGGAGCGGCTGCCCCGGCAGGCCCGGGCCTGGAAGGTGCTCGGGGACTATCAGATCACACCGCTCGAACTCCCTGCCCTCCCGCCCATTCCTGAGGCCCTTCGCACACTGGCCCGCCCCGCTACCCGGCGCAAGCCCGATTGCAAGACGGGGAGTGCCGAGGAGTAGGCCAAGGGCGAATTCACCACGGAGACACGGAGTGCAGGGAGGAATTCACGGAGGGTGAGAGGCAGAGAAGGCTAGGCCACTCGCATTTCTCCGTGCCTTCGCCGCGCCCTCTCTCTATGTCCACCGTGGTTTTTGGGATGACCCCTATTTCTTCCGGGCCTTCTTCCCCTTGCCGCCTTCCTTGGGGAGCGGCGCGCCGCCGGTGAGACCGCCCCCATCCTTGAACTGCAGTTCCCAGCCGAGGCGTTCACCCACCTTGAGCTTGAGGCGCCGCACCGTGCCTGCTGCGAACTCGACGACATACCGGGAGAGCACGTTTCCCCCGTACATCGGGGCCTCCGCCTGGGACCCCCGGAACATCATCGAGAGGGGTGGCGCGCTCTCCTTGATTTCCACCACCGTGCCATCCACCTTGAGCCAGACCATGTCGAGGGCGATGAGGCAGTTCCCCATCCAGAAGGGGCGGTTGGCGTCCTCCTCGAAGACGAAGAACATGCACCGGTCCTTGGCGAGATTGGTGCGGTACATCAGCCCCTTCGCCCTCTCCTGGTCCGTCCGGGCCACTTCCGCCAGGAAGCGCTGCCCCTTGACGCCGACGATTCCCCCATCGGTCTGGTTGGGGCTGAGGGCAAGGAGCAGGCTCAGGAGAACGGCATGCATGGCAACTCCAGGGATTGTCCGATTCTTACACGAAGGGAGCAGCGCTGCTTGAATATGCCTCAAGTCATGGGGTATGCTGGATCCGCCCGGAATCCCCGGCCTGGACGGGTTCATGATGCTCCGCACGCTTGCCGCCGCCTTCAGCCTGGGCCTGTGCTTGGGTCTCCCGGCCCAGGGACCCGAGAAGTCCCTGAGCGCCATGTCCACCGCCACGGCGATCCGGATGGATGGACGGCTCTCCGAAGCAGCATGGGACCAGGCCCCAGCAGCCACAGGCTTCACGGTGGTCTGGCCCGATTTCGGCAAGGCCGCTGGCCTTCCCACGGAGGTGAAGATCCTCTACGACGATCATTTCATCTACGTCGGCGCCCGGATGCACCACCCCAAGGGCCAGGCCAAGGTCATCCGTCGCCTCCACCGCCGCGACCAGGACAGCACGAGTGACTGGTTCACCGTCTACGTCGACAGCCTGCGGGATCGGCGGACGGCCTGGGGCTTCGCGGTGAACGCCTCTGGCGTCCAGCGCGACACGCTTCACGCCGCCGAAGGCGGCGACGAGGCCATGCAGGGCGATGCCAGCTGGGATGGGGTGTGGGAGAGTTCCGTTTCCGTCGACGCCGATGGCTGGACGGCCAAGCTGAAGATCCCTCTCTCGCTGCTGCGCATCAGGCCCGAGCCTGGCCCCCAGACCTGGGGCATCAACTTCAGCCGTTCGGATCAGGGTCCCACGCGGGAGCGGAGCTTCTGGAATCTGCCCCCCAGAGGCGAGAACGCCTTCGTCGCCAGCTTCCCGGCCCTGACGGGCATCGAGGGGATCCGCCCCCAACCCCGACGGGAGTGGATTCCCTACCTCAGCCTGCAGCGGAAGTTCGAGACCGCCCAGAGCTTCGATGACCGGAGATGGTCCGCCCGGGCTGGCCTGGACGCGCACCTGGGCCTCAGCCCCAACAGCCAGTTGGACCTCTCCATCCGCCCCGACTTCGGCCAGGTGGAGGTGGACCAGGCCGTGGTGAACCTGGGCACCTTCGAGACCTATTTTCCGGAAAAGCGTCCTTTTTTCCTGGAGGGCATGGAAATTTTCACCGTCGCGGGCAACGGCCTCTTCTACAGCCGCCGCATCGGCGCGGGCCTTGGCGACCCCTATCTGGATGGCGAGACCCTGGTGGACCGACCCCAGGCCGCGGAAATCAATGGCGCGGCCAAGTACACCGCCAAGCTCGGGTCCGGCCTGAATGTCGGCGTGCTGGGAGCCAGCGTGCAACAGGCCAAGGCCACGATTCGCGACACCTCCGGCGGCCAATTCCAGCGGGAGATCTACCCCCTCACCAGCTACGGCGTCCTCCGCCTGCAGCAGGCCGTCGGCGACGGCGGCAGCTATATCGGGGGCTTCGGATCCTACACGCGTCAGGCCGATCCAAGGGGCCGCGAGGCCCAGGTCCAGGCCCTGGACGGGGTCTTCCGGAGTGCCGACAGGAGCACCATCACGGAATTCACCTTGGCCCGCAGCCAGGCGGGCCGACGCTCCGATGCCCAGCCTGCCGAAGGCTTCCGGGGGCGCCTCCACGTGAACCGGCGGTGGGGCTCAGGCTGGTCCGCGGGGCTCCTGGCCGTGAACGCCTCCAGCGCCTTCAATCCCAACGATCTGGGCTACCTCAACCGAGCCGACGAGCAGCGGCTGGACTTTGCCGTGGTGCGGCACTGGGATCAGACCTTCGGGGGGATCCGCAACCTCGAAGTGGAGGTCGACGGCTCGGTGGCCCGGGACCAGGCCGGAGTGGTCTTCCAGCGGGAGGCCGGGCTGATGGCCAGAACCGATTTCACCAACTTCTTCGCCCTCTGGGCCCGCCTCGGCGCCTCCTTCCCTGCCCAGGATGACCGGGAGCTTCGGAGCTACGACAGGGGCGACCCCGTGAAGAAGTATCTCCGCACCTCGAGGATCCCCTGGGCGGCCCTGGGCTTCGACACCCCGGGGAACCGGCTCTGGTACTTCCGGGCCGAACTGGAGCGCGCCTGGCACGAGGGGGGCCCCAGCACCGACCTCAGCGTGTACCAGTCCATCAAGCTCAATTCCGCCATCGAGATCCAGCTGAACACAGGGCTCGTCAAGGACCAGGGGGAGCTCAAGTTCCTGCCCCCTCCGAAGCTCACGCCCGCCTCCGTCGCCCCCATGACGGGCCTGCGCGCCTTGGGCGAATTCAACCAGACCCTGCGGGTCGCCTATGCCCTGAGCCCCACCTTCTCGGTCCAGTTCTTCAGCCAGTGGCTCGCAGCCAACTGGACCTTCCGGGACGTGAGGCACTATGTGGATGACAAGACTCTCGCGCCAGGCCTGCCCGCGGACCTCACCCAGGCCGAGACCTCCAGGAGCGAGCGGGTCTGGAACCTGAACCTCATCACCCGCTGGGAATTCCGTCCGGGCAGCGCCTTGTTCCTGGTCTACACCCATGGCGTGGGCACGGATGCCCTCATCAACGACCGGGCCAGCCTCAGCCCCCGGCCGGATCTGGCGATCCTCCGCCATCTGCCCAGCGATGACGCCCTTCAGATGAAGTTCAGCTGGCTGTTCCGCTGAGCCAGCCCGCGATGCGCGGGATGTCGCCCTCCTCGTGCCAGCCGTGGAAGGCGATGCGCAGGTATCCCTCCCGCACGGAGGCGTAGATTCCCTGGTTCAGCCCCCGCTCCAGCAACTCTTGCATCACCTCGGGACCGCGGCCGCCGTGGTGCAGGCTGAGGATGGAACCCAGGCGATCCTGTTCCAACAGGTCCCTCAGCCGGTAGGCCTCCTCCCGCCAAGCAGGGATGGCCTTGAGGGCCCCCAGGAGCTGGTCCTGAAGCCTCCGGATATGCGCCGCGATGGCCTCGACGCCCGGTCCCCGGAGGACCTCCAGGGATTCCCGCAGGCCGCTGCAGGCCATGAGATTGGGCGAGCCGGGCTCCAGACGGCGGCCATCCTCCAGCCAGGCCCGGGCATGGTCCGTGGTGGCCCGCGCGAAATCGGTGCCCCCTTCCACCGAAAGCCAGGTGCCCGAAGGCAGGAGGAGGGGACGGAAATCCGGGTGGGTCCAGAGGAAACCCAGCCCCTGGGGGGCCAGCAGCCCCTTGTGACCTCCCGAGGAGAAGGCGCTGACCTGCTGCAGATCGGGGATGGCCGTGCCAGCCCCCTGGATGCCATCCACCACGAGATGCACCCCGCGCTCCGCGCAGGCGGCACCGAGCCGGGCCAGATCGAGCTTGAGGCCGTCCTGGAAGCGCACCCAGGACAGGGCCACCATGCGCGTCCTCAGGCCCAGGGACTTCAGGATGCGGGCCTCGAAGTCCTCGCCGGAGGGCGGAGGGAGGCTCTCCCAGGCCCGAGCCCCTGCGAGTTGGCCCTTCCAGATACCCACCTCCCTGAAGGACACTCCCCTGGATTCCAGGGCCTTCCAGGGATAGACATTGCTGGGAAATTCCCCAAGGGGCACCAGCACCTCGTCCCCGGCCCGCCAGGGATAGCCCTGGGCGATGGTGACGAGGCCAGAGGAGGTGGTGGGCGTCAGGCTCAGATCCTCCGAGTGGCAGCGCAGGACGGCGGCCCCGGCCCGGCGGGTGGCCTCGGGGAGGGCCAGGGCATCCTCCTTCCACTGGACTTCCCAGGGCCAGAGCTCCTTGTGGAGCCAGTCCCGCACGCCCTTGACCACGGACCGGGGCACGGGCCCCTCCGAGCAGTGCATCACCCAGAGATGGAAGGGGTCCAGGTGGAAGAGGCCAGGGTTGAGGGGAGGCGCGCTCATGCTCAGGCCGTCGGCGCCTTCATGAGCGCCTTCAGGCTTTCGGGGAAGAGCGGCTCGATGAGTTCCCGCACGGCAAGGGCGTACTGGCGGATCTCCCACTGGGCGTGGGAATCCAGGCGCAGGTGGAGGAAGTGGGCGGCGGCCTGGAGACTCACCGTCCAGTAGACCTCACTGTAGAGCCCCAGGGGCAGGATGCAGCGGGCCTGCTCCCGGCAGACGCCCAGCTCGATCAGCTTCTTGTACTCGGCCACGCTGTTCCGGCAGGCCGCCAGGTAGATTTCCCGGGCCTGGAAGCGGCTCCCCTCGGCGATCTCGCCCTCGCTGCCCTGCTTGTTCACCTTCGCCTGCTGGCGGAAGGTCTCGGGCACGAAGAATTCGTCCTCGGGGAACTCCACATAGCGGCCGCTGATCTCGTTGAAGTCCGAGGCGACACGGTGCTTCATCCACTGGCGGAAGACGAAGATGGGGGCCTTCACATGGAAGGTCAGGTAGGCGTGGCGGAAGGGGGCCGTGTGCTCGTGCTCCGCCAGATAGGCCACCAGCTCGGCATCCTTGGGCTCGAAGGCCTCCTTGCGCTTGCCGAAGGAGACCCGCGCCGCGTTCACCACGGTGAGATCCGTGCCCATGTGATCGATGAGCCGGACGAATCCGCGGTCGAGAACGGGGATGGAGGGATGGGACATGGGGGACTCCAGGCTTCCAGCTTCGCCCCCGTCCTGGGAGAATGGAAGAGCCTCTCGGGAAGCCCTGTTGGTCTTCCCGAGGCTGGCGCGGACACAATCCCACGCCCCGCGGGGTAAGCTGGCAGGCGAGCCAGGACCCACAGGGGTTCCACGGCCCCGGTCATTCCACAGGAGACATCATGAAGTTTTTCATCGACACAGCCAACATCAGTGAGATTAAGCGCATCAATGAATGGGGCATCCTGGATGGGGTCACGACAAATCCCAGCCTCATCGCCAAGGAGAGCGGCAAGCCCTTCGAAGCCATCATCGAGGAGATCTGCGCCATCGTGAACGGCCCCATCAGCGCCGAGGTCATCAGCCTGGAGTCCGCGGGCATGATCGAAGAGGGCAAGAAGCTGGCGAAGATCCACAAGAACGTGGTCGTGAAGCTGCCCCTCATCCCCGAGGGCCTCAAGGCCTGCAAGGCCCTCACCTCCGAGGGCATCAAGACCAATGTCACCCTCTGTTTCAGCGCCACACAGGGCCTCATGGCCGCCAAGGCCGGCGCCACCTACGTGTCGCCCTTCGTCGGCCGCCTGGACGACTGCAACCACGTTGGCATGGAGCTCATCGAGGATCTGGTGAACATCTTCGCCAACTATGATCTGGATACGAACGTCCTGGCCGCCTCTATCCGTGGCCCCCGCCACGTCACCGAAGCCGCCCTGGCTGGGGCCCACGTGGCCACCATCCCCACCAAGGTCTTCGACCAGATGATCCAGCACCCCCTCACCGACAAGGGCATCGAGGGCTTCATGGCCGACTGGCGGAAAAGCGGCAGGTGATTTTTCCCCATTCTAAAAACAGGGGCCGGCATCACCGGCCCCTGTTTTTTATGGGATCTCTTTCGAACCCGGCGTATAAAGGGCTCCGGAGGATCCCATGACCCCCGAAGCCCGAGCCGAACACCTTCTCTCCTATGCCCAGGGGCCCGCCCAGCTGCGGGAATGCCTCGAAGCCTGCCCCGAAGAGGCTCTGGATTTCAGCCCCGCTCCCGGGAAGTGGACGGTGAGGGAGGTGCTCTTCCACCTGGCCGAGGCCGAGCTGCACGGCTACCTGCGGGCCCGCGCGATCATGGCCCAGCCCGGCAGCCCCATCCTGGCCTATGACCAGGATGCCTGGGCCTCCAGCCTGGACCCGACGCACCCCCTGGAGGAGGCCCTGGAACTCTTCCGGCTGCTCCGGGAGATCCTGGCCCGCCAGCTGCGGGGCCTCCCCGAAGCAGTCTGGGGCCAATGGGTCCTGCATCCGGACCGGGGCGAGGTCAGCCTCGAGCGCTGGCTGGAGATCTACGAAAAACATCTGAGGGACCATCTGGCCCAGATCGCCCGGAACCTGGGGGCCTGGAAGGGGTGCTGAGGTTTGGCGTCCCTCCGACCGGTTCCTGGATCCGATCGCAGAGCCGAAGGTGATCGAGGAGCCCTGCCTTCACCGCCTTCCGAAGGGCCGTCCAGGGTGGGTCCTCCGGCCCCAAGGGGCGATTCCGAGGCCGGTTTCCCTGTCGCGAGGGGGTCCGGCCTTAGCTATTTCCCGCAGGGGGGCTATAATCCAAGGTTTTGCTCCGGAGCCGAAATGCTCACCCTCCTGCTTGCCAGTGTTCTCACAGCCCCCCCTGCCGGGGGATCCTGGTCCATCTCCCTTCATCCGGCCATCGTGGTCAGGGCGGAGGACCCCGGGCCCAGCCTCGACCTGCCCGAGATGGCGGAACCGACGCCTCAGGTGCAGGATGCGCCCCGTCTGGCCCCCGCCAAGGCCCTGAGGCCCAAGGTCCAGGTCCGCAGGGCCCATGCCTCCCGCAAAGGCCGCTAGCCGCCCCTTCCCGCGAAAATCCGCCGCCCCATTCAGGAGTTCCCATGTCCCTTCAGCAGAAGATCGAGAAGCTGCGCGCCAAGTACGAGGCGGCCCTGAAGGGCGGCGGCCAGGCCCGCATCGAGAAGCAGCACCAGGGCGGCAAGCTGACGGCCCGGGAGCGCATCGCGGCCTTCCTGGACGAGGGCTCCTTCGAGGAAGTGGACGCCCTCATGGTGAACCCCAACCCCGGCGACCAAATCCCGGGGGATGGTGTCGTGACAGGCTTCGGCCGGGTGGAGGGCCGCCCCGTGGCCCTCTTCGCCCAGGACTTCACGGTGGTGGGGGGCAGCCTCTCCCTGACCCAGGCCCGCAAGATCTGCAAGATCATGGATATGGCCATGAAGGTGGGCTGCCCCTGCATCGGCATGAACGATTCCGGCGGCGCGCGCATCCAGGAGGGGGTGAACTCCCTGGCGGGCTACGCGGAAATCTTCCTGCGCAACACCATGGCCTCGGGCGTGATCCCCCAGATCAGCCTCATCATGGGCCCCTGCGCCGGCGGCGCGGTCTACAGCCCCGCCATCACGGATTTCATCACCATGGTGCGCAACACGAGCTACATGTTCGTGACGGGCCCCGAGGTCATCAAGGCCGTGACCCACGAGGACGTGACGAAGGAAGAGCTGGGGGGTGCCTCGGCCCACGGCTACAAGTCGGGCGTGGCCCACTTCGTGGTGCCCAGCGATCTCGCCGCCCTGGCCCATACCCGGGAACTGCTCAGCTTCCTGCCCTCCAACAACATGGGCGAGGCGCCCCGCCGAGCCCCTCTCATGGATATGCCCCTGGAGAACGCGGCCCTGGACGAGATCGTGCCGGGGGACCCCAGCAAGCCCTACGACATGCGCCTGCTCATCAAGGGCATCGTGGATGATGCGCATTTCTTCGAGGTCATGGAGGGCTATGCCGGCAACATCGTGATCGGTTTCGCCCGCCTGGAGGGCCGCTCCGTGGGCATCGTGGCTAACCAGCCCGCCCATCTGGCCGGCGTACTCGATATCTCCGCCTCGGAAAAGGCCGCCCGCTTCGTGCGCTTCTGCGACGCCTTCAACATCCCCCTGGTGGTCTTCGAGGATGTGCCTGGCTTCCTCCCCGGCGTGAACCAGGAACACCACGGCCTCATCAAGAACGGCGCGAAGCTCCTCTATGCCTTCTGCGAGGCCACCGTCCCCAAGCTCACGGTGATCGCCCGCAAGGCCTATGGCGGCGCCTACATCGTGATGGCCTCCAAGCACATCCGCACGGACTTCAACTTCGCCTACCCCACCGCCGAGATCGCCGTGATGGGCGCCGAGGGCGCCGCCAACGTCCTCTACATCAAGGAGATCCAGAAGGCCGAGGACCCCATCGCCAAGCGCGCCGAGATCATCGCCAAGTACAACGAGGACTTCGCCAATCCCTACGTGGCCGCAGGCCTGGGCTACGTGGACGAGGTCATCCTGCCCCGGGGGACCCGCAAGAAACTGGTGCGCGCCCTGGGCCTGCTGGAGACCAAGCGCGATTCCATGCCCCCCAAGAAGCACGGCAATATCCCGCTCTAGCCGCACCACACAGCCACTCGCCGTTCAGGAGCCTCCTACCCATGGAGGCTCCTCCCCAAGGAGGCTCCATGCATACGCTGATCGCCTTCGCCGAAACCCAGAGCGCCCCTTGATCCAGTTCCCCGGCCTCTCCCACCTGCCCGACCCCCGCCAAGAGGGTTGGCCGACCTTCCTGATGGCCTTCTTCCTGCGCGAGGACCACCGCCTGCGCCAAGGCTGGCGCATCCTGCTCTTCCTGGTGGCCTGGTTCCTCCTGGGTCCCCTGATCTCCATTCCCGTGGGCCTGCTCTTCCACGGACGGGAAGCTCCGCCCTGGGTTGCCCCCCTCCTTGGAGGCCTCGTCACACTCCTGGTGAGCTGGGGCTTCCTGGCCGCCGAGGGGCGTCCCCTGGCCTCCATGGGGCTCTGGCTGAACCGGAAGTGGCTTCGCCAGATGCTGGCGGGGCTGCTGGGCGGACTCCTGCTGGCCGGGTTGCCCGCCCTCTGGCTGGCCTCCCTGGGGGGGATCCACTGGCGGCCCAGCGAAGTGCGGGTCCTTCCCACCATCGGCCTGGGCTGCCTGCTCGCCGGGGCCCAGGCCTTCAGCCAGGAAGCCATCGCCCGGGGGTATGTCTTCCAGCGACTGATCGTGGGCCTGGGGCGCTGGCCCGGCCAAGTCATCATCGCCCTGGGATTCCTGATCCTCCATGGGCTCGTCCCCTCAGTCTCCGGACTGCCGCGCCTGCTGGATCTTCTGGCCCTGGTCCTCATGTCCCTCATCCTGGGGGAGGCCTGGCTGGCCACCCACAGCCTGGCGCTGCCCTTCGGTCTGCATGCCGGCTGGAGCTTCGCCCAGTCCACTCTCCTGGGTTTTGCGGTCAGCGGTCATCGCTCGCCGGGGCTGCTCCTGCCGACCTCCAACCCAGCTTTCCCCCCGTGGCTCACCGGAGGTCCCTCGGGGCTCGAGGCCGCACTGCCGGGTCTGCTGGCGAGTGCCATCGTCCTCCTGGTCCTGCTGTTGAGGTCCCACCGGAGGGCCTGCTTCCAGGATCCCGACTGGGATGAACCCACTCGAATCTTCTGAGCTCGGAGTCCCGATGCCCACGCTTATTTTCAACGCCGAGGGCCGTCTCCGCAGCGGCTGGAAGGTACTGCTCTTCTTCGTGGCCTTCGAGGTCCTGACGGGTGTGCTCACCATGTCCGCCCTGGTGGTCGGCCTGGCCCTGAAGACCGATGTGCCTTCCCTGCTGGAGTTCAAATTGGGCCCCCTTCTGGGCGCCGTGGCAGGCCTCGCGGTCACCTGGCTCTTCCTGGCCGTGGAGCGGAATCCCTTTCACTCCGTGGGCTTCAAGCTGAACGGTCGCTGGGTCCGAGAAATGGCCCTGGGTACCTGCAGTGGAATGCTGCTCATGACCCTCACGGCCCTGGCCCTGCTCGGCCTCGGTGCCTTCCACTGGACCCGCAATCCGGGCGGCCATCTCCCCGGGATCGCCGGGGGCTTCCTGATCTTTCTCTTCGTGGCCATCAACGAGGAGATCGCCTTCCGGGGCTATGCCTTCCAGCGCCTCGTCCAGAGTATCGGCCCTTGGCCCACCCAGGCCCTGTTCGCCCTCATCTTCGCCGCCATCCACTGGAGCAATCCGGGCATCCGGGATGCCGGCCCCGCCCTCAAGGCCTTGACGACGCTCAATATCGCCCTGGCCGCCGTGCTGCTCGGACTCTGCTACCTCAAGACCCGGAGCCTCGCCCTTCCCATCGGTGTGCATCTGGGCTGGAACTGGGCCCAGGGCCACCTGTTGGGCTTCCAGGTCAGCGGCACCACTTCCGCCCAGGGATTCTGGAGGCCCGTCCTGGCCGCCAGGCCCCAATGGCTAACCGGCGGGACCGTGGGGTTGGAGGGCAGCGCAATCTGTTCCGCCCTCCTGGTGGTGATCATCCTGGCCCTGGTGCCGTGGAAGCCCAAGCCCCGGCCCGAAGCAGCCTGAGGCGGGCTGGACCCGCGAGGTCCGCTATCCTGGAGCCATGCGCTACGCCTCGCTCGCCTCGGGCTCCAAGGGGAACTGCCACGCCCTCACGGACGGTGACCGGACCCTGCTCGTCGATACGGGAATCTCGTACCTGCAGATCCGCACCCGCCTCGAAACCCTCGGCTGGGGCGTGGAGCGGGTGAGGGCCGTGGCCTTCACCCACGAGCATTCGGACCACATTGCCGCGCTGCCGGTGCTGCTCAAGCGCACGGACTGGTGCATTCTCGCCACCGAGGACACGCTCCAGGCCATCTGCCGCATCCAGGGCGTCACGGTGCCCGGGCACCGCTGGATCCCCCTGCGACCCGGCCATGCCACGGACTGGGAGGGCTGGCGCATCCTCCCCTTTTCCACACCCCACGACGCCACCGACCCCGTGGCCTACCGCGTCGAGGCCGACGGCATGGCCGTCGCCGTGGTGACGGACCTGGGCCACCCCACGGCCCTCGTGATGGATCACTGCTCGGAGCTGGATCTCCTCGCCCTGGAGGCCAACCACGATATCCAGATGCTGCGCGAGGGCAGCTACCCCCCCCAGCTGAAGGCCCGCATCCTCAGCCGTGTCGGCCACCTCAGCAACGAATCCATGGCGGAGCTGCTGAACCGGGTGCGTTCGCCCCGGCTTCGCGCAGTGGTGCTGGCCCATCTCAGCGAGCAGAACAACGAGCCCGACCTGGCCCGCTTCGCCGCGGAAGAAGTGCTGCGGGACTCCGGGATTCTGCTCCATGTGGCCACCCAGCGCGAACCCTTGGCCGTTGCAGCGACAACCTAACCGGCGCAGGATGGCTCCATGACCCGCACTCGCCTGATCACCCTCCTGACCTTGGCCTCCGGTGCCCTCGGCGCCCAGGCGCCCATCTTCGCGGATGGGGCGGCCCTGGGAGGCTCCCGGGTATTTTCCGAAGGGCTCAACCCCCTGGGCAATGCGGCCCGCTTCGACAAACCGGCCACCGGGTTCTACCTCGGCTGGGCCGAGGGAGACGAAGGCGCCCAAGACACCAAGACGGCCCTGAAGAGCCTCGCCAATCCGACCTTCACGGCAAGCGACCTCTCCCCGCTCGCGGACAAGTCCTGGGCCCTGCGCACCCGCACTTTCGGCATCGCCTACGTCGACAAGGGTGTTTACAGTTCCTACACCCGCGAGGAGAACACCGGCCTCCTCGCCGCCCCGGATCTGGATCCCACCCATCTGAGCGGGGGCACCAACCTGACCACAGTGGACTTGCGCCGAACGGTGGTGGACCGCCTCTGCGTGGGGGCCGGAAGCTTCGACCAGGGTTCGGGCTACGGCATCTCCCTGCGCACGGAGCGATGGAAGACGGGACAGGCTGTCGCCGTCTTCAACCCGGGCCTGGGCCAGCTCTCCCTGACCGGACAGGATCTCCTCGCATTCAAGGACACCGTGGGCTCCACCACGACTTCCGTCACGGTGGATCTCGGATTTACCCAGGAGCTCCTCCAGGGCCTCCGCTTCGGAGCTACGGTGGACCGGCTCGTCCCCCGCCACTTCGGCGATGTCTACGAGGGAGCCCAGTTCCGGGCCGGCTTCCAGGTGGACCTCGGCGCCACCGTGCAGCTCAGCGTGGACTCCGACATCAACAAGGCCATGCGCATGCCCTTCCCCATGCGCCAGCGGATCACCACGGCCTCCCTGCGCCTGAGCCCGAGCCCCGCCCTGACCCTGATCCTCGGAGCCGAGCGGCGCAGCCTCAACGGCCAGGCCCTGATCCGGGCGGGCGCCACCCTCTTCGTGCACGGCAGCGGCTGGCATGTCGGAGCCGGCTTCCAGGCCAGCCAGGATCGCCCCATGAAGGGTGCCGCTCTTTCGGTGTACTGATGAAGACCTGGCTCGTATCCCTCCTCTTCACCCTCCCCATCTGGGCCGCTCAGCCCGCTCTGCCCTCCGCCAAGGAGCTGGTCGAGCGTTTCGATGCGGCCCAGGCGAAGGTGACCTCTTTCCAGGTGCCCTTCACGCTCACCCTGCGCCGGGCCATGCTCAAGACGCCCACGGTCACCAAGGGGACACTCTACCTCCAGAGTTCGGACTTCGTGCACTTCACCTTCTCGCCGCCGGAGGATCTCATCCTCCACATCACCCCCAAGGAACTCATCTCCTACAGCCCCGGGGCGGGCGAGGGAGAGCGCCTCAAGATCGGCTTCATCCGCAACCACGACCGGCGCTTCCTGGGTCTCGGCCAGAATCTCTCCGATCTCTCGGACTACTTCCAGCTCACCGTGAGCGAAGGCAGGGAGGTCCCGGGCAGCTATCTGGCCACCCTCGTGCCCCGCAGCTACAACATGAGGAAGCGCTTCCAGGGCCTCTACATCTGGGTGGATCGGGAGAGATACCTGCCCCGCCAGGTGACCTGGGTGGAACGCAGCGGCGACACCTGGCTCCTGGAACTGGGCAATCTCCAGCTGAACCAGACCCTTCCCGCAGCCGTCACGGGCTTCAAGGTGCCCCAGGGGGTTCCCCTGCGCTCCGAGTTCAGTTTCTTCGCCACCCGGAAGAGTAAGTAGACCGCGGCAAAGGTAAACTAGCGACAATCCAGTTCGAGGCACCCATGATCGTCGTCTGTCCGTCCTGCTCGGCCCGCTTCCAGTACGATGAGGCGCGCTTCCAGGGCGCCCCCCGCAAGCGCTTCCGCTGCCCGAAGTGCGCCGCCGTGTTCGAAGTGCCAAACCCGTCCCTAGCCCCCACCGGCCTGGCCCCGGCCCTTCAGGAGGAGCCCACGGCCCCGCTTCCGTCAGCTCCCGCCAACCTGCCCCGAGGCCCCGAGGGGACAGCGACTGTCGCCCTCGCCTCGGCGCGGGAAACTACGGCCCACAGGGATCGGGGGGCCATGCTCTCCCAGGCCGGGCTCGGCACCACCCTCCCCCAGGGCATGCGCTACAGCTTGGCCTTCCTCTCGGGGCCCATGTCTTCCACCGTGAGACCGCTGACGGCCACGCAGACGGTAATCGGCCGAGAGGAGGGCGATATCCTCACCAAGGATCCGGAGTGCTCCCGGCGCCACTGCCGCGTGGACATCCACACGGACGGTTCCGTGTGGCTCATGGATCTGGGTTCCACCAACGGCACCTTTGTGGATGGCGTCCAGATCTTCGGCACCATCGAGCTGACGGACCGCCAGGAGTTCACCTGCGGCCGCAGCACCTTCATGCTGCTCGTCCGCACCGACGACCCGCACCTGATGATGTGAATCATGACAACCCGAGATCCCTTCGAGTCCTACCTCAAGAAGGCCGCAGTCCTCTTCGAGGTCGGAGATGTGGTCCAGGCCGGCCAGATCTGGCAGGCCATCCTGAAGAAGTCTCCCAACCATGAGGAGGCCCGGGCCGGTCTCTACAAGGTCAAGCTCTACTTCGATGCCCGCGCCACCCAGGGTGGCCTCGTCTCCGAACGCCCACAGGAGCAGATCGCGCCATCCCCCGCGCCCCAGCCCCCTGCGGCCACACCCTCCAACGATCAGGTCCGCCTGCTGGAGCAGGGCTGCACCCTCTATGACGCGGGGCATCTCGAGGATGCCATCGCCAAGTGGGAGCAGGTCCTGGAGCAGGATCCCCACAACGTGCTCGCCAGGGGCTACATCACGGGTGCCCAGCGAACCCTGGGCCTCCCCGCCCCGGAGGCAAGCGGGGAACCCGGCCCCCGCGCCACCGCAGCCCTGCCCGCGGATCTCTACCTCGGGGCGGGCATCATCCCCGCCTCCCCGAAAGAGACCCCGATAGCCCCTCCTCCCATCCCCGCCTCCGTCCCCGCCATCGACAAGGACGAGGCGGATCGGCTGCTGCGCGATGGCTGCACGCTCTACGACATGGGCCAGCCCGAGGACGCCCTCCGGAAGTGGGAGCGGCTCCTGAGCATCGACCCCGAGCACGAACTCGTCCGGGCCTACATCAAGGACGCGCGCCGGGATCTGGGCTTCGACACCCTCTCGGATGGCGCCGTCCCCGCCCCCGTGGAACACCCTCCCACGGGGATCCACGTCCAGGCCGCCACCGGGGATCACCTTCCGGCGGACGCCCAGGAACGGCTCGAGCAGCTGCTCCGGGAGGGCACCCAGCTCTTCGACATGGGCATGGCGGCCGAGGCGATCCTCAAGTGGGAGGAGGTCTTGGCCATGGCGCCCGGACACAAGGATGCCGAGGCCTACCGTGCCATGGCCCAGCGGGAATCCGAGGAACAGACCCGCACGATCCCACCCCCCCCCGCCGAGAAGCCCGCCCCGCGCCCCACCACCGAGGACTTCGAGCCCAAGCTGCGGAAGGGAGAATCCCTGCTCCACCAGGGGCGCTTCGAGGAGGCGGCCTTCCTCTTCCAGGAAGCCCTCAAGCTTTCTCCCCAGAACTTCCGGGCCCTCCAGGGCCTTCATCAGGCCGAGGCCCTGCTCGAGGCCCGCCAGGGCACCCACACCGCCCCTCCGGCCCAGCTCTACCCCCCGACCCCCCCCTTGCCCACCGAGCTGGCGACCCACCCGGCGCTGGAGATCGGGAAGGCCCCGGCAGACGAAGTGGTGGAACCTCCCGCCACACTCACGACTCCGGCTCCCCCCGCCCGCAAGGGCTTGGAACTACCCCAACTGCTGAAGCAGCTGGAAGCCGAGATCCCCAGCTGGCTCAAGCAGCCCAGGACCATCCTCGCCATCCTAGGCGGCGTGGTGCTGCTGAACGTCATCTTTCTCCTGGTCAGGTGGAACCGCGGCGAGGCGCTCCTCAAGCAGAAAACGGCCTCCTTCCGGGAGGCAGCCCTGGTCTCCGTGGCCCGGAATCTCGAGATCACGGACCTGGCCGAAACCCCCGAGGCCATCCGTCGGGAGGCGGAGGCCGTGCTCGGTGACGATCCGCTCCGGGCCTACTACCGGGCCCAGGCGCTCATCCGTCTCAATCCCCTGGACGGACCCGCCGCCCAGCTGATGGGACGGGCCGGCAGCGCCATGGCTCAGGCCCCGGACGCAGGGCGAGGCTCCACCAAGGAGGTGGACAAGCTGCTGCAGAGCGGGGAGCTCGATGCCGCCGAGAAGATGCTGCTGGGCCTCCTGAAGCAGAGCCCGGACGACGCCGATCTCAAGGCCCGCTCGGCCCGCCTTGGCCTCTCCCTGGCCCAGATCTACGCCTCCAAGGAGCGCTGGGGCGATGCGGAGGACCAGCTCAAGCGCGGTCGTGCGATGTTCCCCACGGACAAGGCCTGGGGCGCCCGACTCCTCTTCCTGGGGCGCATCAAGGCCATGGGCGCCGAGGAGCGCAAGGCCTGGATCCAGTTCCTGGGGTGAGTCCTGCCGACGTGTCCATCCGCAACCAGTGTCCCAGCTGCCATTCACGGCTCTCGCCCTTTGCGCTGGAGTGCTCGGTCTGCGGGCTGAGCCTCACCCGCCAGGCGCTCCCCCGGCCCCTCCTGTTCCAGGCCTCCGCCCTTCAGCACTCGGCTCCAACCGAGGTGCGAAAGGTGGCCCTCTCGTCGCCAGCCCTGGGACGCGTGACCCCCATCCTCATCCCCGAACCCCCACCCAGAGAGGCCTCCCCCTCCGCCCTGCCCCTGCCTCCCGCCCCGCAACTCCAAAACCCCGAGAGCCTGGAGACCTCCTTCTGGCCCTTGGTGCGCATGGAGTTCGCAGAACTCCTGATCCTCGCTGTCCTTAACGGTCTCTTCTGCCTCCTGGCGGCCGCCCTCTGCCGGGCCCCCCTGGGCCGCCTCTACGGTGAACTCTGGCCCTTCCTGGTGCCGGTCCATCTCGGCATATCCTGGGCCTTCATCATGGTGCCCATGGCGCTCACGGGGCAGTCCCCGATGATGGGCTCCCAGGGCCTCCTGCTGGATACGGGACAGCCCGAGCAGCGCCTCACGTTCTCGATCTTCCACCTCCTCTCGGTGGCCCTATTCCCGGTCTCCTTTCTCTGCCTGGTGCTCACGCCCAACCACCGCACACTGGCCGAGCTGCTCACCGGCCAGGAGATCCTGGCCAGGCCTCTGCCGAGGATGCGGTGACGTCTCTGCCCGGAGGATGTATCTGAAACGCCCGCACCAGCTCCGCGGGCGGCCCATTACGGCATTTCGAGCCGCGGCACTGCACAGTTTGGGCTTCGCCCAAGCCTGTGCCGCGCCACTCTACGCCGCCCGCCTATCGGCGGTCGGCTACTCGAAAATGCACGATCCGGCATCAATCCGGCAGATGCATCCTTACGCTGGTGACGATGACGCCGGGCTTCAGCATGAGCTGGGCCTTGATGCGAAAGGCCATCTGGCCGTGGAGGACCCGCTCCCACCAATGCTTGGTGACGAATTCCGGGAGGATGATGGTGAGGCAGACATCGGGTTCGGCGAGGCGGAAGCGTTCCACCTCCGCAAGAATCGGCTCCACGATGCGGCGGTAGGGACTGGGGACGCTCCGCAGGGGCACGCCCATGCCGTAGTAGACCCAGTCGGCCCGCAGCTTCTGGATGGCGGGACTGTCGTTGTACCCGTCGGACCCGAGGTCCACCGTGAGGGCCTCCACCCGGTCCCCGCTGATCAGGCGGGCATAGCGCAAGGCCTGGACGACCCCCTTGTGAAGGCTCGAGACGAGCACGATGGCGTGGTGCTTGGTAGGCAGCACCGCGTCCAGGCGACTGGCCGCCAGCTTCGCCTTCACGCCGATGTAGTGCCGGTGGATGTTCAGGAAGAGCAGCACCATGGCGGGGATGAGCACCACGATGATCCAGGCACCATGGGCGAACTTGGTGATGGCGATATCGAGCATTACGATGCCCGCCGTCAGCATGCCCAGGCCGTTGACGAAGGCTTTCGCGTGCCAGTGCGGTTCCTTCCCCTTCAGGCTGATCCAGTGCATCACCATGCCCGCCTGGCTGAGGGTGAAGCCCGTGAACACGCCCAAGGCGTAGAGGGGCAGCAGCAGGTCCGTGTTGGCATTCATCGCCCAGACCAGGGTGCAGGAGACCACCGTGAGGATGATGATGCCATTGGAGAAGACGAGGCGATCCCCCTGGACGGCGAACTGCTTGGGCATGTACGCGTCTCGACCAATGAGGGCCGCCAGGCGGGGAAAGTCTGCGTAGGCGGTGTTGGCAGCCACCACCAGGATGGCGAAGGTGAAGCCCTGGGTGACGTAGTACATGAGCTTGGGCAGACCGTGGGTCACGTCGCCATAAACGGCCTTGGCCAGTTTCGAGAGCAGCGTCTCTGCGACCACCTCGGGATTGGCGCTATGGGCATAGACGACGCCGAGGTGATTCGAGAGGAGAGTGATCCCCAGGAACATGGCCCCGAGCAGGAACACCATCCAGATCATGGTCTTGGCGGCGTTCCGCTCAGGCGGGTCCCGAAAGGCCTGGACACCGTTGGAAATCGCCTCCACGCCCGTGAGCGCCGTGCAGCCCGCGCTGAAGGCCCTCATGAAGATCCAGATCAGGGCCAGACCCGAGAACTGCTGGGCGTGGTCGAGGGCGCCCCGCAACTGTTCGGGACTCGGCGTGGGAACCGCGCCCCCGAGGGCCCAGCGGGAGAATCCCACCGAGAGCAGGATCATCATGCAGGCCACGAATCCGTACGTGGGCACCGCGAAGAAGGCGCCGCTCTCCTTGACGCCCCGCAGATTGGCCATGGCGACGAACATGATGGAGGCGATGGTGAGCACGACATTGTGGCCCTGGAGGAAGGGCACCGCCGCCGTGACCGCCGCCACACCCGAGGAGACCGAGGCCGCCACCGTCAGGATGTAGTCCGTGAGCAGCGAGGCCCCCGCCACCAGGGCCGCCAGTTCTCCCAGGTTCGCCTTGGCCACGATGTAGGCGCCGCCGCCGGTGGGATAGGCCAGGATGGTCTGCCGGTAGCTGATACCGAGAATGAACAG
>JAYSNJ010000126.1:0-5356 GCA_043723905.1 Holophagaceae bacterium
GGGAGCCGCCCTCCTCCGCAGGGATGGCGCCATCCAGACCGGATGCAACGTGGAGAACGCCAGCTACGGCGGGACCATCTGCGCCGAGCGCACCGCCATCTGCGCTGCCGCGGCCCAGGGCATGCGCCCCGGCGATGTGGTGGCCCTGGTCGTGGTCACCGAGGCCGAGACCCTGACCCCCCCCTGCGGCCTCTGCCGCCAGGTGATCGCGGAATTCGCCGAGGAACTGCCGATCCTCCTGGCCAACCACGGGGCGCGTTCCCTGCATCACATTTCCGAACTGCTGCCCCATGCCTTCACCGGACGGAACCTGCTGGGTCCCGCCTGAACTTCCGAAAGATTTCCAGTCCCGTTTTCTCGAGATGAGCTCCAATGGCCATTGACCGCGCGAAGACCCAGAAACAGGCCGAAGCCTACATGGCCAGCGGGAAGATGGACCGGGCCATCGACGAGTTCCGGAAACTGCTGGAGGACAAGCCCGACGACTTCAATCTGATGAACCGCATCGGGGACGCCTACCTGCAGATCGGGAAGCTGCCCGACGCCCTCGAGATGTTCAAGCGCTCGGGCATGGGCTTCGAGCACAGCGGCTTCACCAACAAGGCCGCCGCCGTCTTCAAGAAGGCCCACCGTGCGGCCCCCGATGACGTGGATGTGGCCGGGCGCCTGGCCGAGACCTACCGCGCCACCAACATGATCAAGGACGCCATCCAGATCCACATCGAGGTGGCGGAATACTTCACCCGGAAAGGGCTCCTCAAGCGGGCCCTGGAGGAATTCGCCAAGGTCGTGGAGCTCGACCCCAAGAACCTGAAGAACAAGGTGAAGCTGGCGGATCTCTACAACAAGGAAGGGATCAAGGAGCGGGCCGCCGAGATCTACCTCGAGGTGGCCGAGGCCCTGGCCTTCGAACAGATGCCGGCCGAGGCCATCCAGGTCCTGGAGCGGGCCAAGGCCATGACGACCTCGCCCAAGGTCTTCCTGACCCAGTCCCGGCTCTGCATCGTGCAGAAGGATCTCGCCGGAGCCGCCCAGCATCTCCGGGACGGGCTGGGGGCGAATCCCCGCAGCAGCGAGATCCTGGAGGCCTTGGCCGAGGTCGAGCTGCAGGCCAAGGCTCCGGAGCGCGCCCTGGAAGTGCTGGCCCAGATTCCCCAGCTGCCGGAGAAGGCCGCCGTGCTCTGCGAGCGGGCGCTGCGCGAGATGATCCGCACCAACGCCATCGACGAAGGGCTCAGGCTCTTCAGCCCCATCGGCCGGGAGTTCGCCCGGCGGGGCATGGGCGAGCAGGCCAGCCGCACCCTCCAGAGCGCCTTCCAGGGTCTGCCTGTGCCCGTCGAGGCCTGGATCCAGCTGGCCGATATCGCCCACCAGAGCGGTGACCGCCAGGGGCGCGTCGATGCCCTCAGTCAGGCCCACGTGCTGGCCGTGGCTTCCAACGACGGTTCCCTGATCCGCAACCTGGAAGAGCAGCTCCAGGCCCTCGGCGTCGCTGCCACCGAGATCGAGGCGCCCCCCCTGCCCTCCCTGCCGGAGCGGTTCCGGGATCACCAGAACTCGCCGCACCCCAACCTGTCCGCTTTCGAATCGACGGAAGTCGATCCCGTCAAGCGGATGCAGATCCAGCAGCTCCAGCGGGAGGCCGAAAGCTACCTCCGCAGCCGCTTCAACGACCGAGCCCAGGACGCCTTCCACAAGATCCTGGACATCGACCCCGCCAACCTGGACGCCATCAACCGCATCGCCGAGATCTACAGGGCCTCCGGTGTGATGACCAAGGTCCAGCAGCACTACGTCAAGATGGCCGAGAAGCTGGCTCCCATGGGACAGCGGCAGATGGCGCTGGAGATGCTCGACAAGGCCGAGGAACTCTTCCCCGGCTCCACGAGGCTCCACCG
Organism: Holophagaceae bacterium; assembly: GCA_043723905.1. GTDB lineage: Bacteria > Acidobacteriota > Holophagae > Holophagales > Holophagaceae > JAYREN01. The sequence continues at coordinate 1,899 of JAYSNJ010000126.1, forward strand.
CCGCATGCTCGGCCTCACGGATCTGGCCCCCGCACAGGCCCCGAGGCCGATCTCCATTCCCCTGCCTTCAGGGCCCCCGCCCGAGGCGCCGAGCGATATGGATGTGCTCATCGCCCTGGACGACACCAGTGGCGGCTACCAGCGCCCCGCCGCACCCGAGCCTGCTGCCCCCGCCAGCATCCCCTCCATCGCCCTGGGCGTGGCCGGCCAGGCTGCCGAACCCGCCGCCCTCAACCCCAGTGATCTGCAGTGGACCCCGCCCGAAGAGGAAGAGGAGACCCTTCCCCCGGACGCGGAACTCCCGGAGATCGAGGCCCTGGAACTGGAGCCCCTGCCCTTTGCCCAGGGCAAGGTCCCCGTGGCGCCGCCCCAGATGCCTGCCCCCATTCCGCTGCCGCCCCCTGCGGCCGGACCGGTCTCCCCCGAACTCAGCGAGGACCTGGCGTCCACCCTTTCGGATATCGATTTCCAGCTCGACTACGGCAGCCCCGACGAAGCCAAGATCGAGATCCAGAACGCCCTCAAGGAGTGGCCCAGCCAACCCGAACTCCTGGCCCGCCTGGAGCGCGCCGAGGAGGCCCTCCAGAGACTGGGCCACGTCCCCGCCAGCCTGGCCGACGACGCGGAGTTCACGCACTCCTTCTTCGATCTCACCGATGTGCTGGGCGACTCGCTCCTGGAACCCGGCGAGGGCGAGGAGATGCACGACGCCACCCGGGTGGTGGAGAAGATCCACAGCGTGGACGAACTGTTCAATGCCTTCCGCGAGGGCGTCGAACAGCAGGTGAAGGTCGACGACTACGAGACCCACTACAACCTGGGCATCGCCTACAAGGAGATGATGCTCATCGACCCCGCCCTGGAGGAGTTCAAGAAGGCCATGCGCGACCCCGAGCGCACCCTGGAATGCTGTTCCATGCTGGCCATCTGCGAGCAGGTGAGGGGCAACCTGGAAACCGCCGTCGAGTGGCTGAACCAGGGCATCGACGCCCCCGGTTTCCCCCCCGAGGATTCCATCGGCCTGCGCTACGACCTCGGCGAGACCCTCGTGCTCCTGGGGCGCTCGGAGGAGGCCCGGAACCACTTCCAGATCGTCTTCGATATGGACCCCGAGTACCGGGACGTGGCGAAGAAGTTCTAGCCTCGATTCCGCGTTCGGACCCACGCCCCAAAAGGCTGAACCACAGAAGGCGCAGAGGAAAACAGAGAGCGCAGAGAAAAGCACGAAAGCACTTCGATATTTTTTTCTCTGTGCCCTCTCTTCAGTTCTCTGTGACCTCCGTGGTTCCTCAGTTTTTCCCCGCGAAGAGTCGCGGGAATGGCGGGCTCAACTCAGGGCGAGGCGCCCCTGGCCCCCCCAGGGCTGCAGGGCCTGGAGGGCGGGCTGGACGGGTTTTCCCGGCCGCTGGAGCCGAGTCAGCTCCAGGGCCCGGCCATCGCCTGCGGCAAGCCAGGCTCCCGTGCGGTCCCAGGCCAGTGTGCCCGGAGCCTCCTCCGTGGCGCGGATATCGCCCACGGCGCCGATCTTCAGGACGGTGCCCTCGGCGCTGCATTCCGCGCCGGGCCAGGGCTGCAGGGCTCTCACCTGGCGATGGAGTTCCAGGGCGGGCCGGTCAAAATCCAGGCGCGCCATCTCCCGGCTGAGTTTGGGTGCCACCGTGACGAGGGCGTCCTCCTGAGGGACGGGCTGCGCCAGTCCCTCAAGCAGAAGCGGAAGATGAGATTGCAGAAGAGCGGCCGCATCGTCGGCCAAGCGCCCCAGCAGATCCTCCGCCGTGTCCGCCAGGCCGATGGGGCGGCGGGTGACCGCCAGCACGGGTCCCGCGTCCAGGCCGGGCGTGATGCGCATCAGGGTGACGCCGGTTTCCAGGTCCCCCGCCAGGATCGCGTGATTGACCGGAGAGGCCCCCCGCCACCGGGGCAGCAGGGAGAAATGCAGGTTCCAGGCGCCCAGGGGGCAGGAGTCCAGCATCCACCGGGGCAGGATATGGCCGTAGGCCACCACGATGGCCAGCTCCATGCCCAGTTCCTCCCAGAGCGCGCGGGTCTCCGGGAACTTCCAGCTCTCGGGCTGGTGGATGGGAAGCCCTAGCCCCAGGGCCTCCGCCTTCACGGGAGGCGCCTCCAGGTGGCGCCCCCGCCCCTGGGGCCGGTCCGGATTGCAGAAGACGGCGTCTACGCGATGGAGGGCCGCCAGGCGTGCAAGCACAGGCACGGCCACGGCGGGTGTGCCCAGGAATGCGATGCGAACCACCTCAGCGCCCCGAGCGGATCTTCTGGAACTTGCGCTGGAGGACCTGGCGCTTCACGGGGCCGAAGTACTCCACGAAGAGGCGGCCCCGCAGATGATCGATCTCGTGGCAGAAGGCCCTCGCCAGGAGATCCTCGCCCTCCAGCTCCTCCCAGGTGCCATCCCTGCGGCGGTTCTTCACCCACACGTGCTGGGGGCGCTCCAGCTGCTCGTGGACGCCGGGAATGGAGAGGCACCCTTCGGTGCCCACCTGGGAACCCTCCTGGCGCACGATCTCGGGATTGATGAGCACGATCTGCTGGGCCGGATCCTGGCCGCAGGAGATGTCGATGACCGCCAGATTGAGGTTCACGGCCACCTGGGGCGCGGCGATGCCCAGGCCCTCCTCGGCCAGGGTGGTCTCGAAGAGATCCTGGACCAGGGCCTCCAGCTCGGGGCTCCATTCGCCGATATCGGCGCTGTTGATCTTGAGTCGGGGATCCCCCCAGGTGATGACGGGTCGGACGGTCATGCGTTCTCCAACCTTCAAGTTTATTCCAGAGGGCATTCCTTTGATACGCTAGGAGGTTCGGGTCCCGCTCGGCCTTGCCTCGGGATCACCTCGAATCCGCACTGGGGAGTCTTCATGCTTCGCAATTTCCGCCAAGTCTTCAAGGGCAACCAGATGCCCATGACCGTCGTGATGGGCATCGTGCTCGTGGGCCTGGTGGCCTACCTGGCACCCAGCTCGGGCAATCCCGAGGCGCCCGATAACGTGATGGCCCGCGTCTACGGCCGGGATGTGCTCAAGCGCGACACGGACCGCCTCATCTCCGACATGGCTCAGCGGATGGGACGCCAGGCCAATCTCGAGCAGATGCTCCCCTTCCTTCAGCAGCGCGCCCTGGGCGAGCTGGTGGGCCAGAAGCTGCGGGAGGAACTCGCCGAGCAGCACGGGATCCTGGTGACGGACCCCGAAGTGCGCCAGGCCCTGGAGGCCCGCCTGCGGAAGTATCCGATCTTCACCACCCCCGAGGGACAGCTGCGGGGTACCACTGAGATCAACGCCATCCTTCGGGAGAACGGCCAGAGCCTGAACCAGTGGGAGACGGAGCTCCGCGGGGAGCTCACCATCCGCAAGCTCCTGGACCAGGAGGCCGCCAAGATCCCCGTGGACGAGCCCTGGCTGAACCTGGAGCACCGGGTGCGCGACGAGAAGCTGAGCCTC
>JAYSNJ010000127.1:0-2255 GCA_043723905.1 Holophagaceae bacterium
TGGCCGATGGCGTAGAGGGAGAGCACCACGCCCAGCACGGGGCCCGTGATGGCCCCCAGCGTGATGAACGAAAAGGCCCGGCGATCCCGGAGGCGCAGGAAGTTCTCCAGGAGCCTGCCCCGCAGGAGCAGCCAGACCGAGATGGCGAGGGTGCCCGCGCCCACCCGGATGAGGTTGGCGGAGATGGGGCTGAAGTCGCCGGCCAGGCCGTACTTGGAGAGGAGGAAGCCGATGGCCTGGCCCAGGGCCCCCCCCAGGGCCAGGAGAATGCCCAGCACGAGCTTGCGGGGGCGCTCATCGGCTGCCGAGGAATGGTCCCCCACCACCAGCGCGATGCCGCCCAGGGTGGCGGCCATGGCCAGGATCCGGAGCGGGCTCATGGCCTGTCCCAGGAAGGCCCAGGCCAGCAGCGCCGCCAGAACGGGCCACAGTGTCATGATGAGCATGGTCAGGCGGGGGCCGAGGAGCACCAGGGCCTCGAAGAGCACCGCATCGCCCAGAGCGAAGCCGATGAGGCCCGAGATCCCCAGCACGCCGAAGCGCCAGCCCTCCACGTGGGGGAACAGGGTGCCCGCGGTGACCAGGTGCAGGCCCAGCATGGCGATGAGGGCGATCCAGAGGCGGACGACGTTCACGGTGGCGCTGCCCACCCGCCGCCCGGCGATGGTGAAGCACACCGAATTGGCGGACCAGCAGAAGGCCGTGAGGATGGAGGCGAGTTCGCCCAGGTAAGGCATGGGACTCCAGGGGAAAGCGGAAGCCTCATAATACGAGGATCCTGTGTCGTGAGCCAGGGCACAGGCTCGAAAGGGTCCCTTCTGGCATCCTAGGGGTCAGGGTCTTGCGAACCTGGCTCACCGCCGGAGCGATGCCTTCATCCCTGTCTGTTTTCCCCGGAGCCTCCCTTGAACACTGAACCCGAAACCGCCATCCCCGCCGAAACCCAGATCACCGAGATCGTCAGCGAACTCATCGCCCTGGGCGCCGCCATGGCGGGCAACAACGAAGAGGCCTTCCAGACCCACCACTACCGCCTCCACAAGCTGGGCGCGGCCCGGGAGGACATGATCAAGGCCGTGAACATCGCCCTCCAGGTGAAGATGGCGCCCCACCGGACCCTGGTGGAGATGGCCGAGCACTACCTCGTGGGCGGCGCCACGCCCGAGGGGGGCGGCTGCTGCGGGGGCGGCGGCGAATGCGGCTGCGAAGGCGAGGAAGGCGAATGCGCCGAGGGCGGCTGCGGTGAGGGCGGCTGCGGCTGCCACTGATCCCAGAGCAGGCTCCTTCGTTAAAGGCGAAGGCGATAGAAGCCGGGATCCCCTCACCGCTCTCGCAGCCCTCACTAGCTCGACATCCGATGCCGGTGAGAACGGCGAGATCGGTGAAAGGCAGAATGATGCGGGCGCATTTCCCCTTTCCTGGACTTGCTCGGGCGCAATTCCTCCTGGCTGAGCGGGGCCGCTGACCAGGTCGCACGGAGTCCCGCTTGCGGGGGATCCGCCTCCCATCACTCCCCGGTCCTGGGCCATCATCTTCCCCCCTTCCCCTGGAAGGGGTTCAATATCCCCTATCGGTCTTGAATGAGTGGCCCCGGCACCCCTTGGGTGGCTCCGGGGCGTGGATGAGGGGATGGCCATGACCCAGAGGAAGAGTCTCGTGCGGAAGGGGATGCGGAAGGCCCAGGCCCCTGAGTCCAGGGCCTCGACCCCCCTCGGGGAGAATGCCGGTCCGGCGATGCCGGAGGGACGGCCCCCTCAGTCCTTCCCCATCGTGGGCATCGGGGCTTCTGCGGGCGGCCTGGGGACCTTCGAGGCCTTCTTCTCGGGCATGCCCCAGGATGCCGATCCCGGCATGGCCTTCGTCCTGGTGCAGCACCTGGCCCCGGACCACGAAAGCATCCTGGCCGAGCTCATCCGGCGCTTCACCCGCATGGAGGTCTTCGAGGTGGAGGACGGCATGAGGGTGCGGCCCAACTGCGCCTATATCATCCCCCCGGGCCGGGACATGGCCTTCCTGAACGGCACGCTGCAGCTGCTGGAGCCCATCGCCCCCAGGGGCCAGCGTCTGCCCATCGATTTCTTCTTCCGGTCCCTGGCCCAGGACCAGCGGGAGCGGGCCATCGGCATCGTGCTCTCGGGCACGGGCAGCGATGGCACCCAGGGCCTGCGGGCCATCAAGGCCGAGGGGGGCATGGTCATGGCCCAGAACCCCGCCTCCACCGAGTATGACGGCATGCCGCGCAGCGCCATTGCCAC
>JAYSNJ010000128.1:0-17786 GCA_043723905.1 Holophagaceae bacterium
GCCGAGCCTCCGACATCCACATGGAGACCACCGCCGCGGGCTTCCAGATCAAGTTCCGCATCGACGGCAGCCTCTACGGCGCCGCCGAGCCCATCGACCGGCGCTTCGCCTCGCCCATCATCAGCCGCATCAAGGTGATGTCCGAGCTCGATATCGCCGAGAAGCGCAAGCCCCAGGACGGGCGCTTCAAGCTCAAGGTGCGCGGCCGGGCCATCGATTTCCGCGTCTCGATCATGCCCACCATCCACGGTGAGGACGCCGTCATCCGCATCCTGGACAAGGAGAATCTGAGCGAGGAGTTCAAGAGCCTGAGCCTCGATATCCTGGGCTTCTCCTCCCAGGAACTGGCCCGCATCCGGCGCTTTGCCCGGGAGCCCTACGGCATGTTCCTGGTGACAGGGCCCACGGGCAGCGGCAAGACGACGACGCTCTACGCCGTGCTCACGGAAATCCGCAGCCCCGAGGACAAGCTCATCACCATCGAGGACCCCGTCGAGTACCAGCTCGAGGGCGTGACCCAGATCCCCGTCAACGAGAAGAAGGGCCTCACCTTCGCCGTAGGGCTGCGGAGCATCCTGCGTCACGATCCCGACAAGATCCTGGTGGGTGAGATCCGCGACAACGAGACCGCCCAGATTGCCATCCAGTCGGCCCTCACGGGCCATCTGGTCTTCACCACCGTCCACGCCAACAACACCCTGGATGTCATCAGTCGCTTCCAGCACATGGGCGTGGAGGTCTACAACTTCGTCAGCGCCCTCAACTGCATCCTGGCCCAGCGCCTGGTGCGCCAGCTCTGCGTCAAGTGCAAGCGGCCGATTCCCGCGCCCAGTGCCCAGGAGCTGCTGGACAACGGCGTGGACGCGGCATGGGCCGCCAAGGCCACTCTGTTCGACAAGGTCGGCTGCGTGGACTGCAATGGCACGGGCTTCCGCGGTCGGCAGGCCATCATCGAATTCATGGGCATGGACGACGAACTGCGGGAACTCATCATCAAGCGCGCCTCCGCCCGGGACATCAAGGCTGTCGCCCGGCGCCTGGGCATGCAGACGCTCCGCGAGAGCGCGCTGGAGAAGGTGCGGTTAGGGGTGACTACCTTCGCGGAGATCAACAAGGTGACCTTCCGGGAAGGGGCCTAGCCGGCGGTTTCCTGCAACCGCTTGTCGATGCGGTCGGCCATGCGCTCGAGCAGGTCCTTGAGTTCGGCTCGGCCGTCCTTGCTGTCCTTGTCCATCTTCCGCTCGATCTGGAGCACGGATTTCTGGAGCTGGTTCACCAGGCTCTTGATCTCGTCCATGTCGTCCATGACTTGGTTGACCCGGGCGTCGGGGGGGCGGCTGTTGCTGAAGACCGCCATTCCCGCAAGGATCGCGGCCAGGGCCGAGACCAGCAGGATGAGGAAGAGCAGGCCGTTGCCCATGGGGCGCCTCCGTTTCCACTATCCTAGCGGCTTCGGTGGGGCTGAATGGCGTCTCGGATAAGAGAAAGGGCGCCTCCGGGCGCCCTTTCTTGAAACCTCAGGCGAATCAGTGCCCCTTCACCTGCAGGGTATCGGCGGCGGCGGGGATGGGATTGCGGTCCACGGGGATCACCAGCTCCTTGCCCAGGCGCTTTTGGCCCTTGGGACCCTCCTTCTGTAGGGCGCGGACGAATTCCTCCCGGGCCTCCCGCTCGGTCTTGAGCTGGTTGCTGACGGCCACGAGCTGTTCCCGGTGCTCCTGGACCTGATGGGCGAGATCCCGGGCGAGGACATCGGCGCGCTGTTTCTGGTGGAAGCCCCAGGTGCCCAGGCCCGTGAGCACCAGGGCCAAGGGCAGGGCCGCGGCCATGAGCATCCAGCTGGGGCGGCGGCGGGAGGTGTTCCGGCGGCGCTGGGCCTCCTGGCGGAGGTTCTCGGCCAGGGCCACCATTTCCGGCGTCACTTCGGCCTGGAAGAAGTTCGGGGAGGGGCCCCCCAGGAGTCCTCGGAGCTCCTCGCGCAGGGCGCGATCTTCGTCGGATTCGCCGTGGCGGGCGGGATCAAGCCAGGACATGGATGCCTCCGGAAGGGTTCAACAGATCGCGAAGCTGGGCCTTGGCCCTGAAGATGCGGGTCTTGACGGTGGCCTGGGGAATGGCGAGGATATCGGCGATTTCCTTGATGGACAGTCCCTCCACCACGAAGAGCCAGAGCGCCTCGCGAAAGGTGGGCGACAGGGCGCGCATGCGCTCCCGGACCTCGGCGCTGAGCAGGAGTTCGTCGGCCTCGGCAGCTCGGCCGGGCTCCATCACGGCCTCCAGGCTGAGGTTCCGGTTCTTCATGGGGCGGCGCTCGGTGAGAGCCAGGGTGCGCACGGTGCCATAGAGGAAGGCCGTGGGGTGATCCACGGCGACCTCGCGCTGCATGAGGATGACGAAGGCCTCTTGGGCGATGTCCTCGGGATACTTGGCGCCGTAGCGGAGCGCGTAGCTGACGAGACGGGGATAGAGCGCGGCAAAGGCCTCGTGGAACTGGGATTGTGGCCCGAAGGGGGTCGTGGTGTCGTTCAGAAGCTGCATGCAGGGCTCCGGCATTCCAATGCGCCAGGGTGGGACAATGTTCCCCGGTCCCAGGGCCGTCGGCCCGGGGACCAAGTAGTCTAGGGGGCATGGGGAACTGGATGCGTCACAGGCGTGCCAAAAGGGAGGGGTCATGATTAGCCAATTGCACCCCTGGCGGGATGTCCTGGAGGATCTGGGCCTGATGGGGCTGGTGCCGCCCCCCCTCGCCCTCCTCTCCCAGCCCCCTGAGCCTCGGCCCATGCCTTCCGCAGTGGAGAGGCCCGCCGACCCCCCCCTGCGTCCGAGCGGACCTGCCCCGTTCAGGCCCCCCACCGACGCAGTGGGTTGTCCCCCCCCGGAGGCCATCGCATCCGCCGCAGACCTGGGCGGCCTGGAGCGCTGTGTCCGGGGTTGCCTGGCGTGCCCCTTGGGCGCGGCCCGTCTCCGGCTCGTGTTCGGAGAAGGCAGTGCCAACGCGCGGCTCATGTTCATCGGCGAGGGGCCCGGCCGGGACGAGGACCTGCAGGGTCGGCCCTTCGTGGGGAAGGCGGGCGAACTGCTGGACAAGATGATCGGGGGCCTCGGCCTGCAGCGGGAGGAGGTCTACATCGCCAACGTGGTGAAATGCCGCCCGCCCGACAACCGCACGCCCACTCCCCAGGAAGCCCAGCGCTGCCTGGGCTACCTCCGGCGGCAGATCGAGCTGGTCCGTCCCTGTGTCATCGTCACGCTGGGTGCCACGCCTCTGCGGGAATTGCTGGGAGTGGAGACGGGCATCACCAAGGTCCGCGGGCAGTGGCAGCGCCTGGAGATGCTGGGAGGCATCCCCGTCATGCCGACCTTCCATCCCGCCTATGTCCTGCGGCAGTACACCCAGGACGTGCGGCGTGCGGTCTGGAGCGATCTCCAGGCCGCCAAGGCCTGGGTTGACACCCATTAGGCCCTTCTCACGAGATGACCATTTCGTCCCGAGGTCGGCAACGGCAGAAGGATCCGAAGCGGACCAACCAGAAACGCTCGGGTTGTTTCGTATCGGTTCCTAAAAATCCAACCTGGTTTCCAGGAAGACGGCCAAGTGCGCGCGGATTTCCGGAGCCATGGCGACGAAGCTGATTCCGACCCCCATGAATTCCATGCCGACTTGTTCAGTCTGGGCCCCCACGGCATAGCAGACCTGGGCCGTGATGGGACCCTGGGGCAGATCGGGGTGCCCGAAGCCCAGTTGTTCCAGGATCGCGCTCTGGGTGAAGAGGCCCCGGTCCCGCTGGGAGACCATCGCGAAACAGCCACCCAGGCTCAGGTTGGTGATGCGGACCTCGCGGAAGGCATGGCCCTTCAGCAGGAAGCGGATGGAATGCTCCGGGCCCAGGAAGAGGCGACGAGCATCCCGGCGTTCGGTGGAGGGGTCCATGGGGGGCCTTGAGAAAGGGGTCGAGGCCGGAGCTTACACCCTTTCCCGGGATGGGCGAAGCGGGTAGACTGGAATGCACGGAAAATGGCCTAACCCAACGAGGGACAGGGGCCCCATCTGGGGAGCCCTGGCAGGGATCGGTACTCTGCCTAACCAAACGGGGACGACGCAATCGCGCTGGCCGCATCCAATTCGGAGCAAACCATGGAAATTCTCCTCGTCGAGAACGTATCCCACCTCGGCGTCCGCGGCGACGTCGTCAACGTCAAGGACGGCTACGCCCGCAACTTCCTCCTTCCCCGGAAGAAGGCCCTGCCCGTCACGGCCGGCAACAAGCGCCAGATCGAACTGGAGAAGGAGCGGAACCTGAAGCTTCGCGCCAAGGAACTGGCCGGGGCTGAGTCCCTCAAGGAGAAGCTCGAGGCTCTGAGCCTGCGCACCGCCCGCAAGACCGGCGAGCACGGACATCTTTTCGGTTCCGTGACGAACGCCGATGTGGCCGACATGCTCAAGGGCAAGGGTTTCGAGATCGACAAGCAGGCGATCTCCCTGCCTCACGTCAAGGATCTCGGCACCTACGTCGTGGAGATCCGCGTCTACACCGGCGTCCACGCCAAGCTGAACCTCGAAGTCGCCGCCCTTACCGCCGAGTAGTCGGCCCGGGAATCCATCCCCTATTGAAAGGTCACCCATGAGCATCACTGCCCCCAAGCCCGAGACCCTGGGCATCCCCGAATTGGCCGCTTCCCTCGCCGAGGCCCACGATCTGACCAAGGCCCGCGCCAAGGCCATGATGGACGGCCTCCGGGACGATATCGTCGAGAACCTCCTGGCCGGCAAGCGTGTCAATCTCTTCGGCCTGGGCACCTTCGAAGTCCGCGCCACCAAGGAAAAGGTCGGCCGCAACCCCAAGACGGGCGAGAGCATCAAGATCCCCGCCGGCCGCAAGGTCGTCTTCAAGGCCGCCAAGGGCCTCAAGGACCAGATGTAAGCGATTCCCCCCGGGAGTCGATAGAAGGCCGCCGAAAGGCGGCCTTCGTCGTAGGAAGGACGACCTTGCGGCCGTGCAAGGTCGTCTTCACCATCCGACCGAAGCGCAGCGAAGGGAGGGTGGGGCCGCATCGGCATAGCCGATGCGGGGGCGAAGCCCCTGGAGGAGAAAATTCACATCTCTTAACACCTGCCCTGGAGGGGATGGTGAGAGTTTAGTGAGGCAAACCCCTCTATGACAGGCCCAGCTCAACGCTGACGATGTGGAATTCGAGGCCAACGACTATCGCCTCGTCTACCACATCCACACGATCCTGGAGAACGGCATCGACCCGCTCGCATACACGGACTACATGGTGGATGCCCATAGCGGCGTGATCCTCAAGAAGTGGTCCACCCTCATGAGGGCCGACGTCCGCGGCAACGGCCAGGGCAAGTACAACGGGGCCGTGACCCTCTTCACCAACTCCAACGGCAGCAGCTTCGAGCTCAAGGACATGACCCGGGGCACGGGGAACACCTTCGGGGCCAACGCCGTCACCAACATGAACAAGGGCACCAGCGGCAACGGCACGGTGTTCACGGACGCCGACAACGCCTGGGGCGACGGGGCGACCTACGTCCAGAGCAACGCGACCACCTCTGCCAACGGCCAGACCGTGGGGGTGGATTCGGCCTACGGCCAGCAGGCCACCTGGGACATGTTCAAGAACCTGTTCGGCCGCAACGGCATGGACGGTGCTGGGAAGGCCACCTACATCCGCGTGCACTATGCCAATGCCACGGCCGACGCCTTCTACAGCGACGCATGCTACTGCGTGGCCCTCGGCGATGCCGGCGGCGGCCTCAATGATGCCACATCCATCCAGACCGTTGCCCACGAGCTCGGCCACTCCTTCTGCTCTGGATCCTCTGATCTGGTCTACGCGGCCGGTGAGACCGGCGGGCTGTGCGAATCCAACTCCGATATCACGGCTGCCGCCGCCTACTTCTATGCGAAGCGGATGAACGCCACCGGCAATGCCCTGCCTTCCAGCGCCCCCCAGAATGACGCCTGCTGGAACCTCTTCTCCGAGGAGGGTCCGGCGCTGCGCTACATGACCAAGCCCAGCAAGGACGGGACCAGCCCGAACGCCTGGAGTTCCTCCCTGAATTCGGTGGAGCAGCACAGCAGTTCCGGTCCCAACAACCGGATGTTCTTCTTCCTGACCTCCGGAGCCAGCAGCACGAGCACCTCCGACTACTACAGCAGCTACACGCCCAGCGGATTCCAGGGGATCGGTCCGGACAAGGCCTACCGCATCTGGTACAAGGCCATGACCAACTATCTGACCTCCTCGAGCAAGTACGCCGCGGCCCGCACGGCCTGTCTCAACGCGGCCACGGACCTCTATGGCGCCAACACGCCCGAGTACTACGCGGTGATGAACGCCTATGCCGCCATCAATGTGGGCACAGCCGCCCCCAACGGCGTCGCCGTCTCCGTGACTCCGGCCACCGCCACCGTTCAGGCCGGCGCATCCTTCCAGTTCGCTGCTTCCGTCACCGGCAGCACCAATACGGCCGTCACCTGGACCGCCACCGGCGGCACCATCACCGCCTCCGGCCTCTTCACGGCTCCCGCCTCCGCCGGCACCTACACGGTCAAGGCCACCAGCGCCGCGGACACGACCAAGTCCGCCTCTGCCACGGTCACCGTGACCGCCCCCGGCAGTGTAAGCATCAGCATCACTCCCGCCACCGCCACGGTGGCCACGGGCGGAACGCAGCAGTTCGCGGCTTCCGTCACCGGCAGCACCAATACCTCCGTCACCTGGACCGCCACGGCCGGAACTGTCAGCAGCACGGGTTTCTACACGGCACCCGCCACCGCCGGCACCTACACGGTGAAGGCCACCAGCGCCGCCGACACCACCAAGTCAGCCTCCGCCACGGTCACCGTCACCTCGGGGGGCACCGGCACGGAGAAGATCCTCAACGGGGGCTTCGAAAGCGGCGTGACCAGCTGGACGGGCACCACCGCCGCCATCGGCACCTTCAGCGCCCAGCCTGCCTACGCGGGCACCAAGAACGCCTGGCTCTGCGGCAACGGCAAGACCAGCACCGAGTACCTCTACCAGGCCATCGCGATCCCCAGCGCGGCGACCAGCGCGACCCTGAGCTTCTACGTCCACATCGATACGGCCGAGACCACCACGTCAACGGCCTACGACAAGCTCGTGGTTTCCCTCCAGAAGACCAACGGCAGCACCCTGAAGACCCTGGCCACCTACAGCAACCTGAACAAGGCCGCAGGCTATGTCCTGAAGACCTTCGACGTGAGCGCATACAAGGGCCAGACTGTCCGCGTCTACTTCAAGAGCACGGAGGACTCCAGCCTCCAGACCTCCTTCGTGCTGGACAACGTCAGCCTGATCACGAAGTAATCCCCAGGCCCGAGAAACGGAAGAAGGCCGCCTTTTGGGCGGTCTTCTTCCGTTTCTGGTGAAGGAAGGGAGACTGGATGTCCGTTGCTCCTTCCCGGACCCAGGCGGGCTCGACTGGTTTGAGTCTCCGTCAGGGGAGGCGTTCAACCCCCGCTCATCAGGTGCACGACCTTCACGTCCGCCCCATCGGGCACGGGGGTCGTGTCGTAGTCCGGGCGCAGGAAGAGTTCGCCATCGAGGGTGACGATGAGCAGCGGGAAGGTGTAGTTCTTCGCCACCAGGACATCCCGGAGGGTCATGCCATCCCGCCATTCCAGCGGATCCCCGTTGACCTTAATCATGCTGGTTCCCATCTCTTCAACCTGAATTCGGACGCTTTCGCGGCCGAATTCATTTACAGATAACGCTTCACAACGTCTACGACCTCGGGGAAGGCGTCCAGGCCCAGTTCCTTCAGGCGTGCCAGGGTCGGCACGCCGTTGTGGGTCCAGCCCCGCCGGGCGTACACCGCGTCGCAGAGCTGGTTGTAGCGGTCCATGCGGTAGGTCCGCGTGATGGCGATCTTCTCGTCGAGGGATTTATTCGCGGGATCGACGCCGATTTCCTCGAGCATCTGCTTGTCGTAGCGCTCGGCCCGGGATTCGTACTCCTCCCGGGTGACGGGCCCCACGGAGCGGTAGGGGGGGATGTCGTGCTCCCGGAGGCCCTTCCCCATGCGGATATTGAAGATGCGCTGGAAGTTGTAGACCCGCGCGCTCTGGCGGATCAGCTCCTCCTTGTCGATCTTGATCCCCGTGGTGGCGGTGAAGATGTCCACGTAGTTCTGGACATGCTCCGGGATCTTGGCGGGCTCCGACGTCTTGGCATTGTCCGAGGGGGCCACATCGTTCCAGGGGAGCTTGCAGAGGCCATTGAGGCCGAACCACGTGCGGAAGAGGGGGAAGTAGTAGAGCGCCTCAGCCTTGTCCTCGAAGGTGGGGATCTGCTTGTTCACCATGTCCATGAAGATCAGCCAGGCCTCGTCGTGCTGGGGGCCCTTGTTGGTGAGGGCGTAGCCCCCCTGCTGGGCGAGGCTCTCCTTGGACATGTACTGGGAGTACTCGAGGCCCTTGATCTCCATGCCGATGTCCTGCATGAGCTGGGGATCGCCCCAGCCCCTGGCGGCGAAGAGCTCCTTCATCTTGTGGACGCCCTGGCCCGCGATGAGACCGAAGCCCTCGCCCCGGGCCATCTGGTGCATCATCTCCAGGTCCGCCTCGGCGTTGCCCCAGTTCAGTTCCAGGCCGCCGGTGCGCTCCTTGGTGAGGATCCCCCGCTGGTAGCACTCCATCACGAAGGCGGTGAGGGTGCCGTAGGTGATGGTGCAGATGCCGTAGGTATCGCAGTAGAAGTTCAGCTCCAACAGGTAGTCGGGGTCGAAGACCCCGCAGTTGGAGCCCAGCCCGGCGGCGTTCTCGTACTCGGGTCCGTCCACGGTGACGGTGTGGCCCTTGTAGGGGCCGGTCCTCAGCACCAGGCCATCGGCGCCCTTGGCGCAGGCCATGGAACAGCCGTACCAGCAGCCGTCCACGGTCTGCTGGGTGCAGCGGCTCTGCCAGTAGGCGGAATCGATCTTGTGGGTCTCTGCGTGGGAGCCGTACTGGAAGTTGTGGGTGGGCAGGAGATCGTAGGCGTCCATGATCTCCACGATGTGCGCGGTGCCGTTGCGCCGCATCATGCACTGGTGGGGATCGTTCTCCCGGATCTCCTTGTGGTACTTGATGCCGGTCTTGGCGAGGGTCTCGATATCGGCGGGGTGGTTCAGGTCGCCCTTGATCTGGGGGCCTCGGCAGACCAGGGCCCGGATCCGCTTGTCCCGGAACACGGTGCCGATGCCGCCCCGCCCCGCCTGCTTGAAGCGCACGCAGCCGCGGCGCTTGTCGTACCAGGAGAAGTTCAGCATGCCGATGAGGCTGTGCTCGGCGGCGGCCCCCGTGGAGACCACGGAGATGTTCACCAGGTCCGCCTCGTTCTCGGCATACATGTGGGTGAGCACTTCCGCCTGCACATGGCTGTCCACGGGCTCCTGAGGGGCCTCCTCGATCCGGATGATGCCCTTCTGCCCATCAATGAAGAGGATGATGTCGCGATCCGACTTGCCCTGGAGCTCCAGGGCATCGAAGCCGCTGAACTTGAGCAGGGGGCCGAAGAAGCCCCCCACGTTGGAATCGATGGGGATGTCCGTCTGGGGCGAAAGGCTCACCACCAGGGACTTCCCGGTGCCCGCGTACTGGGTGATGCCCGCCACGGGGCCGGGGCTGATGATGATCTCGTTCTCGGGGTCGTTCCACCGGGTGGTGGGCTTCACTGCGTTCCAGAGATGCCAGAGCCCGAAGCCGCGCCCGCCAATGAAGACCTCCTTCATCTGCTGCGTGACCGGCTTCTCCTTCACTTCCAGCGTGCCCACGTTCACGTACAGGCTGCGGTTGTTGTAGCCCTTCTCCGGAAGGCCGGGCGTGAAGGCGATCTCCTTGAGCACCTTGTGGGCGGCCTTGATGGCCTCGAGGCCCTCGAGGTACTCGGTGCGCTTGGTGAAATCGATATCCATGACCTTGGCGGGATCGAACACGAACTGGCTCATGGGGCGCTCCTTCTCAGATGATCCGGGTGGGAGGCTCGGGGACTTCGACGATCTCGAGAGCCGCATGGGGGCAGGCCTTCACGCAGATGCCGCAGGAGATGCACTTGTAGGGCTCCAGCCACTGGGGATTCCGCTCGAAGATCTCCTTCTCGCAGAAGCCGATGCACATGTAGCAGCCCACGCAGAGTTGCTTGTCGATCACCACGGCGCCCAGCTTGTTGCGCTTCAGGGCCTCGGCGGGGCAGACCACGATGCAATCGCCGCACTGATCGCAGAGGATAGCCTGGCCGCTGCCATCTGCCAGTTCGCGGATGTGGAGGGCTGCCATGGCGGGGTCGCTCAGCTTGAAGACCTTTTCCGCGCAGGAGGCTTCGCACTCGTGGGCGCAGGTCTGGCGACCCGCATCGCACTTGCTCAGATCGATCCTTAGCTGTCGCATGCTCAGGTTCCTCCGGAACGAACCCGGGCCGCGCCGTGCGGCCCCTCTTCAGGGGTAAGGTAGCACCGGCTGCAGGCGGGCAGATGCCGGAAAGATCGTAGTATTCACAAGGGACTATCGATCCCGGAGGCAGGGCCCCTACGTCCGGATGAGGTGCACCGCCGTGGCCTTGAAGGAGGCGAAGAGCTCCCGGCCCTCGCCCAGCGCCAGCTCTTCCCTGGAGCGGGCGGTGACGTAGGCGGAGAGGAAGAAGCCGCAATGGAGCTCCACCTTGAAGAAGGGGCCCCGGGATGTGACCCGGGTCACCCGGCCCGGGAAGCTATTGCGGGCGCTGGTGCCGCTCTCCGGATGCAGGGAGAGCGTGACATTCTCGGGGCGGACCCCCAGGGTCAGCTCCTGGCCAGGCTCGACCTCACCCGTGCCCACGACCGCCTGGTCCCCGACCTCCAGTATGAAGGTTCCGTTGGCGCATTCCCGGGCCCTGCCCCTCAGGAGGGTCTCCATCCCCACGAAGTTCGCCACGAACTCGTCCACGGGATGATTGACCACCTCGCCCACGGGCCCCTGCTGGACAATGCGGCCCCCCCGCAGCACGGCGAGGGTATCGGCGAGATGGAGGGCCTCCATCAGGTCGTGGGTGGCGAAGATCGCCGTCGTGCCGGTCTCTTGCAGCACACGGTTCAGATCCTGTGTCAGGGCCTCACGGGTGGGGGGGTCCAGGGACGAGAAGGGCTCGTCCAGCAGCAGGATCTGGGGGTCCAGCGCGCATGCCCGCGCCAAGCTGGTGCGCTGGGCCTCGCCACCGGAAAGCTCCCGGGCCGGCCTCGCGAGCAGATGGGCTACGCCAAAGCGCTGGGCGTTCTCTTCGACCCGACGCTTCCGCTGGGAAGCCTCCATCCCGCGCAGGCGCAGACCCACGCCGATGTTCTCTCCCACAGTGGTGTCGAGGAGGAGCGGCTCCTGGAAGACCATGGTGACCCGTCGCCGGTAGGCCGCCAGGTCGCGCTCGGTCTTCAGATCCTGGCCCTGGAAGTTCAGCCCCCCCTGGGATGGGGGCAGCAGTCCCGCCAGGCAGAGCAGGAGGGTGGATTTCCCGGCCCCGTTGGGGCCGATGAGGCCCAGGATTTCGCCGGAGCGCAGGCTGAATTCCGGAATTTCCAGGGCCAGGAGCTCGCCCCGGCGGACTTCCAGCGCGTAGGCCTCCAGGAGGGGGGGACCGAGGCTCTTCACCTGGGCCTCCTGCGCTGCTGGATATGGGTCAGGGTGGCGTTCACGCTGAAGGCGAGCACGAGCAGAATCACACTCAGGGCGATGGCGATATCGAAGTTGCCCCGGCTCGTCTCCATCACCGTGGCCGTGGTGAGCACGCGGGTGGAGCCCTTGAGGTTGCCGCCCACCATGATGGAGGCGCCTACTTCCGAAAGGACGCCTCCGAAACCGGCCATGATGGCCGCAAGCAGGGGCAGCCGGGCCTCCTTGAGGAGCATCCACACCATCTGGGTGCGGCTTGCGCCCAGGGTGAGGATCTGGAGGCGGAGATCCTTGGGGAGCTGCTGGAGGGCGGCAAGACTGAGGCCCGCGATGATGGGTGTGGCGATGACTGCCTGGGCGATGACGATGGCCATGGGGGTGTAGAGCAGGTGCAGGGAGCCCAGGGGGCCGTTGCGCCAGAGCAGGATGGAGACGAAGAGTCCGACGACGACCGGTGGCAGGCCCATGCCCGTGTTGACGAGACTGATGAGGAAACGCTTCCCGGGGAAGCGGTTGAGGGCCAGCACCGCCCCCACGGACACGCCGAGCACGAGGCTCACCAGCGTTGCGAGGCCGGAGAGGGCCAGGGAGAGCAGGGTGATGCCCAGCACCTCCCGGTCGAGGGTGAGCAGCAGCCGAAGGGCTTCCTTGAGGCCTTCCCAGATCAGATCCACGCTAGGCCTCGATGGGGATGACGACCACGGCCGTGGCCTTGATCAGGGCATGAACCGGATCACCGACGGCCAGGGCCAGATCCTCGCAGGCCCAGGTCGTGATGAGGGATTCCAGGGGAAATCCGCAGTCCAGCTGAACGCGGACCAGGGGACCCAGGGCATGGAGGGCCACGACCCGTCCCGCCAGGTGGTTGCGCGGAGTGACAGCGCCGGACCCGTGGCGCTCCAGGGAGACCCCTTCTCCCCGGATGCAGGCATAGGCCTCCTGGAATTCCCCCCCGGGGTCCGGGGCGACGAGCTCCACCCCTCCGGCGGTCAGGCCCAGAAGCCCCTCCGTGCGCCGGCCGACCCGGGCCCTGACCACGGTACCGAAACCCAGCAGTTCCGCGGCCTCCCTGGAATCGGGCCGGGCGAAGACTTCGGCGGGGGTGCCGCCCTGGCGGATGCGCCCCTCGCGCATGAGCAGGAGTTGGTCCCCCAACGAGAGGGCCTCGTCCCGGCTGTGGGTGACCAGGATGGCGGGCATGGCCGTGGCCTGCAGCACGTGCCGGAGCCCATGCCGCAGCTGCTCGGCGGCGGGGCGATCCAGGGAGGCGAAGGGCTCGTCCAGCAGGAGCAACCGGGGGCGAGGGGCCAGGGCCCGAGCCAGAGCCACCCGCTGTTTCTCGCCCCCGGAGAGCTCCACCGGTCGGCGCTGCTCCAGCCCCTCCAGGCCCATGAGCGGAATCAGTTCCAGGAGGCGCGCCTGGCGTTCCGGGGCGGACCACCGCCGCATCCCGAAGGCGATGTTGCCGCGCACATCCAGGTGGGGGAAGAGGGCCGCTTCCTGGAAGACATAGCCCACCCGACGGTGATGGGGAGGCACGAAGCGACCCGAGGGCGCGTCGTACCAGGGTGTGCCATCGGCCGAGATGGATCCAGAATCCGGGCGATCCAGGCCCGCCAGGCAGCGGAGGATCGTGGTCTTCCCGCACCCTGAAGCGCCGAAAAGCACCGTGATACTGAAGCGGTCCAGGTCCACCTCGAAGGCTGCCTCGACCCTGGGTCCGCCTGGGAAGTCTCTGGAAATACCACACTTCAACGCCATGCCCGCTCCTTAGGGGCCGTTGCGAAATTACAAATACTTTTTTGACTCATTTCCTACGGCCCCTTATGTCGTTGATGCCAAGAAATCGTATTAGTGATCACGTTGCAACGACTTTCCCCGGAGCCAGGCGGTGCAGGCCAGCACGGTGAACGCGAAACCCAGGAGCAGCAGGGCCGTGCGGTTGGCCCCGGCCATATCGAACGACTGCACCTGGTCGAAGAGGGCGATGGAGGCCGTGCGGGTGCGACCCGGCAGGTTGCCGCCCACCATGAGCACCACTCCGAATTCCCCCAGGGCATGGGCGAAGGTCAGGATCATCCCGGAGAGCAGGCCCCGCCAGGCCAGCGGCAGGGCCACCCGGACATAGGTGGCGACCCGGCCGGAGCCCAGGGTGGACGAGACTTCCAGCAATCGCCGGTCCACGCCTCCCAGGGAGGAGACGAGGGGCTGCAGGAAGAAGGGCAGGTTCGTGAAGACCTGGGCGAGCAGCAGGCCGCTGAAGCTGAAGACGAGGGGCGATCCCGTGAGACTTTCCCAGGCATGTCCCAGGGGGCTGCGGGGGCCCAGGGCCACGATGAGGTAGAAGCCCAGAACGGTGGGCGGCAGGATCAGGGGCAGTGAGGTGAAGGCCTCCAGCAACGCCTTCCCGCGGAAGCGGCCGAAGGCCAGGGGAAGGGCCAGGGCCAGGCCGAGGGGGAGCAGCAGCAGGGTCGAGGCGGAGGCCAGTCGCAGGCTGAGCCGGATCGCCTCCCAGTCCATCAGGGCTGCCCGAAACCGTGCCGGGACAGAATGGCCTGTCCTTCAGCCCCGATCAGGAAATCCCGGAAGGCCCGAGCCAGGGCCGGGGCCGCACAGTGCGCGAGAATGACGCCGCTCTGCCGGAGGGGAGGGGCGAGGTCTTCCGGAACTTTCCAGGTCGTCCCCGCGGATTTCAGGGCGGGATGGCGGGCCTGGGACTGGGAGATGAGGCCGGCCTCGGCTGCGCCCGCCTGGAGGAACTGGGCGGCCTGGGCGATGTTGTCCCCGAAGACGAACCTGGGCTGGAGGGCCTCCTGGATTCCGGCCTGCTTCAAGGCCGCTTCGGCGGCCCTGCCATAGGGTGCCACCTTGGGGTTGGCCAGGGCGATGCGCTTGATCCTTGTGTCCAGGAGCACGCGGAGGCCCATGTGCTCAGTGTCCAACCCGAGATCCCTCCGGACCCAGAGGGTCAGGAAACCCCTTGCGTACGGGAAGGGGCCCTCGGGGGAGGCCAGGCCCGCCTGCCGGAGCTGCTCCGGGAAGCCGGCATCGGCCGAGAGGAAGACATCGAAGGGGGCCCCCTGCTGGATCTGGGCTGTGAGGCTTCCGGAGGCGCCGAAGCTGAGATCGATCCGCTTGCTCGGATGCCGGGCTACAAAGGCGCCCTTCACTTCTTCCAAGGTGCCCCGCAGATCCCCGGCCGCCGCGATGGCCAGGGTGGCGGTCCTGGGTTGGGCCGCGAGGGGAAACCCCAAGGTGAGCCCACAGAACAGCAGGAATAGCAGAACCACAGAGGGCACAGAGGAAGACAGGAGAGAGCGCAGAGGAAAAAGAGAAGCAGAAACAGGGCTGCGATGGTCTCTTCTCTGTGGCCTCTCTTTTTCTCTGCGGCCTCTGTGGTTCATCAGTTCCCTTTGCGGATGGAACGCAAGGTTCCGGTTGGGGTTCCTTTGCATCCTCGTAGCCTAACGGGTCAGGCCTCGTCCATGAAGGGGTAGGCCAGGCCCGTGGGCGGGGCGAAGCATTCCTTGATGGTGCGCGGCGAGGTCCACCGGATCAGGTTGAGGAAGCTCCCGGCCTTGTCGTTGGTGCCCGAGGCCCGGGCCCCGCCGAAGGGCTGGTGGCCCACCATGGCCCCCGTGCACTTGTCGTTGATGTAGAAGTTCCCGGCGGTGTTGGCCAGCACCTCCATCAGGTGGTTGATGACGTAGCGGTCCCGGGCGAAGATGGCGCCCGTGAGGGCGTAGGGCGAGGTCTGATCCAGGACCTGGAGCGTCTCCTCCAGCTTCGCGTCCTCGTAGACGTAGACCGTGAGCACGGGGGCGAAGATCTCCTCCTCCATGGTGAGGAAGTGGGGATCCGTGGTGACGATAACCGTGGGCTCGATGAAGTAGCCGACGGACTTGTCGCCCCTGCCGCCGGCGATGATCTCGGCCTTGTCGGAGGCCCGTGCGGTCTCGATGTAGCGCATCGTCCCGTCGAAGCTGCTTTCGTCGATGACGGCGTTCATGAGATTGCGGAAATCCCGCACATCCCCCAGGCGGATCTGGGCGATGTGGCCCAGCAGGAGGGCCTTGAGTTCGGGCCACCGGGAGGCCGGCGCATAGACTCGGGAGCAGGCCGAGCACTTCTGGCCCTGGTATTCGAAGGAGGCCCGCACGATGGCCGTGGCCGCTTCTGGGAGCTCGGCGGAGGCGTGCACGAAGATGTAGTCCTTGCCGCCGGTCTCGCCCACGAGGCGGGGGTAGATCCGGTAGCGGCCCACGTTCTCGGCCACGGTCTTCCACATGGAGTTGAACACGTTCGTGGAGCCCGTGAAGTGGAGGCCCGCGAAGTTCTTGTCCTCCAGCACGGTCTTGCCGATGACGGAGCCCCGGGAGGGGACGAAGTTGATGACGCCGTCCGGCAGGCCGGCCTCCTTGTAGAGCTGCATGAGGTAGTAGTTCGACAGGATGGAGGAGGAGGCGGGCTTCCATACCACCGTGTTGCCCATGATGGCGGGGGCCGTGGCCAGATTGGCGGCGATGGCGGTGAAGTTGAAGGGCGTGACGGCGAATACGAAGCCTTCGAGCGCCCGGTAGTGCACGCGGTTCCAGGTGTGGTGATTGGAGATGGGCTGGTTCCGGTAGATCTGTTCCATGAACTTGGCGCTGTAGCGGAAGAAGTCCGCGGTCTCGCAGGTGGCATCGATCTCCGCCTGGTGGGCGTTCTTGGACTGGTTGAGCATGGTGGCGGCGTTGAGGATGTAGCGGTACTTTCCCGATATCAGGCTGGCCATCTTGTGGAAAATGGCGGCGCGCTCCTCCCAGGGCATGGCTTCCCAGTCCCCCTTGGCCTTGAGGGCCGCCGCGATGGCCAGGCGGATCTCGGCCTCTCCCGCCTCGTGGTACCGGGCCAGCACGTGGCCGTGCTCGTGGGGACAGACGACCCTCTGGAGATTGCCCGTGCGGATCTCCTGGCCGCCGATGATGAGCGGGATATCGAGCTCCAGGCCGTACTGGCGGTCCAGTTCGGCCTTCAGGCGCGCCCGCTCGGGACTGCCCGGGGCATAGGTGAAGACGGGTTCGTTGTAGGAATCGGGCAGGTTGAAGATGGCATTGGTCATGGGAGTCCTTGGGGATGGCAACGTCCTCGGGGCGGAATCGCCCCGGATTCAGATCAGATGTCTTGAGTGGGGGATCTATTCGTCCTTCTTGCCCGCGTCGGGAAAGAAAAGGGGGGATCCGAACTTGTCGATACCGAATTGCGCGATGAGCTCCTGGGTCTCCCTGGCCACCATGAAGTCCGCGAAGGCCCTGGCGCCGGGGGCGTTCACCTTGGGGAACTTGGCGGGATTGACTTCGATGACGTGGTAGACGTTCAGGAGGGCCGTGTCGCCTTCGCAGAGAATGACGAGGCCCAGATTCTTCCGCAGGGCCAGGAAGGTGCCGCGATCCGCCAGGACATGCGCCTTCTTCTCTGCCGCCACCCCCAGGGTCTGCCCCATGCCCAGGCCGGTCTGCTGATACCACTTCTGGCCTTCGGGATTCAGGCCGGTGGCCTTCCAGAGTTTCTTCTCCTGAGCGTGTGTGCCGGAGTTGTCACCCCTGGACATGAACAGCTGGCCTGACCCGGCGATCTTCCGGAAGGCCTCGATCGCGGATGGGGCGCCCTTGATCCCCGCGGGATCCTGGGATGGTCCCACCAGGATGAAATCGTTGTGCATCACCAGGCGCCGATGAATCCCGAAGGCCTCCGTGATGAATTTCTTCTCCGCATCCGGGGAGTGAACCAGGAGGACATCGGCTTCGCCCCGCTGTCCCATGGCCATGGCCTGGCCGGAGCCCACGGCGATTGTCTTCACCCGGTAGCCGGTCTTCTTCTCGAAAATGGGTACGAGCACATCGAGCAGACCCGAATCCTGGGTGCTGGTGGTGGTGGCCAGGATGATGTCCCTGGGGGGCGGGGCGGCCTGGGCCCGGGGTGCGAAGGTCGCCAGGGCCAGCCAGGCGAGGGTGAGGGCAAGGCGCTTCAGCATGGTCGACTCCGGCGGATTTCGTTAACGGATCGCAGTCTTGGAAGGGGGGACCGCCTGCTCCCTGTGGTCGCTACGTCCCCCCTTTGACCCCCACGTGGTGTCCGGGCGAAGCC